>DATDFJ010000078.1:0-4236 GCA_036522675.1 Chthoniobacterales bacterium | reverse complement strand
GGTGCCGCTGATTAGGCGGGCGATCTTTTCGATGTCTTCAACTTCGATGACCCGATGGTTCCTCAGCCGCAGTGCACTGGAGTGCGCCATGAAACTAATCGCGGTCAATTGCTGACACAGGCCATCGTGCAATTCCTGGCCAAGCCGCTGTTGCTCGCGGTCGCTGATGGCAAGGATCTCACCCTCCAGTCCCTTGCGCCGCCGGATTTCGCTTTCCAATTCGGCGTTGGCTGTGCGCAAAGCCCGGGTGCGGTGGAGCACTAGTTTTTCCAGCATTGCTTTGGAGCGTTGTAACGCTACTTCGGCTGCTTTGCGCGCGGTGATGTCGGAGTTGGTTTCGAGAATAAATGCGCGCTTGCCGCGATGATCTCGATCGACGGCCCAATCACTCATGACGACAACCTCCGTCCCATTCTTGCGCTGGTGAGTGAGCTCGCCGCTCCAGCGGCCCTCGCGCTCGAGCTTGGCGTTAATGCGTTCCAATGGTTCGGAATATCGTGTCTTTAATAGTTCGTGGCTGATCTTGCCCAGCGCTTGCCCGGCCGAATAGCCGTAAATTTCCTTGGCGCCGCGGTTCCAGTAGGTGATTCGGTCGTACTGGTCGCGCACCAGGATCGCTTCGTTACTGAGGTCGAGCAGACGCGCTTGCTCGGCCAGACGCCGCTCGGTGTTTTTTTGTCGCGTAATGTCGCGGGCAATTTTGGAAACCCCGACAATCTTGCCTCGGAGATTCTTGATCGGAGAGATGGTCAACGAAACGTCTACCAATGTCCCGTCCTTGCGCCGCCGGACTGTTTCGTAATGGTCGATCGATTTTCCCTGGCGAATACGCCGGATGATTTTTGTTTCTTCATCGTGTCGATCCGGCGGGATCAACATCAGAATCGATTTCCCGATAATCTCTTCCGGTTTGTATCCGAAAATTCGTTCCGCGCTTTGGTTCCAATCGGTGATGATGCCGTTCAAGTCTTTCGCAACGATTGCATCGTGCGAAGATTGAACGACCGCCGCCAGATGGAGAGCGTCTGTTTCGGAGCGCTTGCGATCGCTAATATCGAAAAGACAATTGATCGCCCCCGTAATTTTTCCGCGACTGTCCCTTAAGACGTGTGGTGATGGAACCACGTCCCGACGCTCGCCATTTGGCGTTTCGACCACGATTTCCAAGTCCTTCGGCGTGAGTTTTTCACCGCGAAGCACCCGCGCCATCGGACATTTCTCGTGCGGCATCGGCCGCCCGTCGGGATGGAAAATTTTGTACGATCCGCAAAATCTCGGACCCTGTCCGTTATTCCCCGGTTCTTGTCCCCAGAGCTCGGCGGCGCGTTTGTTGTATTCCTTAATAGTTCCATCCGCGTCGCAGACATAAATCGCGACCGGCACGAGATCGAACAACGTTCGATAACGTTCCTCCGAACGCCGCAACGCCTCCTCCGCGCGCTCGCGTTCGCTTAGATCGACAATCGCCGTTTGATAAAGCAGCGCACCGTCTTTTGACGTCGAAGTGATCGGTGTGCTGAATAATTGAACCGGAATAGGGTGCTTGTTTTTTGGCTTGAGCTGCAACCGGGTTTCGACCTGTTGCTGCGACGTGCGGCAATGGAGCAGGTGCTTTAGAAATGAATCCAGGTCGGCGACGTAAAACGCGAACGGCCGGCCGATTACCAAATCGCGCGAAACACCGAGAAGCTCGGTCGCCGCCAGGTTCGCTTCTTCGATTCGCCCGGCGCGGTCAAAGCTCACGTAAGCGACCGGCGCAAAATCGTAAAGATCCACGTACCGTTGAATGACCGATTCGAGGTCGCTTTTCGGCTGACGCAATCGATGCACGGAGGAGGCGCGGTCACGCCGGCGGCTGGAATGGAGCCTGGCGCCGTTACGCCGCGCTCGTTTTTCCTTCCGGCCAGTTTTTCTTCCGTTTCTCATCGGGTCGTAACTGCCTGTTTTGCGCGCGCGCCGCGCTTTCGGTTCTTCGACGATGCGCCGTGGCTGTTTCCATCCATGTCGATGAGAGTGAGAACGGCGCCGTCGATCTTGTTATCGGTTGTTCGATAAGGCCGAATCCGCAGAAGGTAATCCCGGCCTTGCCTGTCTCGCACTTTCCGCTCCCGCGCGCTCAACGTCTCGATTACGTCTTGCAAAATGTTTTCGAGGTCGGGCACATCGATGTTCGGCCGGAGCTCGATCAAGGGACGTCCGATGTCGGTCGGCAAAATATTAAAGGCGCCGCGCGCGGCCGGCGTTGCCCGTCGCACCGTCAAAGCATTGTCTACCATCACGATCGGCATTTGAATGCTGGCCAGCAGATTATTCAGCTCGCTGGTCAATTGCATCATCTCGAGATTTCGGTTGCTCAGCTCCTCGTTCAGCGTGGTCAGCTCTTCGTTGGTTGATTGCAATTCTTCCTTGGCCGTTTCCAGTTCTTCATTGGTCGATTGCAGCTCTTCGTTGCTCGACTCGATCTCTTCATTGGCCGACTTCAATTCCTCATTGGTCGCTTCCTGTTCTTCGATGATGGCTTGCAACGATTCCTTGGAAGCGGCCAGCTCGCGCCGCAACTCACCCAGCTCGCGTTCGGTGGCCGTTTTCCCGAGCGGTTTCGGCAGTTTCTCGCGCTTCGCTGCCTTGGTTGTCTCATCAAAAATGACCAGCAACCACGGTTTGTCGGAGCCGGGAACCTTGAACGGCACAACCTGAATATTTATTTCGTAGTTTTTGCCGCCGAGTCGCACTTTCGCTCGTTCTTTCCGGGCGGCCTTGTCCGTTTTGATCGCGCGATGAATGGTGGCCCGTAAATCCGGCACCAGACTCTGTCGCGCCAGTTGGAGGAGATTGAATGTCGCCGGGCCGGGGGCGTGCTCGAGAAACAAATCGGTTTCACCTCGGAACTGCTGCACCTGCATGTTTTGATCGATCACAACCGCTGCCGGCGCGTACGCGCTCAGCATGATCCGGTCGGCCACTTTCAAAAGCTCGCTCCCGAAATTCAGGCTTGTCGATCTTCCGGCGAGATGGGCGAGATCAAGTCCGCGCTGCGGAATGAACTCGGCCGTGCGCGGCGTTGCCCCCGCCAGCTTCGCATAAATCTTGTTTTTCCTGTCCACCGGTTTGAAAAGCTCCTCGTAAAGGCCGACTGATTCGGCCGGCCCCAGAATCAAATAGCCGCCGGGATTGAGCGCGTAATGAAACTGCGGGATGCAACGCTTGTGCAAATCCGGGTTCAAATAAATGAGCACGTTGCGGCAGCTGATGATGTCGATCCGGGAAAATGGCGGATCGGCGCAGATGTTTTGCCGGGCGAACGTGCAGATGTTTCGCACGTTCTGATGGATTTGGTAACTGCCGTCGCGCTTGACAAAAAACCTTTTCAATCGCGCGCGTGAGACGCCCTTCTCAATCGCGCTGGAATAAATCCCAAGCCGCGCATGCTCGATCACCGAGTCGCTCAGATCGGTCCCAAAAATCTGGATCTGCATTTTGGCAGGCTTGGCCCCGAGCGCTTCCAGAATACAAATGGCCAGCGAATAAACTTCTTCACCGGTCGCGCAACCCGGGACCCACGCGCGCAACTCCGGCTGTCGATCTTTGCTTTTATTTTTAAGCAGCCCCGGCAGGAAACGCCTCTTCAATGCGCGGAAGACCGCTTCGTCGCGGAAAAAGCGAGTCACGTTAATAAGCAAATCGTCAAAGAGAGCTGAGACTTCTTTTTTGCTGTCGCGCAAAAACCGCGCGTATTGACTGATCTTCTCGATCCGGTGCACCGCCATCCGTCGCTGAATTCGTCGAAGCAAGGTGCTTTCCTTGTAGGAGCTGAAATCGACGCCCGTTGCTTTTTTTAGAGAAAGAAAAATTCGGCCGAGATCGTCGGCCTGCCTGTAAGCAGCCCTTTCGGCCGCCTCCGGATCACTCGACGGCCGGCGGATATACGGATGATTGGAGACGCGGTCGATCTCGTCCGCGATTTCGCGCGGCGTGAGCGCAAGATCGGCAAAGCCGGCGCGGATCGCGCTCCGCGGCATGGCGTCGAACTTCGCGCTCTCTTCGCTTTGAGCGAAGGTCAGGCCGCCGGCGGCTTTGATCGCGCCCAATCCGGCAGTGCCGTCACTGCCGGTGCCGGAGAGCACGATGCCGATCGCGCGCGATCCACATTCTTCGGCAAGCGATTCAAAAAAGTGATCGATGGCAACGTTGACCCGCGCCTCCCTGCGAACCAATGTGAGCGCGCCATTCTTGGCG
>DATDFJ010000077.1:0-4790 GCA_036522675.1 Chthoniobacterales bacterium | reverse complement strand
GCCTGAACGTCGATCCCCATTCACCCGCGCATTATCGCGTGAATGGTCCGCTCTCCGATCTGCCCGAGTTCCAGAAAGCGTTCAATATCCCCGACGGCTCGCCGATGGTGCGCGCCGCGGACAAGCGCGTGAACATCTGGTAAGCAGCAGCTATTAAGCTGCTGCGGTTATTCGTTATCAGTTATCAGTTATTCCGCGGCGGAAATCCCAAATCCCAAACCCCAAGCTCCAAAGAAATCCCAATCACCAAATTCCAAAACAATCCTTTGGGTGTTTTTGGATATTCGGGCTTGGAGCCTCTTTGGGATTTGGATCTTACTTCCGCTCCTGCGCGATTTTGGCGCTCTTGGAGTATCGCGCGCAAAGTTCCTTGGCTGCATCCAACCAATAGGGGAAATCAAATTCGAATCCATGTTGAAGTAATCGAGCGGGCACGACGCGGCGACTCTTCAGAATCAGCTCTGTCTCGGTTCGCATAAAAAACGCGCCGACTTCAAGCATCCATTTTGTCGCCGGCAAACCGATTCTCATTCCCCACGCGCGGCGCAGCTCGCGCATAAATTCCGAATTCGGCAGCGGATTGGGTGAACAAACATTAAAGACCCCGTCGAGCTCGTCGTTGTCGATCAAGAAGCGGACCGCGCGGATGAAATCGAATTCGTGAATCCAGGAGATGAATTGGCGACCATCGCTCGCGCGGCCGCCGAGCCCGAGTCGAACGAGTCCGAGCAGATGCGCAAAAATTCCGCTACGGTCGGGACTCATTGTCATTGCGGAGCGCATGATCACGATACGGGTACGCGGCAATGGCCCTGATTCCGTCACCGCGGATTCCCACGCTTTCGCGACGTCGATGCTGAACCGCCAGGTATCGGGAGCGTTCGGCTCAGCGCCGCCGATTATCCCCGCGAGCTCATCATTGGGCGCATCAAATCGATGCGCGTAAATCGTCGCCGTGGCCGCTTGTAACCAAACTCGCGGCGGTCGCTTCGCCTTCTCGATCGCGCGCCGAATCGCGCGGACTGAATCGACTCTCGAGTCCATGATGTCGCGCCGATTCTTTTTTCCGTAACGGCAATTCACACTCTTGCCGGCGAGATTGATCACGACATCGGCGCCTTCGATTTCCTGCGTCCAATTGCAAAGAGTTTTTCCATCCCACTGCACGAATCGAAATCGAGAGTCCGGCCGAGGATTTCGAGTTAAGACAACGACTTCATCGCCAGCAGCGGCGAAAGATCGACAAAGAATGTTGCCGATCTGTCCAGTGCCGCCAGGAATGACAATCTTCATTTGGGACATGTAGCGCTCTGCCAGCTCGCTTTGTGCAGCGCGTAATGAGCGGCCAGTTTGTGCGCCGCGCCCTCGGCATTTTGGCGAAACAAGACGTCGGACAAATAGAAGCGGTTCCGTGAGAGCAATTCACAAACCCGCTGCGCGAATGGCAGCAAGACGGGATGCGCCAAGCGTTGCGCGTGTTCGCGATACTTTTGCAATGCCCACAAACACATGATCCAGGCGGACGCGCCACGGTAAACAGAGCTGTCGTCCGAAATAACCAGAAGTTGTTCGCGCGGATTGAGCGCATCGATTCTCGGAAATCGCTTCTGCACTTCCGGCGATTGGAGTGGGATGAAGACAAGCGGCACGAAAGCCACTTGCTTCCTCAGCCAATTACGACATCGAACGCACAACTCGCATTCCGCGTCGAACAGAACGTAAAGATGTTTCATTGCGCGGCGACGGTGACGTGAGCCTGTGGCGGAAGGGGCGGTGGCGCGGAATGCAAAAGCGCGCGCCGACGTATTTTCGAAAACACGAGAATGTTGAAGAAATGCATGCCGCCGAGCACAAGCATGACGACACCGATCTTGCGACTGATCATCTCGAGAACTTCGCGCAGATCTACCGGCGCCACGCCCTCTTTCAGAGCGAGCCCGACGTAACCGATGTTGATCAGGTAAAAGCCGACGACCAGCAAATGATTCACGGAGTCGGCCAGTTGTTCGTTTCCCTGAAACGAATCCACCAGGAACACGCGGCCGTTCTTGTGGAGCGTGTGCGCAACCCAAACTGTCAGCGGAATGCTCAGGGCGATGTAAACGATGTAAGTCCAAACGATTGGTGTCATGGCAGTTTCCTTTCTTGGTTTATGATTTTCATTTCAGAAATCTCAGAGCCCACGGGATCATTTTGCTTTGCTCGGATTGCGAGAACTTGGTGATTACGCGGTCAGCCAGTTGAAGAAAATCGCTGAGTGCGTTGAGCTGCCTGTTGAAAGCGAGAGCGTCGTTGCCCTTCAGTCCTCTCGTGCGCTCGCTGCAATCTTTCAGGACAGCCAAAGCCGGTCGCAGCTCGCGGCGGCGGCGTTCGCGAATGACGATACAAAACATTCGCCAGACATCCTTTTCGGCCTCGAAGAATTCTTTGCGTTCGCCTTTGCGAACCACGCTGCGAACCAGACCCCAGCTGACAAGGTCGCGAAGATTGCTGTGGGCATTACCGCGACTGATCTTCAGTTCCGTCATCACATCGTCGGTGCTCAGCGGTGCGGGCGCAGTGATCAAGAGCGCATGGATCTGGGCCATCGTCCGATTGATTCCCCAAGCGCTCCCGATGGCCCCCCATTGACTGACAAACTCATCCCGCGCTTCGCGAAGGAGGTCGGCCGATTTCGCTTCTTTCATGACTTTCAGTAAATCCTGAAAGTTCTGATGTCAAGCAATTTTCGACCAGAAGATGCGCGTCCCCTTTATTCCGGTGTGATCTTGCCGCCCCAGGAGATGATCTTCGCCTTTGTTCCAGCGGCTTCGGCCTCTTTGATGTTGCCGGCGCGATTGTAAAACAAAGACAGGCTCGTCCAGCCGATCTGGTCATTGGGTTTTAACGCGACGGCTTTTTTGCCCGCTTCGATCGCTTCCTTGAAGCGGCCGAGTTTCATCAGCGCCATGCCGAGGGCATGCCAGCCGTCGAAAAACTGGGCGTCGAGCTCGACGCAGTGGCGGTACTTTTCGACAGCGCTCTCGAGCTCGCCAACCGCGAGGTCGCCGTTTGCATCGTCGAAAATCTCATCGCGCGTCGGCATTGTGCAGAGAACAACCATTACGCGTTCGCCCAAACGAGCTACAATATCAACAACAACTGCCGAGGACGAGGTGGCTGCGAATAAGAGGCCAATTATCGCTGGAACGCGACGCGACCAGCGGCGAATGCGCACGAATCGCAAATGGTGGAAGGGCGGGCAAGCTGCGCGCCCGCCGAGTCAGGCTGGCAGCCTGATTTCCCAAAACATGTCGATCCTAGCCTTGCGCGCGAGAAGTTTGCAGGCCGGCGTCACGGGCGCGATCACGCAACCATTCGCGGAAAGCGACCAGCCGCATGTTCGTGAGAAAGCGTAGCTCGAACGCAGTTTTCTGCTCGGCGTATTTGGCTGGGTCCGGTGGTTCACGTTTGTCGACAATGGCAATGGCTGCGCCATCGCCGAGCGGAAACAAATCGCTGATGCCGCCGGGCTCGAGATCGGCGACGGCATTTTTTACCATGAGCAGCTCGGTTGAATCCGGTTTTTGTTCCTGCGATTTGTCGGTTGCTTCGGCAACGAGGGAAAAAGGAGATAACTTCTCGGATTTGGCTCCAGCTTTTTCAATGACGGCCGCGAGCGGCTGACTCGATGCGGCTGCCTGGCGCAGCTGTTGGACGATTTCCTCCCCTTTCGCCATCAGGCGCTCACGCGTGTGCTGGTTGCGGATTGTGTCGGCGATTTGCGGCTTTGCTTCCTCCAGCGTGAGCGGGCGCGCCTCCACGATCCCGGCCAGATGCAAAATGTAAAAACCGTCGCCGACTTGGATCGGATCGCTGATTGGATCTTGCGGCGTGAGCTTAAACGCAGCCGTGCTCAACTGCGGATCCTTGCGAAATTCCGGATCGGGATCGACGCGAGTGAATTCGGGAGTTGTTTGCACCGGCAATTGAAATTTCGCCGCGACCTGCTGGAAATCGGCGCCTTTTTCCAGGAGCGCCTGACTGGCATCATTGGCGCGATCGGCCAGCTTCTGCAGCGCGTCGATCCGCTCTTTGCCGGTCAATTTCGTTTGCTCGGGAGTGAACGCGAGCTTGACGAAATCTACTTTGCGTTTCTCCGAGCTTTTCAGTTCCGCTTTGTGCTGCTCGTAATATTTCCAGACTTCCTCATCCGTAACTTTCACATCCTTGGCGAGATCAGCGGTCGATAATCGGATCAACGTGACGGAAAGCTTGGCGTATAGTTTCTCGAAATCGGTTTTCACCTGGGACTCCGAAACGCCGACCCCAGTGATGACCAGTTGTTTGATTCGCTCCAGCGCAAGCGCGTCGCGCACGACATCCTCGATCTGCGCTTCGGTCTGACCGTTGGGCGAGAGCACATTCTGGACAAACTCGCTGTACTTGTTCATGTCGAACCCAGCCGGCCCGCGAAACGCTGGCAGGTTGCGCACTCGCTCGACGATCTGCGATGATGCGGGTTGGATGCCGAGCCGCTCGGCTTCGTGCCGCAGGATTTGCAGATTAATAATGAACTCGACGACCGCTCGCCCCTCCGGATCGCGGTCGGCGCCGCCGGTCAGCTCCTGGAGAAATTCCGACATGCCCAGCGCCTGTGCCAGCCCGAACAGCCGCGCGTACCGGCCTGCTTCCACCTGTGTGATGGTGCGGCCATACATATGCACAAACTCATCCGGCCGAATCGCGCTGTAATCCGTCTTGACGAAATAAAACACGAACGGGATTGAAAGGACCGCGATCACGATCAT
>DATDFJ010000076.1:0-9096 GCA_036522675.1 Chthoniobacterales bacterium | reverse complement strand
AACCGCTGTTGGCATATGATGCGCAGACAGGAGCGATCGTTTGGAGGTCGTCGGTCGCATCCGAGGTACGCGCGTCGCCGACGTTCGCAGAGGGTGTGCTCTATGTTGCGAGTTTCGACGGAACGTTGAACGCACTCGACGCGGCGACAGGCGCTCTGATTTGGTCGGCTCCGGGGTCGTGCTGTGTTTACGACCAGGCGCCGGTCGTTGACGGCGGGAGAGTTTTTCAAATGCGGACTGACGACACGTTGACGGCGTACGACGCGAACGATGGCACGCAGCTCTGGAGCAAAAGCGCTTCTGCGGCTGGAACGATGGCGGCGTCGCAGGGCATGCTGTTCTACAATGACTACCCAAATGTGGTCGCGGTGGATCAGGCGACTGGCGCGCAGCTATGGGCCAGGCCGGTACTGACGTTTTCAATAACTGGCGCGCCCGCGGTGGCGGACGGACTGGTATTCGTGACGCAGGCTAGGCTGGTAGCGCTGAATGCGGTCACGGGTGCGATCGTATGGACTGCGCCGGCGACCAGTGGCTGGGGGCCGACGGTCGCGAACGGTGTCGTCTATACATCATCACTCAATGGAAAATGGGCGGCGTTCGACGCGAGCGACGGATCAATGCTCTGGTCGGTCACGATCTATGCCGGATGCGAGGGCGAGTGCGCCAACGCGGTTCCGGTGGTGGCAAATGGCAGGCTCTATCTCGCCGGGCCGGACCAGTACCTGCGCGCGTTCAGCGTCACTCGCTGAAACGCGCCTTTATCGGCTGGTTCCTCGGAGTTCCGAGCTCATCGCGCACGAGGCGTGATAGAGATCCAGGCGGCGCGAAACTGGCGGTCGATCTGCTCGGCTTCGTATTGTCGATCTTGCGCGCGCAACGCATCACGTAAACCGGACAAGGCGCGCGCATCGCGCGGGTTGCGGTCGAGATCGGCGCGAAAAACCTTCTCGGCGTCGGCTGGTTGTTTGTTCGCGACCAACAGGCGACCAAGCATTGAGCGCAGCGGCGGATACCACGCCGGCGGTTCACTGTAGTTCAATGCGTCCTCGGCAGCGATGGCATGTTGGAGTGAATCGATCGCGCTTTTCTCATCGTGCTGGCAATGGGCAATTGCAGCCGACAGTAGCTGCTCGTGAACTTTGAAAACTGCGGCCGCCTTGTTCAATTGATCGTACATCGTGTCCGGCGGAATTTTCGCGGCCATTTCGTGAAACGCCTGTTGCTCTTTTTGCGCTTCGATCGCGTTGCCAGTGTTTGCAAACGCGATGCCCCGGAGCGAATGCCAGACTGCATTCGTGATTCGGAGCGATGGATCGGGTGCGGGCAATTTGAGGATGTCGTCCCAATGTTCGAACGCGAACAATACAATCATCGGAGTTGGCAGAAAACCTTCCAGAGGCGGCATGGCCTTCACGCCGGGGGCCACGTTCGCCACCAGTTTTGCGGCGGCGCTTTTCGCCTCGGCAAAATCTCCGCGCATGGAGGCGGCGTAAGCGAGAAAGTGCAGGTTGTGGCTGTAATACATCATCGGGTAAACGCCCTGTTCGCCTGTCTGAGCGAGAAAACGCTTATCGGCGGCGGCGGCGAGTTCGTTGCAGTGCGCTGAGGCCGCGTGATCGCCAACGCGCGCGTAAATGTGCGCCGGCATGTGCACGAGATGGCCCGCGGCGGGCGCGAGTTTTGCCAGACGCTCAGCGCTCGGCAGCGCGCGTTCGGGGTCGCGCGAAGCTTCGACGGCGTGAATGTAATAATGGTTCGCGCCGAGATGATTCGGGTCGCGTTTCAAAACCGATTCGAGTGTAGCGACGATTTCCTCCGTTCCTTCGGCCGGCCGTCCATCCGCAGTCCAAAGTTTCCACGGATTGAGATTCATCATGCTTTCGGCATAGAGCGTGACGGCATCCAAATCGTCGGGGTAACGCGCGACGAGTTTTGCCATTGCGTCCTTGTAAGCGACGTCAAGCGCGTGGAGATCGGCGTGCGGATCGTTCGAATAACGGGCGGCGAGCGCGTTGATGTAGCCGCGCTCAGGCTCCGAACCGTTGTCCTGCAAAGCGAGCGCATGCTGGATGGCGTCGTAGGCCGCTTTCTCGCGCTCGGGATCGACCGGCAGATTGTAATTCGGGCCGAGTGTGAGCGCGACGCCCCACCACGCCATGGCCAATTTCGGATCGAGCTCGGCCGCACGCTGAAACGAGCGGCGCGCCTCGTCATGGTTGAAGCCGTAAACCAGCTTCAATCCCTGGTCGAAGAACTGCTGTGCCTTTGGATTTGTCGTCGAGACCGGGTGGTGAACATCACCCAGACCGGGCAGGAGTTGCGGCGCGTTACTTTTTGAGCGCGCGTTTGAGCTGACCGTCACAGCGACGCCGAGACAAAAGGTCAGGACCAACGTTTTAAACCACATATCGATCTTAGGAGAACGCTCTCTAGCTCTTTTCTTCCTCGAGCTTTGCTTTAACGGCGGACTCGATCTCGGCGTAAAGCGCCGAATCGCTTTTCAAAACTTCTTTGGCGGCGTCGCGGCCCTGGGCGAGCTGCGTGCCCTTGTAGTTCAACCAGGAGCCTCGCTTCTCGACGATTTGTTTTTCGAGTGCGAGGTCGAGCAGCGCGCCGGTGAGGGAAATGCCTTCGTTGTACATGATGTCGAACTCGGCTTCGGTGAACGGCGGGGCGACTTTGTTTTTGACGACTTTGACGCGGGTGCGATTGCCGGTCACCACGCCGTCGGGCTGTTTGATCGCACCGATGCGGCGGATATCGATGCGCACGCTCGCATAAAACTTCAGCGCCTTTCCGCCGGGAGTTGTTTCGGGATTGCCGAACATCACGCCGATTTTTTCGCGGATCTGGTTCGTGAAGACGCAGCACGTGCGTGCCTTGGAAATGAGCGCGGTCAATTTGCGCAGCGCAGCGCTCATCAATCGCGCTTGCGCCCCGACGGTGGCGTCGCCAATCTCACCTTCCAGTTCGGCACGGGTGACGAGCGCTGCCACGGAATCAACCACGATGACATCGAGCGAGTTGGAGCGGATGAGTGTCTCACAGATGCGCAGCGCTTCCTCGCCTGAACTGGGTTGAGATACGAGGAGATCATCCAGATTAACGCCGAGCTTCTTGGCGTATTGCGGATCGAGCGCGTGCTCGACGTCGATGAATGCCGCCAGACCGCCGCGCTTCTGCGCCTGCGCAATGACGGTGAGAGTGAGGGTGGTTTTACCGGAAGATTCAGGACCAAAAACCTCGACGACACGGCCGCGCGGGAATCCGCCCACCCCGAGCGCCCGATCGATCAAGATATTTCCGGTCGGAATGACGTCGATATCGACGATCTTCTCGTCACCCAGGCGCATGATCGCGCCTTCACCGTAGTCTTTCGCGATCTGCTGAATCGCAAGATCGAGGTTCTTGTTGCGCGCCGCTGTTACTTTGTCCTCGGCGGGTTTCTCTGCGGTCTTAGCCATGTTTCGGGTCGCTTAACTAAAGTCGGCGAGACCAGATTCGCCAAGCACAAAAGCTGGCGGCGCCCATTGCGCGCAAAGAAAAAGCCGCGAACCGAACGGTCCGCGGCTTTTTTGCTAGGAGATCTCGATCTTACGAAACGGTAATCTTGCGCGGCTTGACGTGCTCGGCCTTCGGCAAACTCAGCGCCAGGATACCCTGATCCATCTTCGCGCCAATTTTGTTGGCATCGATAGACGGATCGAGCTCGAATACGCGCCGAAAATTCTCGGAGCGCGATTCGCGATGAATCAGCGTGCCGTCAATGGCCGGCAAGGAGCGGCGGCCGACGATGGTGAGCTCATTGTTTTCAATTGAGAGCTCGAGGCCTTCCTTGTTCACGCCGGGCATCTCCACCCAGAGCGTGTAGCCATCGTTCTCTTCGATCACGCTGGCCATCGGAGCGATGAATTGCTCGGTCTGGCGCGCTTCGGTTTCGCGATCTTCACGCACGGTTGTGTTCATGGATAATTTTTCCTTTCAGTTAAAGTTGAAACGATCGAGCGCCATTAATCGGCGCGAACTTGGATCTGTTTTGGTCTTGCTTCCTCAGCTTTCGGCAGGGTCACCGTCAAGATGCCGTCGCGATACGTCGCGCTTACTTTGTTGGCGTCGACGCGCACCGGCAACGCGATGCTGCGGCGGAACTTACCGACGTAACGCTCGGTGCGTTCCGCTTTCTCGCCGTTGGAAGCTTCACTCTTGCGCTCGCCCGCGATCGTGAGCGTGCCGTCGTGCAGGGAGATTTCAATTTCTTCCTTGCGCATGCCGGGCAGTTCGATCACGGCGATTACGTTGTCGTTGTTCTGATAAAGGTCGAGCGCCGGAGACCAACCGCTGAAGAGCTGCCCCTGGCGGCCGAATCCGGCCGAGAACGGCAACTCAAACAGCGCGTTGAGATCATCTCGCAACGTGCTCCAGCGATCGAAAGACGGCCAGGCCGCCACGTCAGGTGTTCGATAGCGAATAAGACTCATGTAAGCAGGTTCCTTTCTAGGTTGAAATTTTGACTGGCTCCGGGAAAGCTGGCGCGATGCCAACATTGAAGCGAGCGATTGACTCAATCTAAGCGCAGAAGTCGCAAGCACTTGCCGATAATCGCGCGCGCTCGTTTGCAGAGCGTTCCGGTCGCGATGTCACGCCTCCCGCCAATTGTTCGCGCCCTAATGAGACACAATTGCCCATCCGAGCGGATCATTGCGCAACTGTTCGGGCAATCGATATTCGCGCTCACGATGGCTTCGCAACACGATGAGCGTTTCATGCGCGCAGCTTTGCGCGAAGCGAGGAAAGCGCTCGGGCGCACGAGCCCGAATCCGGCTGTAGGTGCGGTCCTCGTCTGGCGCAACCGCATCGTCGCAAAAGGCTATCATCGTCGCGCCGGCGCGCCCCACGCTGAGGTTGCGTGTCTGCGGAATTTTGGAAGTCGCGTACCTCCGGATGCGATTTTGTACGTAACGCTCGAGCCTTGCTCGACGCGCGGGCGCACCGCCGCTTGCACAACCGAGCTCATCAAAGCTGGTGTGCGAAGCGTTGTAATCGGCGCGCTCGATGTGAATCCGCGGCACCATGGGCGAGCGGTCCCACAACTGCAAAGTGCAGGCGTACAGGTAAGGACCGGTGTTTTGGGCGAAGATTGTCGACGTCTCAACGAAGCATTCAACAAATGGATCGTGACACGGCGACCGTTTGTGATCGCCAAATGCGGCATGAGTTTGGACGGCAGGTTGAGCCGGCGCGAAGGCGAACCGCGCTGGATCACCGATGCAGTGGCCCGCCGCCATTCGCATCAGCTGAGGGCGCAGGTCGAGGCCATCCTTATCGGCGCAGAAACAGTCCGCGCCGATAACCCGCGACTAACGTTGCGCGGACTTTCCGGCGTACGGCAACCGTGGCGCGCAGTCGTTACGCGATCGGGCAAGCTGCCAAAGATGGCGCGCTTGTTTCGCGACCGATGGTCGCGGCGCACTCTGGTTTATCGGCAGATGTCGCTGGCAGCTGTGCTCGCAGATCTCGGTAGGAAAGAAATCCTGAGCGTCCTGATCGAAGGCGGTGGGCAAGTGCTCGGGGCGGCCCTCGACGCCGCGCTGGTCGACAAAGTCCAAATCTATGTTGCCCCTATTTTGACCGGCGGTCCGGTGATCGCATTCGGCGGACGGGGGGTTGTGCGCACTGCGATGGCCGCGCATTTGGGGCATATCAGCTACAGACGAGTGGGGCAAAGCATCTGCATCACTGGATCATCCAGTGATTGGGCCAAATAGTTTCCGCAAATAATTTGAGAAACTTTTATCCTCGCACAGAGTTAAATGTCCCGGAGGTTACAGCATGAATTGGAAAAAACTTTTGTTGATCGGACTAATTGCCTCGGGCTTTGGATTTGCTTCGACGCCATCGCAAGCGGGTGTTTCGGTGGGCGTAGGCATTGGCGTGCCGATCGGCTATCCATATCCCTATCCCCCTTACCCATATCCCTATCCTTATCCCTATTACGGCGGCGTTTACGTTGGCCCCAGCTTCTATTGGTGGCACGGACACCGAGTGTTCATACCGCGGCACCGCCGTTTTCACCGTGTTTGGTGGTAAACGCAGCGTCTAGTGCCGGGGCGCGGCGGGAGTGGATGTCGATCTAGTGCCGGGCCCTTGACGGCCTTGGAATTCGCTTTTCAATCGCTCGCTTAGTGCCGGCAACTGCTGTTGCCGCCGCGATTCAATTTCCTTGCGAAGGTCGCGTTCCATTTTCCGGCGCTCGAGCCAGTAACGGTTCTCGAACCGTTCCCGCGCATCGCGGTCGAGTTGCAGACCCGATTGACGCATCATGGCATCGGCTTCTTTTTGCAACTGCTTGCGGTAGACTTTTTCCCGTTCCCGCAGCACCTGCTGCTCTTGAGGACTCATGCGCAACCAGCGTTCGGCGTTTTTGGTGAACACCTGTCGCTCGTCGGGCGGAAGAGTCGACCATCGCTCGCGCACACCGGGCGTGGGTCTGTATTTACGGTGCAAACCGTACGGCGGCGGCGGGCCCTGGGCAAAACTGCCGGCCGCCGTCGAGATCGACAGCGCAACGGCTGCGCTTACAAAGTAGAATTTGAGTTGTCGTCCCACAGACCGTTATCGTCGGTAGCAAGCAAATCGTCCAGATCGGCGACGACGTCGTAGTCTTGGGGATCGATTTTTGCCACCACGTCGGCATCGCCTCCGGGCTGACCCTGCGGTTTGATTGGATGTTGCAGCGCGAGAATGCCGGCTACAATCGCGCCAAGCGCGGCCGAAGCCGGAAGAAGCCTGCGCCAGCTTAACCACGCGCCCGCAGTTCCGGGCGTGCGCCGATCCTGCCGGATTTCTCGCAGAACATTGCGCGCGAAGAATGGGGAAGGCTTGTACTCGGCCGCGCGGCCAAGCAGCTGCCACAATTGCTCGTCATCTTCGCGTTTCATTGTTCCGGCCAATTTAACTGGCTACCACTAGCAAAGTTGCGCCAAAAAACCAGCCCGCAAGTGCTGACCTCAACCGTCCGCCACGAGCGACGACTCAGACCTCCGGCGCTTCCAGAAAACCTTCCAACTGCCGGATCCGAGTTGGATGACGCATTTTCCGCAACGCCTTCGCTTCGATCTGGCGGATGCGTTCACGGGTCACACGAAATTGCCGCCCGACCTCCTCAAGTGTCCGGCTGTAGCCATCGACCAAGCCGAAACGTTGCTCCAGGACCTGGCGTTCGCGATCGGTCAATGTTTCGAGAACGTCTTTGATTTTTTCCTTCAACAAAACGACCGCCGTCATGTCGCACGGATTCTCCGCGCCTTTGTCTTCGATGAAGTCGCCGAAGTTTGTCTCTTCACTTTCGCCGACCGGTGACTGAAGCGAGATCGGTTGCTGCGCCATTTTGAGCACGGCGCGGACGCGATCCACCGGGAGCAGGATCTCCTCGGCCACTTCTTCCGGCGTAGGTTCGCGGCCGTATTCCTGGACGAGCTGTTTTTGCACGCGCATCAGTTTGTTGATCGTCTCGATCATGTGCACCGGGATACGAATCGTGCGCGCCTGATCGGCGATTGAGCGGGTGATCGCCTGGCGGATCCACCACGTCGCGTAGGTGGAGAATTTGTAGCCCCGCCGGTATTCAAATTTTTCCACCGCTTTCATCAGACCCATGTTCCCCTCCTGGATCAGGTCGAGAAATGACAGGCCGCGGTTCGTATACTTTTTCGCGATCGAGATGACCAGGCGCAGGTTGGCCTCGACCATTTCGGTTTTGGCCCGGAGCGCCTGGCGCAGCCAATCTTTGAGCGCCCGATATTGCTCTGCGTACGTATCCAGCGAGAGCCAGACGTTCTTTTCCAAATCGCGCATCTTGGCCATGACGACCGCACGTTTTTTTCGATCACGGGGGTGCTTTTCCAGCTCACCCTCCAGATAAATCGACGTGCAGTAAGCCTCGTCTGCCAAATGAACGAATTCCTCGGTCACCTTCTGTTTGAAATAGAACCGCGGATAAAATTTCTGGAGCGAGGCCATGGCGCGGTGAAAGGCCTTCCATTTCTTGCTGTCTTTTTTGGGACCGCTGCGTGAGAGCTGGCCATATAGCTGGGTGATCGACGCGCTCAGCTTTTCGACGTGCTTGCACAAGCGCGGCAACATCTTCATGTAGCGTTCGCGGCTCTCGATTTTCTTGTCGAGGATGACGCGATCAAATCGCTCCCGGCCCTCCGTCAGCTTCTGGGCCAGATCGAGATGAGCGCGCGCGATGAAGCCGAAGCGATTGATGTGCTTCTGCACCATGTTTTCGGCTTCCTCGATGCGCTTGGAAATCTCGACCTCCTGCTCGCGGGTGAGCAGCGGCACCTGGCCCATCTGCTTGAGATACATCCGCACTGGGTCATCCAGAATGTCGAGTTTGGTCTCCGGTTTCTCCTCTTCGTCCTCCTCTTCCAGGTCCTTTTTGACGTCCTTGTAGCGATCGACCTCTGACGCTTCGATAATGTCGATTTCCATCCGGCGCAGCCGGGTAAGAATTGCGTCCAGGTCGTTCGCATCGGTGATCCCATCAGGTAACGCCTCGTTCAGATCGTCGAACGTGAGATAGCCTTGTTCCTTGGCAAGCTTGATCAGCTCCCGGATCGGGCCGTGGATTTCGCCTTCGATTTGAAGCTCCGAAATCGCGGACGCTTTCGCTCCTGGCGGCTTCAGGCTGATGCGACCGCGCGTCTGATTGACTGCGCCGTTTCGCCGCGCTCGTGCAACGCGCAATTTGTGATGGCCATTTCTTTTCCGCCAGAGCCCGGAGTTTTTGCCGCCCGTCGGCCGAGAAAGGCGCTTCGACTTCGCTCTCGTTGCTCGCGCTCGGCGTCTCCCTGCCTTTCGTGTCGAATGTCTGGCCAAGTTGGAGCGGTTAAGGATTTGACTGAGACGTTCGGTTTGGCTGCCCTTTAGATCGACAACTTAACTATCGGCCTCCCGGGCAGACGAAAACGCGGCGGAAAGCTCGTGGAGCTGTTCGCGGAGGTCAAGGATTTGTTTCTGGAGATTGAGCACCTCACCAGTACTCAGTTGGGGCAGGCGCATCTGGCCCTCCGCCACCTGCAACTGACG
>DATDFJ010000075.1:0-12800 GCA_036522675.1 Chthoniobacterales bacterium | reverse complement strand
ACAGATCAATGCGCTGTGGCTCGTCGTCGCCGGATTATGCGCTCTATCCATCAGCTATCGGTTTTACAGTAAGTGGCTGGCGGCAAAGGTGCTCGTGCTCAATGACGAGCGCGCGACGCCGGCGGTGGTGCAAAACGACGGCAAAGATTTCGTGCCGACGAATCGCTGGATGGTGTTCGGTCATCATTTCGCTGCGATCGCTGGGCCGGGGCCGCTGGTCGGTCCGGTGCTGGCAGCGCAATTTGGTTTTCTGCCCGGCACACTTTGGATTTTGATCGGCGCTACACTGGGCGGCGCTGTGCACGATATGATTGTGCTCTTCGCATCGGTGCGTCGCGGGGGCAAGACCCTCGGCCAAATGGTGAAGGACGAAATCGGTCGCGGCGTCGGCGCGCTCGCGCTCATTAGCGTGCTGGCGATCATGATTATTTTGCTCGCCGTGCTCGCGCTCGTCGTTGTGCAGGCGCTGGCGAAAAGTCCGTGGGGCGTGTTCACGATTGCCGTCACGATCCCGGTCGCGCTCATCATGGGGATTGGGTTGCGCAGTGGGAAAGTGAACGTGACCGCGGTGACGATTTTTGGACTGCTTGGATTGGCGTTCGGTGTTTGGGGCGGACAGTTCCTTTCTCATTATCCGGCGATTGAAGCGTGGTTCCGACAGGACGCGACGTGGCTGGCCTTTGCGATCATGGCTTACGGCCTGGCGGCGTCGGTGTTGCCGGTGTGGATGCTGCTGACGCCGCGCGATTATCTGAGCACGTTTTTGAAATTGGGAACGGTCGCGGCGCTCGCGGTCGCAGTAATTGTCATTCATCCGACGCTGCAAATGCCGGCACTGACAAAATTCATCGACGGCTCCGGTCTTGTCTTTGCCGGGCCGGTGTTCCCGTTCGTTTGCATCACGATCGCCTGCGGTGCGGTCTCGGGATTTCATTCGCTGATCGCTTCGGGAACGACGCCGAAGATGATCGGGCGCGAATCGCGGATCCGCGACATCGGCTACGGCGCGATGGTGACGGAAATGATGGTGGCGCTGATGGCAATGATTGCCGCGTGCGTTATCCAGCCGGGCGAATATTTCTCCATCAACATGAAAGGCGCGCCCGCGGAAGTGGTCGCGACTGTTTCCGCGGCCGGTTTTCCCGTGACGGAAAACGATATGTCGATGTTGGCGCAGAATCTGGGCGAAAAAACGATGTTCAATCGCGCCGGTGGCGCGCCCACGTTTGCGGTCGGCATGGCTCACATGTTCGCGCGCATCTCCGCCGGACCGACGGCGCTCGCGCTTTGGTATCACTTCGCGATCATGTTCGAAGCGCTCTTTATCCTGACGACGCTCGATGCCGGGACGCGCGTAGGACGATTTTTGTTACAAGACATGTTAGGCAACGTGTGGCGACCGCTCGGCAACACGCGCTCGTGGACGGTGAATTTTTTCACGAGCCTCGCGCTGGTGGCAGCATGGGGATGGTTTTTGTATCAGGGGGTGATCGATCCGCTCGGCGGGATCAATACGCTCTGGCCGTTGTTTGGGCTTGCGAATCAACTGCTCTCAGTCATCGCGCTCTGTTTGTGCACGACCATCCTGATCAAAATGCAGAAGGCGCGATACGTTTTCATTACGCTCGTGCCGCTGTGCTTTATGTGCGCCGTGACATTTTCGGCCGGTTACCTCAAAATTTTATCGGCGAACCCGAAGCTCGGTTTCCTAAGCGGCGCGCAATCGCTCGTCGAGCAAGCATCACAAATTGTCGATCCAACGAAAGCCGCCGAGCTCATCCGCCAGGCCGGTGTTTGGCGCTTCGACGCGCTTGTTGCCACGTTCTTCCTTCTCCTCGTTTTCCTGATCGTCCTCGGCTCCGCCGTGCAGTGGTATCAACTCATCCGCGGCACGAAACCGGTCATCCTGCGTGAGAGCGAATTTGTACCTGTGGCGCAGCTTGAGCCCGCGAGTTCATAAACTTCTGTCGGTAGGGCGAGACTCTGTCGACCCGACGATCTGTAGCGGCGGTCTCTGACCGTCGCATTATTCTCATCGCAATTTCTGCGACTGCTTGGCCGCGAACTGCCTTTTTGCCCGGGAAACTATCGTCAAAGAGTTCGATGCGTTGATTCGAAATTGCGACGGTCGTGGACGGCCGCTACAGCACCTGCGTCATTGCCGCGTCGGCATGAACGCGTGATCGAAAACGTAATCGCCGACTTGTTCGCCTTGGGCGATGCCTTGGATTTTGTCGAAGCTCCAGTGGATGCCGAGGTAAATGCGGCTTTGGCCGTTTTCGTCTTCAGCTTGCGACAAACTTGTAAATGTGCGGGGCATGTAGGGACGCACGTTGCCTTGATTGTCTTTGGTGATGCCGTTGAATTCGTCGGACACGAACGTGAACGTGATCGTGTCGGTGCCGAAGAAGCGACGCAACGTTTGGAAGATGGCGCCGCCGAAGCCGGCGTGACCGCTGGGGTAAGCGGGGAAGGGCGGGGTGAAGTTGGGTCCAGTAAGATTGCTGGCGGGCGCGCCGAGCGGAGTGAAGTTTACATCGCCGATGGTGTCGGGGTTACCATCGCCCTTGCCAGTCTTGCCTGTGCCCGGATCGGATTCACGAATTCCGCCGATCGGTCGCCAGAAATCCCAGTAATATTTGGATTCCCAGACGGCGAAGCCGGCGTCGGCCATGGCGGTGTTCATGAGCGCGAGCAGCCGGGCAAGATCGACAATGTTCAGGTGTTTTTGATCGGCGAGCTGGACGGTGATCTGATTGTAGAGCCGCGGCGGCGCGCACAGACTCGGGGTTCCGTCGTAGGCCCAAAAAACGCCGATGAATGTTTGGTCATCGGTGCGATCGGTCGGCGTGACGATGCCGTCGCCGCCTAACGACTTCACTTCGTTGTAGGCGACCGTGTAATCATCGCTCGTCATGTCCGGCGGCGCCGGCACGCGGAATTGATCGCTTGAAGCGAGCACGAACGGTTTGCACTCGCCCCAATGCGCCCCGAGGGCGATCGGCTGCTGACCGATCGGGTCCTGCCGCCAATGACCGGGTTCATCGCTCGTGAACCAATCGACTCCGAGCACCGGCTCCGGGATTTCGGAGCCGTCGCCCGCGCGCAGCGCGAGCAGCGCGGAAGCGACCTGCTGACCGAGGGCGACGCTGTTGTTTTTCGCGCGTTGATTTTTAATCGCAGCCAAATCGGTGGCCAGGTCGCTGTCGAATGTGTCCTTCTGTGACGGATAAAGCGCGACGAGCGCGTCGTGAGCGGCTTGCGCGATTGCGGCATTCATTGAGACCGGCACCTGTGTTGATTGCACGCCGGTGTAGCTTTGGAACTCACGCGTGATCGCGCTGACGGCGTCGGCGATGGCGATATGCACGATCGCCATGGCACGGCTGGCGCGGCCCGGCCCGAGTTGTTCGCCAAAGACGCGCTTCTCGCCCGGTTGCACCGGGGTGTGATCCAGGCCGGTTGCGTCTAGCGCGACCTGGTTCCAGCGATGCACAGCATCGAGCGGCCGACCTTTTGCCGCAGATTTAGGGATGTCGCGGCGCTGGAAGCGCGAACCGTAGGCTTTGTGAAAATCAGTTGGTTGCGGCTGGGCGAGGACAGGAAGGCTAAAGCCGAGAGCGAAAAGAAAGGTCACGAATTTCATACCGTTTGAGACGGGAGAGAACAAGTTTGCCAGCGTTGCCCTTGCGCGAACGGCGCACAGATTGGCTGTTTTGAACGGAAAAGGCAATTCGAGAAATTGCTCGTGCCGATTGAAAAGCGCCGCCGCATCGTCGCACACGGAAAAACGATTCGCTGCCTGCGGCCGCGGCGATCTCGCAGCCGACACGGCTGCCGGTACTGTGAAATTATTTGCGGCGCAGAGGCACGAGAATCTCGCCGTCGGAACAAGTGAGAACGACCTGGCCGTCCTGGATGGATTTGACCCTTAGCTGATAACTTTGCGCGCCGGAGCGGAGACTGAATTGCTGACCTTCCTGCATGGTCTTGCCGTTGATGATGGCGAAGCGGTTGCCCTGCTCGAGCGTGATGGAAGTGAGCAGGAACGCGCTGAGCGGCACATCGAACGCGCGGCCGCTTATGTTACTGAACTGTGCGGCCGGTTTGAAACCGATCGGCCAAAAAGGATTGCGTCCGCCGCCGTCCATTTGGAACGACGACTTAGTTTTAATGTCGAGCTGAGGGTGTTCGTCGGCATAGGCGCCGCCGACCCCGAGGAAGCTCAAAAGCAAAAACGCGACGGTTGATTTCATTTCTTCTCGATGAGATTGGCGGCGGCGAGCTCGACGTGCTGGAACTGCGGCGTGTCGGGCGAAGCGTGAATGCTCATTCGCGTAACGCAAAGAAGCGGCTCGCTGTTTTCCAGGTCGGCAATGGCGCGGCCGAGCGTGGCGTACTCCGCCTGAGGCAGATCGATGATCCAGTTGTAGCGCAGCCAGCCGGAAAGCTCCTCCGCCTTGAGCACGGTGTTCCCTTCGAGCCGCGCGACGGCCTTATCGATCTGCTCGTTGGCAAAGAACGTCTTCATCCGCGGCGGGAACCACGCGATCGGCGCGCCCTCGGCGTTGACGGTTCGCAGCGTTGCGAACCGCGTCGTCGCGGTCTTCGCGCTTTGTTCGAGTTTTGTCGCCTTGGCCATTTCCTCCTTCGAACTGTCGAGCTTGCTTTGACGATCGTTGATCTTGGCCAGGGCGGCGTCGCGGCTGCGGTTGAGCGGCCCGAGGAAGAAAGTGAAATAAACGTAAACAAGAAACACGAACCCGACGATGCTCAGTCCGAGCTTCTTGAGCTGATCTTTAGTCAGTTTCATGTATCGCCTCGTTTCTTTTGTCGCGCCGGTGTTGCGGCGGGCGTGGCTTTTGGAACTGGAGCCGGGTTAAAGTTGATGGCGAGCGTGTAACGCGCTGTCGGCATGTGGGTGCCGCCCAGTGTGGCCATCGTGTCGAGGTCCTCGAGCGACTTAAACTCGATCTTAACCTCGCTGTAGCTCTGGCCCAGCTGCTCGAGCAATAATTGGCGCAGGTCTTCGGCCGCGGCGCGCGGTTCGCGGCCGGCCGCGATACCCTCAAGCGTCACGCTCACGCCTCTCTTTTCTTTTTCTTCGAGTACCGAGCCTTCAAGGCTGGTCAGTTGTGTATTCGGTGCGACGCAGCGAGCGACTTTCTGCAGAAAGGGCGCCCAGAAAAATCGGCCATCGATGTAGTCGTCAAGCATGCGCGTCGTTTTGACGATACCCTGGAGCTCGCTCACGCGCTTTTGCGCGGTTGTCACCTTCGGTTCGATCTTGGCCCAGTTTCGCTCAATCGCGCCGAGCCGGCTTTTGATCTCGAGGGTACGATAAGCGTTCCACGAGTAATACCCGAACATGACTGCGCCGCAGCCGATCAGGATGAGCATGCCGATCTTGAGCGGGTCGCGTTGCCGCTGGCGCTGTTCCAGAATGTGCTCGTGGAGAAGGTTGAGGTGAAGAGCCATCGCTTATCAGCTGCGCAAGTATTCAAAGGCCGCCCCGCAGGCGACGTTGAGCGACACAAATTCGTGCGGCAACGCCTCACGTTTTCCCGACGGCAGGGCGACTTCGCATGTCTCGAGCGGGTCCCAGATTTCGCACGGCAAGCCAAGCTCGTCGCTCAGCGTCTGGAGAATGGTTTCGAACCGGGCGAGGCCGCCCGAGACAAAAATCCGGAAAATGTTTTCTTCGCGCTGCCCTTCAAAGAAGCCGATGGAATTGCGCACTTCCGTGGCAAGCCGGGCGAGCGACATGCGACAAACATCGGCCATGCCGGGATCGCCCTGTTGAATCAGCAACCAGGCCGCAGCTTCATCGAGCGCCTCCTCGGCGGTGAGCGCGTGGCCAAGTGCTTTGCCGCCGTAATCGACACTCCGAACGAGCACGAGTTCGCCTTTGCTGCCGATCAACATGGTGCTCTGCAAATGCCCGAGGTCGAGAAGTAGGAAGCCTTCGTGGTTGAAGATTTCGGGGTAAGCGATTTCAAACGCGTTGAACGAGCAGAGCGGCGCCAACTGGAGAGTTTGGCCGGGGAGCCGCACTTTGTTCATCGCGTCGGAGATTTGTTTGACCTTATCGCGCAACAATCCGCCGACGACGTAGCGCGTCTTACTGAGGACTGCACTCTGTACCGCAACATTGCCCGCCGATTCACTCGTACCGGCTCGGCCATTGCTCCCGGCGCGCAGCGAAACCGGAGCGACATCGAGTACGAAATCTTTGCATTCCTGATTGAGCACGGCGAGGCCGTTCCAGCGCAGCGCGTTGCGAAGCAGATCGACGGGCGTATCCGGCTGTTCGACGATGCGCAATAGCGCGCCAGGATCCGATACGGCTATGGCGCAGCCCTTCGCGCTTCCGAGTTCGCGCAGTAGTGGTTTGACATGCTGCGCCAACTCGTCGGCCGAGCCAAATTGCTCCGGCACCCTGTGCGAGGCAAAATTGGTCAGGACAAGGCGCGAATCGCCTTTTTGCCGCAGCGACACGCCTTTGAAGACGTGCGTGCCCAAATCCAGGCCGATGACGGAGTCTGCTCGTTTGCCCATCGCCAGCTTCCCTGTAGCGGGAACTGTGCCGACCACCATGCGTTTGTCGGCTCGACCTCGCGCAGCGGGGCTCTGAGACAGACCGGCGGACCGTTTTCCGCGCTAAACTTCTACGCGGCCGCGCTGCTTTTTCAACTCCGCACGCCGGCGTTTTGATTCCAGAATGCGCCGTTTGAGTGCTGGTGGGCGCGATGACTTGCGGCGACGCTCTTTTTCCCGCGCCGCGATCTGCGCCTGTCGCGCCGCGCGTTGTCGATGCTCGATCGCCCGCAGCAGGCGTTCGCGCGCGAGCTTGCGGTTTTGGCTTTGCGAGCGGGAATCCTGCACAGTCACGCTGATGCCGCTCGGCCGATGCCGCAGTGTCACCGCCGTGGCGACTTTATTGACATTTTGTCCGCCGGGACCGCTCGAACGCGCGAAAATTTCCTGCAAATCTGCCTCCTGAACACCGAGCCGTGTCATGCGATTGTCGATCTTCTCTCGCACGAGTATTGCCCGCTAAATAGGCGCGATGTGCTCGCGGCCGTGGCGCAACACACGCGCCATCCAAATCAGCTCGTTGAGAAAGTTATCCAAGCGGCGGACATAATTCTGCTCAAGCAGTTTGCCGGATTCATCGAAGAGCGAGCGGACTTTTCCAAAGTTGACGTCTTCGAAAATGGTAACGAGCCCGAGCTCTCGCATGACCGGGAGAAGTTGCTCGATCACGCGCGTGCCGCCGAACGGCCCGGCCGACACACCGCAAATTCCGACGGCTTTGTGGATGTATTCCTTCAAGTTCATGTCGAGCGCGTGTTTCAGCAGTCCCGGATAGCCGTGGTTGTATTCGGGCGTGACAATGATCAGGGCATCGCAATGCTCGATCGTCGCGGAAAAGGCCGGGTCCTTCATCTGCTCGCCGGCATCATCGAGGCGCATTGGAAGCGTGCGGACATCGATCAACTCCGTTTCCACCCCTGCGCGCTTCTTCGTTTGTTCAAAAACAAACCGCGCCGCGTGCTCGCTTTCGCGACCCTGCCGGGCTGTGCCGAGAATCACCGGGATGAAAAGCGGACGCTCCATTCCCGAAGCGTAATTCGTGAATCCTGATTCGTGAATCGTTTTCCGCCGTTCCGACGTAACGGTTTAGCGGTGTAATGACTTACCGCTGCCAAGCAGTGCCGATGGCCGGATTCGAACCGGCACGGGCCTATCCGGCCCAACGGATTTTAAGTCCGTTGCGTCTACCGTTCCGCCACATCGGCGTCGGACGCACGGACTTTACGCCTGCGCCGGCGCAAACCAATTGTTTTTACGGTGACAATGGTCGCGCAAATCTTCGCTAAAAAAACGCAATCGACCAGCAGCAGTGGATTTACCGCTGTGCTAGGCTTCTCCAATCGATGACGATTGCTTCGCGAACAGTCGAGAAACCACTGCGCCTGCTGATGCAGGTGAGTCTCGCGGCGGCTGCGCTCGTAGTCGTCGCGATTCTTGCCTGGCAGGGAATCGCGGCTGAAGGTGCGCCCGATCCAGCGC
Organism: Chthoniobacterales bacterium; assembly: GCA_036522675.1. Taxonomy (GTDB): domain Bacteria; phylum Verrucomicrobiota; class Verrucomicrobiia; order Chthoniobacterales; family UBA10450; genus AV17. The sequence goes on along the minus strand of DATDFJ010000075.1, from coordinate 4,724 downwards.
AGCCAAATACAAGCCCAACTGTCGCATTCCTTGATATCGGCGTGCTCGTCTTCCGCGAAGGCTTGGAATGCATTCTCGTTTTGGCGGCAATCACCGCGAGCATGACCGGCGCGAAACGCGGCTACCGCCGGCCAGTCGCGGCCGGCGCCGGACTGGCCTTTGTCGCCAGCGTGATTACGTGGTTCGTGGCCGTACGGATCGTCAACTCGCTCAGTGACAACATGCGCGCGCTCGATCTCCAAGCCGCCACCGGCCTGCTCGCGGTGATCGTGCTGCTCGTGATCATGAACTGGTTCTTCCACAAAATTTACTGGGGCGGCTGGATTCGCGCGCACAACCGGCGCCGCAAAGCTTTGCTCGATAATGGCGGCGCGATCGGGAAGCGATCGTTGTTCTGGGGATTGATCCTGCTCGGCTTCACGTCGCTTTACCGCGAAGGATTTGAAGTCGTGTTGTTTCTGCAAAGCTACAACTTGCGCCTGGGCGGCGATGTCGTTCTCAAAGGCGCGCTGCTCGGTATTGCGCTGTCCGGCATGGTCGCCATGCTCACGTTCGTGCTTCAGCAACGTCTGCCTTATCGCAAAATGCTGATCACGACCGGGATTTTGCTCGGCGTCGTCCTGCTGGTGATGGTGGGCGAACAAGCGCAGGAAATGCAACTGGCGCACTGGATTTCGACAACCCCCATCGCCCCGCTGGCGGCTCGAATTCCCCGATGGATGGGGATGTGGTTCGCCGTTTTTCCAACCTACGAAACACTCGCCGCGCAGTTCATTGCCGCGGTCCTGGTGATCGGTTCCTATTACGCGGCGCGTCGCTTTGGCGGCCACTTCCCAGCTGAAGCTGCTGAGCCCATGCAGGAAGCTAAAGCTCAAGCGCGCGAAGTGGTCGCCGAGCAACTTGTGTAGCGGTGTTTGTGTCAAACGCCGAGCCAATGATCCGGCGCTTGACACAAGCGCCTCTAAAACTCGCGCTTCTGTTGTCGATCTTGTCAACGGCAACCAGTTCTGCTGGCGTGCGTCACTTCACCTATGTTTACGAAGCGGTCACTTCGCCGCCGGGCAGTGTTGATTTGGAAAACTGGGTCACGTGGCGCACGCATCCGCCCGGCAATCCCGATTTGGATCAGGTCGATTTCCGCCACGAGCTTGAGTTTGGAGTCACGGAAAATTTTCAGATGGCCGTGTACCTGGCGGACTGGAATTACCGCGATGGCGATTCGACCAATCGCGGCGGACTCTCCTATGCAGATTCCGCCGTTGAGCTGATTTACAATATGAGCAACCCGGTCATCGATCCGCTCGGGTTATCGATCTATCAAGAGTACAAGATTGGTGACCGGCTGTTCGAGTGGGAGTCGAAAGTCATCGCGCAGAAAAACTTCGGGCCGCTGATTCTCGCCTACAACGCAACAGTTGAAGCAGCGTGGGCAGGAACAGATTTGCGGGAACGCGAAGGCGAAATCGCTCAGGCGCTGGGCGCAAGTTACGAGATCTCGCCCCGGTTCTCAGCCGGACTCGAACTTGTGCACGAAATCATTCTCCCCGAATGGCGCACGGCGGATTCGGCCACAAATTTCTTCATCGGGCCCAATCTGTCGGTACGACACCGCAGCGCATTCATTACGATTACGGCGCTGGCGCAGCCCACTCGCAGCGCAGCCGAACCGGATTTTCAGATGCGCACCATTTTCGGCATCGCATTTTGACGATGAGGGCGTTAAGTCTTGCCATGGCGCTGCTGTTTTGCGGTTGCGAAGCCGGGCCTTACTACCTGCCCCCGCTCCCCACTGCGGAAATGGCGCGGCGGCAAACCGACGTCGATGTCGATCTTGCGCTTTTGCAAAAAGGTCGCGTGCTGTTTGCGCATCGCTGCATCCAGTGCCACACGCTGCCGTCGGTTTGGTATTACCGCGCCGAGGATTGGCCGCTGATCGTCAATTCGATGGCGCACCGGGCCAGTCTCAAACCGGCAGAACGCGATGCGATCGTCGCCTACGTTCTGGCCGTGCGCGCGCAGCAGTGAGGTCTGGGTAGCGCGCGCGCTCCCCAGAAGGAGACGCGTTGGTCACATTCCGGTTGAAGAGACGCCCTAGCTTTTCACCTTAGGCGAATGATTACGCCGCTCCTTCACTTTCGCTGGTTGCCGATCTTGCAATTTGGCTTCGTCACGATCGCATTGGCGGCGAATCCGACGCCGGTCGGCAAAGGACCGGGCGTGCGGCCGGCAACTTCGCCCGCGCAAACGAAGCCGGCCACGACGACACCCGCTCCAGGCACGATCGACGAGAAGCTCTTTAATCGAATGCAGTGGCGGCAAATCGGCCCATTCCGCGGGGGGCGCGCGCTGGCGATCGAGGGAATCCCCGGCGACCCGGAGACGTATTATTTTGGTGCGGTCGCGGGCGGAGTTTGGAAAACGAGCGATGGTGGCTCGACTTGGGCGCCGCTCTTCGACAAAGAAGCAATTTCTTCGATCGGCGCAATCGCAGTCGCGCCGTCCGATCACAACGTGGTCTACGCCGGCACCGGCGAGGCCGCGATTCGAGGAAATACGACTTATGGAATCGGCGTGTTCAAGTCAGTCGATGCCGGCAAGAGTTGGAAAAACATCGGCCTCAAAGACACGCATCAAATAGGCGCGTTGATTGTCGATCCAAGGAACGCCGATGTCGTCTTGGTCGCAGCCCTCGGCCACGCGTTTGGACCAAACAATGAGCGCGGGATTTTCCGGACGGCCGATGGCGGCAAGACGTGGACGAAAGTTTTAAGCAAGGATGAGAACACCGGCGGCATCGATGTCGTGTTCGACCCGCACAATCCGAACATCGTCTTTGCCGCGCTTTGGCAGGCGCGCCGGCAGCCGTGGTTTTTCTCCAGTGGCGGACCGGGCAGCGGTCTGTATCGCTCCGAGGACAATGGCGTAACATGGAAGCAACTTACCGGGAATGGTTTGCCCGATGGCATACTCGGCCGCATCGGCATTGCTGTTTCCGGCGCGGATTCAAATCGCATTTACGCGATCATTGAAGCCAAAGAGGGCGGCCTCTATCGCTCCGACGATGCCGGGCAAACGTGGACACGCGTGAATGACGATGGCCGTTTCCGTCAGCGCGCGTGGTATTTCAGCAAAGTTTACGCTGATCCGAAATCGGCGGACACGGTTTATGTGCTGAACACGGGGGCGTTTCGTTCCGTTGACGGCGGCAAGACTTTTAACCTGCTGTCGGCGCGACACGGGGATCACCATGGACTCTGGATTGATCCGCAGGATCCAAACCGCATCGCCAATGTGAGCGATGGCGGCGCGAGCATTTCAATTGACGGCGGCAAAACGTGGACAACGCAATTGAACCAGCCGACCGCGCAGTTCTATCACGTCGCAGTCGATAACGCGTTTCCGTACCACATTTATGGCGCGCAACAGGACAACTCGAATATCGGCATCGCCAGCCGCACCGACTCCGGGGTGATCGGGCGGGAGGATTGGTTCGAGGCCGGCGACGGTGAGTGCGGTTTCGTCGTGCCGGACCCGCGCGACTGGCACATCATTTATTCGAACAGCGAAGGATACGCCGTTCGCTACGACAAAAATAAACAGGACGTCCAGGACATAAGCCCCGTGCCGCTGGACAATTCGGGTCACGGCGCGGTCGATCTCGCGCATCGCTTCCAATGGGTCTCCCCGCTCATGCTGTCGCCGCACGATCCCGACACGCTTTACACTGCAGGGGAAGTTGTTTGGAAATCAACCGATCACGGTCAGAGCTGGACGCAGATTAGCGGCGACCTGACGCGCAACGACAAAACCAAACAGCAACCAAGCGGCGGGCCGCTCACCAATGACATCACTTCGGTCGAGTATTACGACACGATTTTCGCGCTGGCTGAGTCGCCACTAAAAAAAGGCACGCTCTGGGCGGGGAGCGACGATGGCCTTGTGCACGTCACGACCGACGACGGCCAACATTGGGCGAAAGTCACACCGAAGATGCCGGACTGGAGCACTGTCGATCTGGTTGAGCCTTCGCCGCACGATGCGAATACGGCTTATGTTGCCGTCGATCGGCATAAGCTCGACGATTTCAAGCCCTACATCTTTAAAACGAGCGATCTCGGCAAAACGTGGTCGGCGATCGTGAACGGGATTCCCGATGGCGCATACGTGCACGCGGTTCGCGAAGATCCCAAAAAGCGCGGCTTGCTCTACGCCGGCACGGAGCTTGGCGTTTTCATGTCCTTCGACGACGGCGCGCACTGGCAACCCCTCCAATTGAATCTGCCGCAGTCGCCGATTCACGATCTGGTCGTTAAGGACGACGATCTAGTCGTCGCGACTCATGGTCGCTCGTTTTGGGTGCTCGATAACGTGACGCCGTTGCGACAGGTCACCGGACAAGCGGCCGCGGCGGACGTGATTCTCTATCAGCCGGAGACCGCAGTGCGCTTGCATTTTCCGGAAGAGATCGACAAGAAACAGCCGGCCGGCGACAACCCGCCGCCCGGCGCGATCATTGATTATTACTTCAAGACCGCGCCCAAGGAGGAGGTCACGCTCGATATTCTCGACAGCTCTGGTAAACGCGTCCGGCATCTCTCGAGCAAGGAGAAAAACGAAACCGCACAACCACCGGAATGGCCGGACCGCGTCGAGCGCGTCAAAACAATTCCGGCAAACGAAGGGATGAACCGCTTCGCGTGGGACCTGCGCTATGACGATCCGAT
>DATDFJ010000074.1:0-20345 GCA_036522675.1 Chthoniobacterales bacterium | reverse complement strand
CACCGTCGGCATTTTGCTCTCGGTTTATTACGCGGTGGTTCCAGGCGCGCAATTACCCGCGGCCGACAACGAAATCTTCGGACATTACATTATTCATGAAATGCCGGTCGTATTTCGAGGACTCATCATCGCCGGCGTGTTCGCGACGATGATGGGCTCGACTTCCGCCGCGTTGAACGCTCTGGCGACTAGTTTCACGAAAGATTTTTATCTGCCCTACATCCAGCCAAACGCGACTGATCGACAAGCCATTCGCGCCGCGCGCTACGCCACTGCGGTGTTCGGCACCCTCATGATTCTTGTTGCGACCATGGCGGCGAACGCGGTTCTGCAGAACGCAAAGCTCACCATTATCCCGATCGCGATCGGGATTCTCGGATATACCTACGGCGCGTTGGTCGGCGTGTTTCTTCTCGGAATGTTGACGCGCACTCGCGGTGCAGACGCCTCGAATGTCATTGCGATGCTTCTTGGGATCATGTCGGTGCTCGTGCTGTGCAAAGTCAACATTCCCGCCTTCGATGTTGGCGCACTATTCCACGGCCGGCTCGCCACGGCCTCATGGAATTTCGGCTGGTTCATGCCAGATTGGTGGCCAAGCATTTCGTGGCCCTGGTTCGTTTTCGTCGGTTGCACTGTCACGCTCGCAGTGGCTGTTCTCTTCCGCACACCGGCAGCCCAGATCGCCGCGGCGGAAGCGCACGTCGCGCGCGCGAGTTGACTCACTACGTTCGCTACGTAACTCTCAACCCACACAAACTCCATGGCCCACATCGTCACTGAGAAATGTAACGGGTGTAAATTCACCGATTGTGTCGAAGTCTGCCCGGTCACCTGCTTTTACGAACTGGAAACCCAGGTGGTGATTCATCCAGAAGAATGCATCGACTGCACCGCGTGCGTGGAAGTATGCCCCGTGCACGCGATCTACGCCGATGGAGACCTTCCGGCCGAATTCACGAAGGACATCGAGTTCAACGCGACCGAAGCACACCGAATCAAAGACGCCGGCGGCGGCGACCCGATCACGGTTAAGAAAGAAGCGCTGCCCGGTGCGCTCGAGCGCAAAAAAGCGCTCGGCTATTGATTGCGTTCTATTTGGGACGCGACGGCGCGCGTCCCTCCAACGTCTCTCCTGCTGGCTTGATCGACAAATCGCGTAGCTGACGCGGGTCGACTTCAGCGGGCGACTGCGTCATGAGATCCATGCCACGATTGTTTTTCGGGAAGGCCATGACATCGCGGATGGATTCGGCGCCGCAGATCAACATGACGATTCGATCGAAGCCGGGCGCGATTCCGCCGTGGGGCGGCGCACCCATTCGAAGCGCGCGCAACAAATGCCCAAACATCGCTTGTTGATCATCTTTGCTCACGCCGAGCGCCTGAAACATTTTTTCCTGCAGTGGCGGCTCATGAATTCGCATGCTGCCGCCGCCAATCTCCACGCCGTTGAGCACGACGTCGTAAGCTTCAGCGCGGATCTCAGCGAATTTGTTTTTGTCATCGAGCAACACCACGTCTTCCGCTTTCGGCCGGGTGAAGGGATGATGCATCGCCTTCCATTTGTTTTCCTCCGCGCTCCACTGCAGCAACGGAAAATCTGTCACCCAAAGAAAATTCCACTCCGGCGCGCCCGGCGGTCGCGCCCTACCATGCAGATCGAGGAATTCGGCGACGCGCAGGCGAATACGGCCAAGGACTTCGCAGGCGATGTCCCATTTATCGGCGGCGAATAAGACCAGATCGTCTTCTTCAATTTGTAGCTTGGATTGGAGAGCGGCTTTCTCCGCGTCGGAAAAGAATTTCACGATCGGCGACTTCCATTCGCCGTTCTCGATCTTGATGAAGGCGAGACCTTTCGCGCCGAACGTCTTTGCGATCTCGGTCAGTTCATCAACCTGTCCGATGGTAATACTGGCAAATCCTTTTGCGTTGATTGCCTTGACCACACCACCGTTATCGATCGCGCCACGAAAGACCTTGAAACTGCTCGCGCGAAATTCATCGCTGAAATCGACCAGCTCCATACCAAAGCGGCGATCGGGCTTATCGCTGCCGAACCGGCCGACCGCCTCGCGATAAGTCATACGATCAAAAGGCGTCTCGATGTCGATGTTGCGCGCAGCTTTGAAAATTGCCGCCAGCATTCCTTCGGTCAGTTTGAAAATGTCTTCCGGTGTGACGAACGAAGCTTCGATGTCGATTTGCGTGAACTCGGGCTGCCGGTCAGCACGCAAATCTTCATCCCGAAAACATTTGGCAATTTGAAAATACTTTTCGACGCCGCCGACCTGAAGCAGTTGCTTGTATTGCTGCGGAGCTTGTGGGAGCGCGTAAAATTTCCCGGGCATGAGCCGGCTCGGCACGAGAAAATCGCGCGCCCCTTCCGGCGTGCTCTTCGATAAGATCGGTGTCTCAATCTCGAGGTAGCCCTGCGAATCGAGATAATCGCGGGCCGCTTTCGCGGCGCGGTGCCGGATGCGCAGATTGCGCGACATCTCCGGCCGGCGCAGATCGTAGTAACGATAGGTCAGCCGCAAATCTTCGTTATGAATCTCGGCATCGATCGGAAACGGCAGATCATCGGCGCGATTGAGAATGCGCAATTCGCTCGGGATTAATTCGATGTCGCCGGTCGCCAGCTTTGGGTTCTCGGTGCCGGGCACGCGCGGCGCGACTTTGCCAGAGACCTGAATGACATCTTCGCTGCGTAAGGCGTGCGCTTGTTTCGCCAGCTCAGCATTCTCTTCCGGGCGAAAAACAACCTGAGTGATTCCTTCGCGGTCGCGCAGATCGACAAAAATCACGCCGCCGTGATCGCGCGAGACGTGCACCCACCCGGCGAGCGTTGCCTCCTTGCCGATGTCGATCTTGCGAAGCGAATTGCAGTCCTGCGTGCGATACATCTCTTCCGTCATTCCGAGCGAAGTCGAGCAAGCCCGTCTTGAACCATCGGTAATGCCGCGGGGTCCTTCGACTTGGCTTGCGCTCCGCTCAGGATGACAAACTGAGCGACCGAGCGAGGTATGCAAGCAACTCTTCGCTCGGGACATTTTCTTGCTCGCTGGTGGCGAGGTTCTTCACTGCCACTGCCGGCCATTCGTCGCCGTACAGCAGCGCGAGGGCAGAACCGACGTCTTCGGCGGCTTGGAATTGTTTCGCTACTTTTTGGTTGCTGAGTGAGTAATCGACGCGGTAACCGCGCTCGCGCAGTTGTTGGATCTGCCGAAGAGCATCCGGGCGCCGGTCTTCCTTCGCAATGACGACGTAGATATCGATCTTGTCCGCGGCTGCGATCGCGTTTTGCATTTGTTCCCGAGCGACCGGCGTTTCGTTGATCAGTTCGCCGAGAACAACATCGCCCATGGCGAACCCGAGCGCCGGCATCTTGACCGCGCCGTCACTGAGTTGACCGATCAAATTGTCGTAGCGGCCGCCGCCGGCGATGGCGCGAAATTTTCTGACGCGGTCGAACACCTCGAACACGACGCCGGTGTAGTAGGCCAAACCCCGCACAACGTGAAGGTCGAACTCCACGAATTTTGATAGCCCGCGCCGATCAATCTCTTCTCCAAGTGTTTTGGCGATCTCGATATTTGCCGACGAAAGAAACTCGTTCAGCATCCCTGTCGCGACACCGAACGATTTCAGCTTGATCTCAAGTTCATCATGTCGCATGCGATCAAGTTTGTCGGCAACCTGCAGAAACTCATCTGCCCGTTCGGCAGGAATTTTGTTCTCGGTGAGAAACCTATTCCACGATGAGCGGTCGCTAATGCGGACCACCACATCTTTTTCGGTAAACCCGAAACCGCGCAGGACATCGATGCAAAACGCGACCAGCTCCACATCAGCGGCGAGATCGCTTTCGCCGATGATATCGCAGTTGAGCTGGTAATGTTCGCGTAACCGGCCACGCTGCTGTTTTTCGTAGCGGAAAAACTGGCCAATCGAAAACCATTTGAGCGGTTTCTTGAACTCGCGCTCATGCGCCGCGACCACGCGGGCGAGGCTCGGCGTGAGCTCGGGACGCAGCGCGACCTCGCGCTCGCCTTTGTCGGTGAAGTTGAAAAGTTGATCCACAATTTCGGCGCCGCTTTTCTTGCGATAAAGCTCGGTCGGTTCGAGGACGGGCCCGTCCCACTCGATGAATCCATAGCGTCGCGCCACTTCGCGCCAGCGCGCGAAAATGTATTTCCGCACCGCGCAATCGCGCGGCAGAAAATCGCGAAATCCGGGGAGCGACTGCATCATTTTAGAAACTCTCCGCGCGCAACGGCGCGAAACAAAGATGGGGTCGAATAAACCGGCGCGGCTGAGAGTCCAACTTTTTTACAGAACAGAGCATTGGTTAACCAAAGCAAAGGAAAACTATGAAAGAAACAACACTAATATTGGCGGTGATCTGTGGCCTCGGCTTAGCGACAAGCTTTGCCCAGACCAGCAGCACCACGACCACGACGCGCGACGCTACCACGGGGACAACCACAACCGATGTGGCGACGACGTCGAGCACTGGAACGATCGCGACTTATACGCCGGATTCGGATTACATCACCTTCCGAACGACGACTGACGCCGCGCCGGTGAAGTATTACTACACCAAAGACACGACAATCCTCGATCCCGCCGGTCAGACCGTGACGTGGTCGGCCGTTCGACCGGATCTGCCCGCGACGGTTTATTATGTGCGGGAAGGCGATCGCATGATCGTGCGCAAGATCGTGCTCAGCAAACCGACCACGATCCAAAAAGAGACCACCACAACGACCACGACTGAAAAGCCGTAAGTTACAGCACGGTCCTAACCGATTAAAGCGCTCGCCTCGGCGAGCGCTTTTTGTTTGTAGGGCAAGCGTGAGGCTTGCGCTACTCTAATCCTCGTAGCCGCGTGGGAATTTCTGATGCCAATTCCACGCGCTCTCGATGATCGCGTCCAGCGATTGAAACTGCGGCTGCCAGCCAAGTTCCGACTTAGCTCTGGCAGATGAGGCGATCAGGCGCGGTGGATCGCCTGGACGTCGCGGTTTTTCGATCGCTTCGATCTTGTGCCCGGTGATTTTGCGGCAGCAGTCGATCACCTCGCGCACACTTGAGCCGCCACCGGTCCCCAGATTGTAAAAGCCGCTTTGCTTGGCCTGCAGCGCGAGAATGTGTGCGCGCGCAAGATCGACAATGTGAATGTAATCGCGGATGCAGGTGCCGTCCGGCGTGTCGTAGTCGGTCCCGAAAATCTCGACGTGCGGTTTCTCCCCGAGCGCGACCTTCAGCACGTTTGGAATGAGATGGCTTTCCACACGGTGGTCTTCGCCAAATTGTCGCGACGCGCCGGCGGCATTGAAATAGCGCAGCGAGGCGAACCGCAGTCCGTGGATCTGTCCGTACCACTGCAAGATTTTTTCGAAAGCGAGCTTGGATTCGCCGTAAGGATTGATCGGGCGCGTTGCCATCGTCTCGTCGATCGGCACGCGCTCCGGCGGACCAAAAATTGCGCAGGTGGAGGAAAAGATCAGCTGCGGCACGCCGGCCGCGACCATCGCGTCCAAAAGATTGATCCCGTTCGCGATGTTGTTGCGAAAATATTTGGACGGGTTTGTCATCGATTCGCCCACAAGCGCACTGGCGGCAAAATGCATCACCGCGTCCGGCGCATTGTCCCGCAAGATCGATAATGTGCCGGCGCGATCCTGCATATCGGCTTCGAAAAATTTGGCGCGTGGATCGATCGCGCGCCGGTGCCCCTCAGTAAGATTATCGAGAATCGCGACCTCGTTCCCTTCTTCCAGGAGCAGCTCCGCGCAGACGCTGCCGATGTAACCGGCGCCGCCGGCGACGAGGATTTTCATGCCGCCAAATACGGGCGCGCAGCGGCACTGTCAAAAGCGCAGAACGATGCTAGGTCTTTTTCTTCTGTTCCGGCTTCTTTCGGTCGAGGCTGGCGACCAACTGCTTTTTCTGATCAGCTTGTCGCTTCTCCAGTGCCGCGATCATCCGCCGGACGGTGCGGTGTTTCTTGCGCGGGGCGAGCACTTTGAGGCTCTGCGCGTCCGAACCCCATTGCAAAATGTCTATATCGACCAGGCGGCAGCCCCATTTTTTCATTTCGAGCCGCGTCGGTTTATAAAGGTCGATCGTGCCGGTGCCAATGAGCGCGGTGCCATAATCGTCGATGATGTATTCCTCATTCGTATCGACGAGGCGGAACCGAGTGCCGAGCGGATACTGAGACCAATCGGACGCGGCGCTCATCACGTGACGCCCGGACAAGTACGTGCCGAGCGCGTTGCGTTTACCGCCGCGCTCGGAGTGCGTGTAAGCTGTCGTGCGCACTTTTTGTAACCGTTGACCGGGAACGGTGGAAACGATCGGCTGGGTTTGTGTCGCGCAACCCACGAACAAACAAATGACAGCCGCCGCGACTGTAAGGTTAAGGCGTGTGGACATTTGCAATCGCGGCCCGACATAGCATCTCAGCCACGCCTGGCAAGCGCTAATTTGCAGCAGGACGCGGGCCGCGCGTCGACTGATCTGGCTAGGGCTGCGGCGTTTGCGCCAATTCAGCGGTGCAATGCGGGCAGCGTCTCGCCTTGATCGGAATGGTCATCGCGCATTCGGGGCAATCTTTCACGACGGGTTCGGCCTGTGGACTTGGCCGTTTCATCGAGTTGATCGCGCGGACGAGCACGAAAACGGCAGCCGCAACGATCAGGAAATTGATCAGCAGCGTAATGAAGTTGCCGTAATTCCACGTTACAGCGCCGGCTTTGACTGCGTCTCCAATATTCGTGAACGAAGCCGCACCATCTTTCCCCGCTTTCAGAACAATGAACTTGTTGGAGAAATCGAGGCCGCCGGTAACGGCACTGATTGGCGGCATAAGGATGTCTTTGACCAACGAAGACACGATAGAGCCGAAGGCTGCACCAATGATGACGCCAATCGCAAGATCGAGCGCGTTACCTTTGACCGCGAATTCTTTGAATTCCTTCCACACGTTCTTCATATGACGATGTTGACGAGTTTTTTGGGGATTACGATAACTTTACGAATCTGTTTGCCGCGAACGAGGTCCTGGATCTTCGGCAAGGCGAGCGTCGCCGCTTTGGCTTCCTCTTCAGTTGCGAAGATCGACATCATCATTCGATCGCGGACTTTTCCGTTCACCTGCACGACGATTTCGACTTCATCTTCGGCAAGCCAGCGCTCGTCGCAGCTGGGCCATGGCTGGTCGGTGATTTGACCGGGCAGCTTTAGACGCTGCCACAACTCCGAGCTGAGGTGCGGCGCGAACGGATTGAGCAGGACGAGAAACCTCTGCATGGCGGCAATGGGAATCGCCTCGTTGTTGATGAACGCGTTTACGCAAATCATCATCTGAGAAATGGCGGTATTGAAGGAGAGCGACTCAATGTCCGCGGTAACTTTCTTGATCGTGGCATGCACGATTTTCTGCTGCGCTCTGGTAAGATCGACATCGCGCACGGCGGGCGCGAGCTCCCATTCGCCGGCCTGGTTCTCAACCATCATCAGTCGCCACGCCCGGGCCAGAAAACGAGAAATTCCTTCGACACCGTGCATGCTCCACGGCTTCATTTGTTCGAGCGGCCCCATGAACATCTCGTAGCAGCGGAACGCGTCGGCGCCGTACTGCTCGATCACGTCGTCGGGATTGACGACGTTGCCCCGCGTTTTCGACATCTTGTGGTTGTCTTCGCCAAGGATGACTCCCTGATTGACTAACCGTTGGAACGGCTCCGGCTTCGAAAGATACCCGAGATCGAAGAGCACCTTGTGCCAGAAGCGCGCGTAAAGAAGATGCAGGACAGCGTGCTCAGTCCCTCCGACGTAAAGATCGACAGTGCCGGGATGATCGCCCGAGGCCCAATAACGTTCCGCTTGTTCGCCGACGAAACGTTTGTCGTTCTGCGGATCACAAAAACGCAGGTAATACCAGCACGAGCCCGCCCATTGCGGCATGACATTGGTTTCGCGCCTCGCCTTATCTGAATAGCGAACCCACTCGTTCGCCTTCGCCAGCGGCGGCTCGCCCGTGCCGGTAGGCTTGTAATCATCGAGCGGTGGCGGCACGACCGGCAATTCGGTTTCAGCTAACGAGCGGTGGTTTCCGTCCTGCCACACGATCGGGAACGGTTCGCCCCAATAACGTTGCCGCGAGAACAGCCAGTCGCGTAGTTTATAATTGATCGCGCGTTTGCCGGCTCCGCGCTTTTCCAGCCATTCGGTTATTTTTCGAATTGCTTCGCGCGAGGGCAGTCCTTCGATGATTGGCGAATTGATCGCGATGCCCTCTCCCACAAATCCGATCGGATCAGCGTCACCAGGCGGTTGAACAACCTGGCGAATCGGCAAATCGAATTTTCGCGCGAATTCCAAATCGCGCTCATCGTGTGCGGGTACGGCCTGGATCGCACCGGTGCCGTAGCCAAGAAGCACGTAATCGGCGATCCAAATCGGAATTTTCTCCTCGTTCGCGGGATTGATTGCGTACGCGCCGGTGAAAACGCCGGTTTTTTCTTTCGCGAGCTCAGTCCGTTCGAGATCGCTCTTGCGCGCGGTGCGTTCGCGATATGCGCGAACTGCGGGCCATTGCTCCTCGGTCACGATTTGCTCGACGAGCGAATGTTCCGGCGCGAGCACCATATAGGTCGCGCCATAAAGCGTGTCGGGTCGCGTCGTAAAGACGCGGATCTGCGTGTCGTGATTGTCGATCTTGAAGTCGATCTCGGCGCCTTCGCTGCGGCCGATCCAATTGCGTTGCAGCAACTTGATTCCTTCCGGCCAATCGAGGCCATCCAGCTCATTGAGCAATCGTTCGGCGTAAGCGGTAATGCGCAGCATCCATTGCCGCATCGGTCGCCTAACGACCGGAAACCCGCCGATCTCGCTTTTGCGATCGACCACTTCCTCGTTCGCCAAGACGGTGCCGAGCTCGGGACACCAGTTCACCGGCACATCGGCGACATAGGCGAGCCGGACTTCATCGGGATTGTCGCCGTGATAACTGGAGATGGGCTCGGCCTTATTCGTCTCGAGGTTGAACCACGAGTTGTAGATCTGAAGAAAAATCCACTGCGTCCATTTGTAATAGCGCGGGTCGGTGGTGTTGATCTCGCGCTGCCAATCGTAGGAAAAGCCGATCCGTTTTAGTTGCGATTTGAACTTCGCGACGTTCTCGCGCGTAGTGATCGCCGGGTGCTGGCCGCTTTTGATCGCGTATTGTTCGGCCGGTAAACCGAACGCGTCCCAGCCCATCGGATGCAAAACGTTGAAGCCGCGCATTCGTTTGTAGCGCGCGATGATATCGGTCGCGGTGTAGCCCTCCGGATGGCCGACGTGCAGACCCGCGCCGCTCGGATACGGGAACATGTCGAGGATGTAGAATTTGGGTTTGTTCAGATCGAAGCCCGGCTCGTCCGGATTGGAGGCGTGAAAAAGTTGGCGCTCGTCCCAGATCGCCTGCCATTTCGGCTCGATCCGATCGAACGGATAAGGTTTGCGGCGCTCGCTGCTCATCGGAATTATGAATCAGGAAAGCAGGAAAACAGGAAAAGAAAATGGAATTGCTCCTCGCGACGCGCAACGCGCATAAGGCGCGCGAATTTCGCGAATTGCTCGGCGATGATTTCAACGTGCGCGACCTTAGCGCGTTGCCCGAGATCACGGTGCCGGAAGAAACCGGCGGCACGTTTGCAGAAAACGCGCGCCTAAAAGCGATCGCGGTCTCGCAAGATCGACAATCGTTCGTGCTGGCAGACGACTCGGGTCTCGAAGTCGACGCGCTCGGCGGTAGGCCCGGAGTTTTCTCGGCACGCTATGCTGGTGAAGGCGCCACCGATACCGAGAACGTCGAGAAACTGCTGCGCGAAATGAAGCGCGCCGGAGCGCTCAAACCTTCGCAGCGTCAAGCGCGGTTCCGCTGCGTGCTCGCGCTCGCGCGTGCGGCCAAAATCCTGGGTCTGTTTTCCGGCGTCGTTGAAGGGACGATTGTCGATCTTGCGCGCGGCTCGGCCGGTTTCGGGTACGATCCCGCTTTTCTGCCGAATGGCTACGCAAAGACGTTCGGCGAATTACCCGCGCGCGTGAAAAACCAAATCAGTCACCGCGCTAAAGCCGTGCAGGTGTTTCGCGCGGCGATGAAAAGCGGCGCGTTGAGTTAGGGCTTCGGCGGCGGAGGTGGCGCGCCCGGTTGACCGCCGCCCGTCGGGCCGGCGGCGGTGCGGATTTGATAACCGACTTTGGTGATGCCGACGCGCCGCACTTCATCGAGAATCGTGATCACATCGCCATGCATCGCCATTCCATCGGCGCTAATGGAAACTTTGATTTCCGGATTCGATTGCTGCAGCCGGTATAACTGCGGCAACACCTGGTCGGGTGGAACAATCTGATCGTCGAAGGTGACGACATTGCCTTCGCGCACCTTGATCGAGACATAATCCTTTTTCGGCTGAGAAGGCGGCGGAGGGCCGGATGGCAAATTCACAGGAATCCCTTTCATGTGGGTCTGGCTCAGGCTCACCATCATGAAACTTGCGAGGAGAAAGAACATGATATCGATCAAAGGAATGATCTCGATCCGTGCGCGCTTTTTTGGAATGGGCGAACCAAGTTGCATAATTAGTAGGATGCGCCGGTCATGGTGAAGGTGATGGGAATTTTCACTTTGGAAACTGTCCCCGGTCTAAATCGCCATTGCCGAAAAGCGCTCAATGCGGCGTTATCGAGAATGGGGCTGCCAATACTTTGCGCCATGCTCGCGCCGGTTACGCTGCCGCTGCCAGGATCGACGTCGACCACGCAAACGCCGCTTCCGGTGACATGTCGTGCACGTGCTTCATAAGGATAGGCCGGGCGGGGCGCATAGGTGGCGAGCGCTTTGGCGGTGGAGATCGACATTGTCCCCGGGCGTCCTGCCGCCACCGGCGCCTTGACCGGCGCAACCTTGGTTGCTTTGGGTTGCTTTGGTGGCGGGGTCCGCTCTTCCACGTACTCCGGCGTCGCTTCCGGTTCCGGCGGCGGAGTGGCCGTAACGATTTCTTCCGGCGGCGGAGTCGGTTCGGGCGCCGCCTCCATCGTTGCTTCGACGACCGCGCTCGGAATATCCTCCAGATTTGCCGGCGGCTGTTCGTGCTTCATGGCCGCGACGACCGCGCCTATATGAATGAGTAAAGCGCCACCGAGCGCGGCCCACACATGCCAGCGCGGCGGCGGGCGAAACAGTAACGGTCTAGGTGAGGGTCCCGCTTCGGCCATACGTCACCTCCCGCCCGGCGGCGCAGGAATTGCCTTGGCTGCCTCGCTTTTGATTTCGAATGCGACTTTCAAATAACCCACGTTCCTCAGGATCTCGAGCACATGAATGATGTTGATGTGCGGCGTGTTGGCATCACCGCGCACGAACACTTTTGCCTCGGGATTTTCCTGGTGCACCTTTTGCAATCGCTGCAACAGCTTGTCGTAATCCATCTGTTCCTTGTCGAAATAGGGATAGCCGTTCTGATCGACGGAGACACTGATGTAGTCGCGCTTCGACTGGGTCTCGCCCTTTTGCCCGGTCGGCAGGTTCACCTTGATGCCCTTCATGTGCACCTGGCTCAGGCTCACCATCATGAAACTGGCGAGCAGAAAGAACATGATGTCGATCAGCGGAATGATCTCGATCCGCGCTTTCTTGTGCGGGACAGGTGAACCGATACGCATGGTTAGCTCCTAAATGGAGGAGCGCGTAGCCGCCGAGGGAGTGCCGCTCTCGATTGCCACGCCTTCGCGTTCTCCTCTGTGCTGAGCTTGGAGCATCACTTCGAGGTTCGTCGCCGCCGTTTGCAGTTCGAACTCTAAGTTAGACACGCGCGAGGTGAAAAAGTTAAACGGAATGAGCGCGAAGATCGCGATGCCCAGACCGCACGCAGTCGCGATCAGCGCCTCGGCGATACCGCCGGTCACCGCTTGCACGGCCAGCTCTTCATTGCCGAGAAAGCTAAAGGATCGAATCAATCCGGTGACCGTTCCCAGCAAGCCGAGCAACGGAGCCAGTGTCACGAGCGTGTCCATGACGACAAGGAAGCGACCGGCGCGCTTGATTTCGATACCGGCAGCGACTTGCAACGCTCCCTCCAGCGAGGCGTGCTGATGATTCAAGCCGTTCCACATCATGCGCAGCACCGGGTCGCGTGAGCCGCGGCAAAGCCGGGAAGCTTCGGCGACATCGCCTACCTCAATCGCGGTGAAAACTTTCTCGATTCGTTTCGGATCGCGCCGGAACCACCGGCCCATCCACCAAAATACACGTTCGATAACGACGGTCAGGGCCACAATCGACACAATCAGAATTGGCCACATGATCGGCCCGCCTTTGCGGAAATTGTCGATCAAGAAATTGCCCGTCAGCACGCGCGGCCCCCAGACTCCGCTGCTCTCATTCGCCGCTGGACTCCCACTCGCGCTCGGACTCGCCGCGGCCGGCGCGGGTGCTCCCGCGGCAGGTGATCCGGCCACCGGAGTCATTCCGGTTGTGGCTGGCGGCACCGGCGCATTGGGCGGCGCACCAGCGGCTTGCGGCGGCGCACTGGCCGGCGCGTTGGGTGGAGGCGAGGGCGGAGCCTGCGCGAACGCGACGAGCGTAATGAGACTGAGGCAGAGAGTAAGATATGTTTTCATAAGTCTGGCGATTTCACATAGCCGTGTGGTCGGTATCTATTTATCCCAAACGGTTTTAGGCCGAGTCGAGCAAAAGTTTTCACCTTTTACCGATTTAACGTTTTCTGATAGCCGAGGGTTGCTTCCTTATTTCGTATCACCTGCACTGAGAGGATGTAAAGCGCGCGAAAGCATCGGCACGGACAGCAATGGTGGACGCTGCGATTGAGTATCAACTAGCGCGCGTGCGCGACGCGATTGCGCAGCGGCGGCCAGTCGCCAATCTGCGCTTCGAGTTCATCGCCCGCGCGAATCGGCCCGACGCCCGATGGAGTGCCGGTCAAAATGACGTCGCCCGCCAACAATGTGAGCGATTGGCTCGCGAATGACACGAGGTCGGCCACGGAATAAATCATCTGGCTGGTGCGCGCGCGTTGACGCACAACGCCGTTCTGCCGGAACTCGAGCGCCAGATCGCTAACATCGACATCGGCGTAAACAAACGGACCGACGGGAGTGTAAGTATCAAACGACTTGCAGCGGCCGAATTGTTTTTCGCGCTGCTGCAAATCGCGGTCGCTGATGTCGAGCCCGGCGGTGTAACCGCAAATGTAATCGTGCGCCTGTTCGGCCGGGATATTTTTTGCGGTGCGACCAATCACGACGGCGAGCTCGACTTCGAAATCGGTTTGGTGCTCGGGAAATGCGATTGCGATCGTGCCGTTGTGCGGCAAAAGCGAGCTGGACGCCTTGAACCAGATGAGCGGCGTGCCGAGCGGCGTCCGTTTCATTTCCGCAATGTGA
Organism: Chthoniobacterales bacterium; assembly: GCA_036522675.1. GTDB lineage: Bacteria > Verrucomicrobiota > Verrucomicrobiia > Chthoniobacterales > UBA10450 > AV17. The sequence goes on along the minus strand of DATDFJ010000074.1, from coordinate 6,881 downwards.
TCGGCATAGTTGAGACCGACCGCGATGAGCTTCGACGGCGCGACTGGAAGATCGACAATCACTTCCGCGAGCGGGTAAAGCTCACCTGTCGGCGCGACCTCGATCCAATATGGTTTCGCGAGCGCGTGCACTTCTTGCCCGCACAGTTCGCCGTAAAAGAACCCATCGGACGATTTGAACCCGCCAAAGATTCTCATGCGCAATCATCCTGAGCGGAAGCGAAGGACCTCACAGTCGAAGCGCAGATTACACGGATTAACTTGTGTGATCCAACGACTGAACGAGAGCTTCCTCGCTTTGCTCGGAATGACAGCGTTTTTTGTCACCGTGCCACCACGCCCACGAAATCGCGCACGGGTTTTTCTTCCGCGATGGAGAACGCCCCGCCATCGCGGCGTTTGAACCAGAACGCGCTCGACGAGCCGCCGTCGAGATTGAGTGCGCGAACGATTTGGAGATCGCTCGCCAGCGGCGCAGTCAGGATTTTGGACAAATCGGCCAGGGTGACATCGGAACAAAAACCCAAGGCGACGCGATCGTCTCGCGCCACCGCCGCGAACGTGCGCCGCGCCGCGCGCGAATCCTCCAGGCCGCTCACGCGTTTACCAGCATCGACCAGAAACGGTCCGCACTCGATTGCGGCCTCCCATTTTGCGGCCGCGGAAAATTCGCGCACGCGCAGGAGTTGAACACCGCGGGCGGACGCCGTTAACACACCCGTGAGCAAGCGCGCCCGCTGCAAAGGCGCAATCGTCCTTTGATCGACAATCAGCAGCCCGATCGGTTCGTAGTCGGGAGTAAAATAGCCGCCGTTCACACCGGCGAGATATTTGTCTCGCTGCATAAATTCGGCCAGCTCGCCCCGTGGTCCGGTAGCCTGATCAAGCACGCGCAGCTTCAGCCATTTGGTTGAGAATAGCGCGACTTCAAGTGAAGCACGGTCGCCGCGCTCGCTTTCTTCTACGACGATGTACCGGTGTTCGAGTGATTTCGCCGCGCCGGGTTCCGACTGACTGGAGAGAGTTTTCCAGTCGCCGCGCGCGGTCGCGATGCAGCAAAGGAGCAGCGCGACGCTAACCAGCTTTCGCACTGTACTTGTCGATCAAGGCTTGAAACCGCGGATCGTTGCGGATCGGATCCCAAATCGGATTGAGTTTGAGCGTCGCAACCGTCATCTCGCTCGGCCGTTGCAGCAAACCCTCGATCGTCGCAACCGCTTCAGTTGTGTCCCCGAGGGTGGCGTGAATCTCCGCCGCGGTCGCAGTGATTCCCGGCCCGTCCAAAGCATCTTTGCTTTCGGGCAGCAGTTGCTGAGCGCGCGCGATCTCCGCCAGAGCTGTCTGCTTTTCGCCGAGCCAGGCCAATGTCTGGGCCAAGAGCGCGTGCGCCTGCGCATCGCCGGGGTCCTGACTTACTTTCGCTTCAGCGAATCCTTTCGCCTTCAAGAAGGCAGCGCGAGCGCCTGCTTCGTCGCCCAATGCTTTCTTTGCCGCACCAAGGTTGACGTATTTACCGCACAACTCGCCGGGAGCATCGCTCAGGATTGAATCGGGTATGGCCTCGGCCAACTGGGCGGCTTCCGCGAACCGACGCCGCAACATAAGGAGAACTACGCGTGCGCCCGCGATTCTCCTCTGAATTTCGGCGTTTTGCGGAGCCGCGACGATACGTGCGAGCGCTTCCTCAGCAAAAGTCAGATCGCCTCGTTCTTCGATCGCGGCCTTGCCCTTTACTTCGAGCAGGCCAATCGCGCTTGGTTCGATCGCCAGCGCGCGGTCGAGCACTTTATTGGCCGCGGCAAAATCACGCTGGTGCTCATAGCTGATGGCGAGATTTTGCAGTGTCCAAATGTCTTTGGGATTGAGACTCACCGCCTTTTCCAAACTAGTATTCGATTCGCTCCATTGTCCTCGTCGCCGCTGAATCGCGCCGAGCGCGAGATAACATTCCGCCTCGTTCGGCAGATCGCGCTGGGCAATTTTGAATTCTCGCTCCGCCGCGTCGTAGTTGCTGTCGATATAATAATGAACAAAGCCGAGGGCAAGATGCGCCTCGGGCAGATCCGATTGCAACGCCAGCGCGCGGTCAGCCAGCGAGCGAGATTTATCGCGCGCGGAAAGCGTCCGGTAGCTGTGAAACAGCCAGCTCTCTAATTGTGAGTAGCGCGCGTAAGCGAGCGCGAAGTTTGGGTCGAGATCGATCGACCGCTGGTAGAGCTGTTCGCAGTGCTTCAGTTTGTCCAGGTCCTCGGCTGATTTGCTCCACAGATCGTGCGCTTGCACAAACGCGAGATAGGCGTCGCTGTTTTGTGTCGGTTTGCGTTCGAGATGCTCCTTTTCCGTCGGCGAGAGTTTCGCCTGCAGGGCGGCGGCGATTTTGGTCGCAAGATCGGTCTGGATTTTGAAAACGTCGGTCAGTTCGCCGTCGTAATCCTCGGCCCAGATGTGCTGGTCGTTCGTGGCATCGATCAGCTGCACGTTGACGCGCACTTTGTTGCCCGACCGCCGCACGCTGCCCTCAAGAATGTTCGAAACACCGAGCGTCTTGCCGATCTCGCGGACACTTTGCGATTTGCCACGGTAGCCCATTACCGATGTGCGCGAGATGACCTTGAGATCACCGATCTTCGACAAATTGGTCAGAATGTCATCCTGGACGCCGTCGGCGAAATAAGCGTTCTCCTGCTCGGCGCTGAGATTCTCAAACGGCAGCACCGCGATCGATTTGTCGATCTTGCGCGCGGATAATCGCGGCAACAAAAAGAACCCGGCGGCTGCCGAAAAAACCACGCCCGTGCCGATCAACATCAGCAGATTGCGCCGGCGGTGCGCGCCAGGGACAGCCGGCGCGGTCGCGGTTCTGATTCCCTGCGGTGTGACATCAAACGCCCAGGCCAAAATCAGCGCGATCGGAAAACCAACCAGCAGCAACACGATGACCAGGCGCAACGCCCAGTTCGGCAGCTCCCAGGCGGGGAAAGCCGCCGAGGCCAGTTGAATGATGCCGCCGGCGGCGATGACGTACGCGGCCGCCACGCGATACACCTTTCGCCGTTGCACTTCTTCGAAGAAACCGGCCATAACAACAGATCGGGAAGTTTCGCGATTATAGTTCAACGGCAACTGCTTAGACACAAACAGCCAAGCCGCCGTTCACTTCACGCCGGTGACGTGTTTGGTCACATGGCAGCTGAATTTTCAATACTGCCAGCCACTTACCAGGAATAATGCGCCGTGTAGCGCAGCGTCTTTTCCTCGTCCGGCTTAAGCTGAACGCGAAACTCGGCGGTTTGCGCGTTTGTCTTCACGAACGGGTCCGATTTTTCCGTAATATCCCACGTGAACCACCGGAAGAGATGTTCCACGACGCGAATCTCGACCGGATCTGTCTTGTGATTGCGCAGCTTGATCTCAAACGATTCATCAACCGATTTCTTCGAGGTATCTAGTTTGTAATTGGTGCGGCGACGCTCGCCTATGAGATCGAATGCGTTGCCGGTATACACGCGCAGCGTCTCGTCCTTGGGCGTGTGATCGATCAAGTTTTCACCCGTGAACTCCAGTTGCTTGTCCTCATCCTGCTTGTAAAACCGCACCCGGCCTTTCGGCAGCGGCATCCCGAGATGGCTCGCCTCCGAGTTTTTGAACTCGCGCATGATTGCGACCTTCGAGTCAGATTCATTGCCGATTTCCTCATTGTTGCGCATGTTTTCCATCGAATAACCGCGGTAACGCTGCCAATCGATCTTCATCCCGTCATAAACATAGATTCGCTCCGACTTAACGCCGGTCGCGCGAATGAATTCGACTTGTTTGGTCTCGCGATCGTGCAATGTCGCCGGACGGGCGAGAGAATAGAGGTGGTAATCCTCGAATGCTTTTTCGGCCACAGCCGGTGCCGCTGCTTCCCTGGCCTGCACCGCCATTTCTTCGTTGCCTAGGAAACCGTATTCCGCTCTTTGAATCTTGCTTACATCGCCGGCCATTAACTTGATCCTGGCGTTCTCAAATGTTTTTCCGCTCTGATTGTCCATCGTCACCCAGCCGACGAGATCGAGCAGATCGCTCTTTTCCGGCGCCACGATGTTGTAGCTGGCTTCCCAGCTCATCCCGCCGGTGACGTAGGCAAGCTCCGCCTAGAGTTTGCCGGCTTTATCGGTGTTGATCCGCCAATCAATCGTCGGTTTTAGAATTGTGTCGGCGCCAAGCTGCGGGAATAACGGCTGGCCGGGCAAACTGAAGCGCAACTTGCCATCCACTTCGATGATTGGCTGGCTCGTCATGCCAGCCGCGGACATTTGTCCGCGATAATAGGCCTGGCCGTAACGCTGCATCGCTTCCTGCGCGTGCGGAACGTAACCACTGCGGATAATTTTCCCAGTTACGATCTTGCTGGGCTGATTCGGTTCGGTAACCAGAAAGTCGATCGTTTTACCTTCAAAGATCGACAGCAACAATTCCTGGGAGACCGGATCGTTCCGATAGTTCTGTTCGAGGATTTGCAGTTTTGTCTTCCCGCTCGGGTCGCGCAAAATGACCGAATCCGGCTCCAAATGCGCGGTTGTTTCGGTAAACCGGACGTCGTTCACGCCTTGTTTCAGGTCGACCGGCAGAGTGTCGCGCACCACGGCGAAGTTTTGGTTGTAGATGGTAAGCGCTGGCTGCGACCCCGATATACCGCGCGCACCGACCCATAAGATCGACATCAGAACGAGCGTTCGCTTCATGACTTGGAGTTAAACACTCCCGCCGCGAAAAGCCGAGTCGGAATCCTTCTACTTCACTCCAGTGGCAAACACCGTTTGGAAATGCGGGCTCTGCTTCTCGCGCGAAACCACGCTCACTTCGATCTCCCGAAAACCCGCTTCTTCCAGCAGCTCATGTAACTTCACTTCGCTGAACCCAAGCCAGTGGTCGGCGTAAAGTTTGCGCGCCTGCTCGAAATGATGGCGGAGTAAATCCAGAATGACCAACCGGCCGCTCTTTTTCAGCATTCGATAAGCAGCGTCGATCGCGCGCTCCGGCTTGATCGCATGATGCAGCGCCTGACTCAGAATGGCGAGGTCGACGCTGCTGCTCGCGACCGGCGGATCCTCGATATCGCCGAGCCGATACTCGAGGTTTTCGATCCGATGTTTGCGGGCGAGCTGCGAACCGAATTTGACCATCTTGGGCGAGTTATCGATGGCGATGACCTTGCGGGCGTTGCCGGCAAGCAATTGCGAGAGCGTCCCCTCGCCCGCGCCAAGATCGACAATCACCTGCGGCGACAGCAACGGAATGAGCGCGTGGGCGAGCGCTTTCCAAGAGCGGCCTGGCACGTAGCTGCGCCCGAATTTGCCCGCGAGTTCGTCGAAATATTCGCGCGCTTTGTCCTGGCGTTTCCGCAACGCCAGCTTCAACGCCGTGCGATCGCGCGTCGTTTCGGGAATCTCGCGCGCGAAAGTGCGCATCACTTCCTGCACCCGACCGGGCGCGCCGTTGCGACCGACGCCTTTGCTCGCGCCATAATAAACATTCTTGCCGGCACGGCGATCTTCCACTACCCCGGCGCGCTTCAACTGGGCGAGATGACTGGAGATGCGCGACTGCCCCATGCCGAGGATGTCCTGCAACTCGGCCACGGAAAGTTCCTCCTGTTCGAGTAAAAGGAGCAGGCGTAATCGTGTCGGATCGGCCAGGAGCCGGAGCAAATTAAGAGTTGACGTCATCGCGACTGCCAACGATACATCTACATATCATGATTGGTCAATATGTTGACCAGAAGGATTCAGGGTTCAGGTTTGAGAATTCAGCTTGATCCACGGTTGCGATTCATTCTGAACCCTGAACACTGAAGACTGAAACCCGTTGCCCATGTCACGTCGCTACATCTTTTCCTCCGAATCGGTCGGCGAAGGTCATCCCGATAAAGTCTGCGATACAATTTCCGATGCCGTCCTCGACGCCTGCCTGCGACAAGATCGACATAGCCGCGTCGCTTGCGAGACCTATGCCAAATGCAATCGCGTGATCGTGGGCGGCGAAATCACGATTCCAAATCTGCCCGAGGATAAAGCACTCGACGCCGTTCTGCCCATTTCCCGGATCGTGCGCGATTGCGTGCGCGACATTGGTTACGTGAACGACGACGACGTGTTTCACGCCGACAAGATCGACATCCAGAACATCATCACCAAGCAATCGCCGGACATCGCGCAGGGTGTCGACGCGCGGGCGGCCGACGGCAAAGGCACGGCCGAACAAGGCGCCGGCGATCAGGGATTGATGTTCGGTTACGCCAGCGATGAAACGCCGGAGTTAATGCCGGCGCCGATCATGTTTGCGCATCGGCTCGGCCGCGAGCTGACACGCATCCGCAAGAGCGGCAGGGTGCCGTGGCTGCGCCCCGACGCGAAGTCGCAGGTCTCCGTCATTTATGAAAATGGGAAACCGACCGGCATTTCGTGCGTCGTGGTCTCGACCCAGCACGCCAAGGACGTGAAGCATTCGGAGATCCGCAGTTTCATCAGCGAGGAAGTCATCCGGAAAGTTTTGCCGCGCGAAATGCTCAGCGAGCAAACGCAGTTTCTCATCAATCCGACCGGCAGTTTCGTCATTGGCGGTCCAGAAGGCGACACCGGTCTGACCGGCCGCAAGATCATCGTCGATTCCTACGGCGGAATGGGCCGCCATGGCGGCGGCGCGTTTTCGGGAAAAGATCCGAGCAAAGTCGATCGCAGCGCGGCCTACATGGGACGCTGGGTCGCGAAGAACGTCGTAGCCGCGGGTCTCGCCTCCAAATGCGAAATCCAATTCGCCTACGCGATTGGTCATCCCGAGCCGCTCAGCGTGCACATCGAGACGTTCGGCACACACACGGTCGACGAATGCGCGATCGAA
>DATDFJ010000073.1:0-19902 GCA_036522675.1 Chthoniobacterales bacterium | reverse complement strand
CGCACGGCGTCACCACCGCTGATTGGAACACCGCTTTCGGCCCGGAGTTGTCTTCGTTGGCCGACTGGCCGGAGAGCGCGCACTGGCCATCCTTTGTCCTTGCCGTCCCAGTGAAGGACCGCGGTCGCGCAAATCAGCTCGCTGAAGCGATTACCACTGCGGTCGACGAAGACGCTCGCTGGGTGAAGAGCGAAAAAGACGGCATCAGCTATTTTTCGATGGCGACGCCGCTGGGTTTGTTTTCGATCGAGCCGACGATCGCGTTGTCTAATCGGCTCCTGGTCGCTGGACTTAACTCCACATCAGTCGAAGCAGCAGTGAAGCGTAGCGACAGTAGGACCGCCGGGATTTCAAGGTCGCAAACGTACACCGCGACAGCGCGATCAGTGCCCGAGCCGATGAATTTTTTCGGTTACATCGACACTGGTCTCTTGTATTCCCGCCTTGACGCGGCGTTACGCCCCATGCTGCTCCTCGGAGCAGCGTTTCTACCTGCTCTTGCTGATCGTGTCGATCCAACCAAACTGCCTCCGGCCGAGACAGTGACAAAACACCTCAGCCCGATCGTGGTTTCGCAACGTTACGATGGCGACGGCTACGTCGCGGAATCAATTGGCCCAATCACGTTCGACGAGGCGTTCATCGTGGCGGTTGCGACAGCAATCTTGTCGCCGCACCGACCGGTAACGCGTTGAGAGCAGTTGGATTATGCCGCGGGAGCCTGAGCCATTTCGACCCTCCGGCGCGGCGACGCCGACTGGCTGAGAATTATGCTGTCCGCCCGGCGAAAATGTGCTATGTTCGCGACCCTATGGCTATTCTCAAGAAAAACGCATTTTCTCGCCGAATTCCTGATCTCGTAACCGAGGAATTGGTCGCCGTATTGTCTCGTCGGGCCTCTTTCGAGTTCAAGGAACTGTTCGATATCGTCCATGAAAATCTGCGGGCCCGTAATGCCGCCAGCGGCGGAGAGGAGATGCTCCGGCTGCGCGCGTATGAAAAACTGCAAAACTTGGTCGCGCGCGGTGCGGTGAAGAAGAATGGCAAGAAGTACAAGGGGCTGCCCTCAGCGCTGGTAAAAGCAATCACACCACAAAACGGGCAGGTGCCTGCTGCCGCTGCGCGCTAAGATCGACATCGGAGCTTCGCAGTCGGGATGCTGCGCGAATACTTGCCGGTCCTGCTGCAGGTGATCGTCGCCATCGGCTTTGCTGCTTCCGCGCTGTTCGTCAGTGCGCTGGTCGCGAAGCGCGGTAAGCGAACACCCGCCAAGGATATGCCGTATGAATGCGGGATGGTGCCGCAGGGCAGCGGCCAACCCCGTTTCAGCGTGAAGTTTTACCTTGTGGCGATGCTTTTCATTCTTTTCGATCTGGAAATCGTCTTCATGTATCCGTGGGCGGTCGTTTACAAGGAGGCGATCAGCAAAAGCAGCCTGATTTTTTGGAGCATGCTCAGCTTCATTTCCATCCTTATGGTGGGCTACATTTACGCGCTGAAAAAGGGCGTCCTCGATTTCAAAAAATAAGCCGCCGCGTCTCCGTTCTACTTCTGCGTCCGTTCTGAACCCAAATCGCGCTCCTCAACTGTGGCCGATGGCGCTCGCATTGAGCGTGGTGCTCTGGATTGCGGCGACCAGCGGCGGCACTCATCTGTTCGTCAAAGAAGTGCTCGGTGACGCGTTCGATTCGCAGGCCGAACATTTTTTGCGCGGCGATGCCGGGATCGATCCGGAGGCGATCAGCTCCGAAGCGATGATTGTAAACGGCAAGATCCGCACATATTTCGGACCCTTTCCGGCGTTTGTGCGAATGCCGTTGAATTTGATTTATGGGCATGGACGCGGGCTGTGGTCGCGGTTTTCCGGGTTTTGCGCGGGTCTCGTGGCGCTGTGGTCGTTCGCTGGATTGATCGGCGACAGCTTGCGTTTGTCTGCGCTCTCTTGTGCCGCGCGTGGCTGGATTGGCCACGCCTCTTTGGTAGGCTTCGTCCTTGCAACGCCTTTTCTCTTTCTAATCGGCAGCTTGTCGATCTTCAATGAAGCCGACATCTGGGCGTTGGCCTGGTCGGTCAGCGCGATTTTCTTTGCGGTCCGCGCGCGGCACAGTGACGGCCGCAAGCTCACGCTTGCACTTTTCGGATTTGGATTTTCGGCGGCCGCAGCACTGCTCTCGCGCGTGACTTTTGGCCTGCCGCTGTTGTTGGTGGCTGCGATTCTGGGTTTTCACGTGCGCCGCGCCGGCTGGCCGCGTCTGGTTGCGTTGGCCGCCCCTCTGCTCGCGGGCTTGGCGTTTCATCTGGCGCTTAGCTACGCCAGGTTTGGGAACTTTGCCGGAATCAGGTATGAGAGCTACATCAACGGCGTACACGTGGAATTTGTCCGACGCCATGGAATGTTCGACCTTGCGCGTCTGCCCTACAGCTTTGCTGAGTATTTCAGTTTGCGCCCGCCAGCGTTCCGCGCGCACGCACCTTTCGTTCAGGTCGATCGGCACTTTTTGCCCTACCCGACTTTGTTTTCTCTGCCCAACACTGAATCATATGTTTCGCTCACATGGTCGGCGGGTTGGCTCCTCCTTGGGGCGGTTTTCGGGATTGGTTATTTCTCTTCTGCGAAACACTCGGATTGGTTTGACCGCGCCGTTGCGGCCGCGCTGTTCATCCAATTCGTTCTCATCCTCTGTCACTTTACTCTGGCCCAGCGCTACATGACCGAGCTCTTGCCGTTTCTAATTTTCTGTTTCGCCTTTTTCCTGCGCAACGGCGGCGCATTCGTCGCGCGTGCGGCGATTATCGCCTTGGTCGTCGTCTCGGCTGCTGTGAATACGCTTGGCACAGCGTTCTGGTTATCGAACGATGGCAATCTGCCGGTCGAGACGCGCTCGTTCTGGAGTGTGGTTGCGGGCAAGCCGCCGCCGGCGCAATAAACAACGGAGCCGCCATCGCAGATGAAGGTGCTGGTCTTTGTCGTTGCCTACAGCTCCGAGGAACGCATCGCTTCAGTTCTGGCGCGTGTTCCGGCTGAATTTTGGACGGACGACCAGTACGATATCGAAACACTCATCATCGATGATCGTTCGCCGAATCAATCGGCCGATCCAGCGCGATTTAATGCGCTCCAGCAAAAGTATAACGCCATCATCCTGCCGACCGCCACGAGTCAGGGCTACGGCGGCAACCAGAAACTGGGATTTTATTACGCTATCGAAAACGATTTTGATTTCGTCGTGCTGCTACACGGTGACGGACAGTACGCTCCCGAACGGTTGCCGGATGTTGTCGCCGCCTTCGCCGATCCAACGGTCGACGCCGTTTTCGGCTCGCGCATGCTGCCGCCGGGCGCCGCTCTCGCGGGCGGGATGCCGTTCTACAAATTCATCGGCAATCGTATCCTCACCGCGCTGCAAAACTGGATGTTGAAGCAGCGGTTCTCGGAGTTTCACTCCGGCTACCGCGCCTACCGCGTCGACGCCCTGCGCTCGCTGCCACTCGCATTCAACTCGCCCGATTTCGATTTCGATACCGATATCGCAATCCAGCTTATCGACGCGCACCGCCGCATTCTCGAGCTTCCGATCTCCACCTACTCCAGTCGCGAGATCCGCCACGTCAACGGCCTCAAATACGCCGCGCAGGTGCTGACGACGACCCTCCGCTCACGCCTGCAACGCTGGGCCATTTTTTATCACCCGAAGTTCGATTACGTCGCAGATAATCGGCATTACACGCTGAAGTTGAACCAACCGAGCAGTCATCAATGGGCAGTCGATTATTGCGCTAAAAACGCCGCCGCGGTCTTAGATATTGGCTGCGGACCGGGAAAGTTGGATCAGTTGCTTCGTGAACGCGGCTGCTACACGATGGGCGTGGACAAAGTCGAACAGGATCCCGGTTCGCTGGATTGGTTCCTTCGCGCTGACCTCGATGCCGGAGTGTTCGATTTGTCGATCTTGCCGCGCGAGCCGGAGATCGTCCTCTGCCTCGACATTCTCGAACACATCAAATCGCCGGAACGATTTCTTCTCGAGCTGCGTCAACATCTCGGCGCGCTCAGCAAAGCGCCACGGATCATTATCACCACGCCAAACGTCGCCTTCATCTCCACGCGACTCGGCCTGCTCCTCGGCATGTTCAATTACGGCAAAAAAGGCATTCTCGATCTCACGCACACCCGGCTTTTCACTTTTGCGACGCTGCGCCGAATGCTGACCTATCTCGGCTACGAAATACTCGAGATGCGCGGAGTGCCTGCTCCCATTCAGCTGGTCCTCGGCTCGGGCGTCATTGGCCGTGCCGCCACCGCGCTCAATGCGGTCTTGGTCCGTCTGTGGCGGAATCTTTTTTCCTATCAAATTTTTGTCGTGGCGCGCGCGCTTCCCACCGTCTCCAACTTGCTCGGACACGCGCAGCCGGAGGGTGTCGCGCAGGCAGAGGCGCGATTGGAAGCTAGGCAAGCATCACCACTTCAATCGCGCACTGGATAACGACCAGACTGAACACCGCCTGCGCGATGAAAGGCGACTTCGGAGCAGCGCTCCTGTCGATCAACAGAAAGGCCGCCAGAAAAAAACAAAGCAATGACGGAAGGATCAGTCGCGGCGTCCAAAACCCGAAGAGGTTGGCGTTGTAGACAAACGGGATCGGCAAAAACATCAGGAGAAAATAGGCAAAGCCCAAAAAGATCGCCGCGTCTTCCCGTTGAAGTTTGTCTTTCCAGAAATTTCGCAGTGCGTGCAACAAATTCGACGCCGAGCCGATCAGAGCCAGCACGGTCCAGAGAAGGCCAAGAAGCATGGACGCTTGCATCCAACCAGTCTTCCACTCACGCCTCACCTTCTGATCGGGAATCATGATGCTGCCGAAACGCTGCGGCACCGACAGTTCTTGAAAAAGATTCATCGTGTCGGTGAAGACGCCAAGATGTACCAAACCGAGGTAACTGTGCTGGTGCGGCGCGAGAATTTGTTTCTTGAAATACTCCGGCGCGCCGAAGAGCTCGACATCGTTCTTTTTTACTGACAGCAGATCTTTAAAATTCATGCCGGAGTCGAATCCCTCCGGCAGCCACAGTAGTTGTCGATAGTAACCCTGCGCGCTGCGCGTCTTGTGAAAGCTGTAGAGCGTCAGCGCCGAGGGTAGCAACAGGCTCAATACGCAAATGCCAACGAAACGGCTCACCCGCCAGCGTCGCTTCATCCAAAACACGACGAACAGCGCGAACAGCGCCGGAATCAGCGCGATAAAACTGTATTTCACCCAAGTCGCCAGCGCCAAGCCAAGCCCGAGCACGGCTGCGTTCCAGCTCGTCGCGCCATCGCCGTTGACGAATCGATCGAAAAGAAAAAGCAACAGGACGAAACATGGAATCGTCAGGCAGTCGGTGCCGATTGTCGTCGCGTGAATGACGCGCACCGGCAGCAAAGCGAGGAAAATAGCCAGGGCTAAAGAGACGAGCGATGATCGAAATCGTGGCTCGACATAACGAAAGAAATGCCAGAGCGCGACGCCGTTGAGCGCGGCCTGAAGGATTGAAAGCGTGACTGGAAACGCGTTGCTGCTCCCGACTGCTCGAAAGACTCCGTAGCCAAGCAGATAATAGACAGGCGGGTCCGGGTTCGAGAAATCGAACACTCGCGACCATTGCGTCAGCCGCTCGAGGTGCGTCTGATAATCAGGACCGATGTAACCACCGCGTAGCGCCGCCAGGATCGACAACAACAGCGAAACGCCAATTGCGCCAGCCCAGATCAGCCGCGCTCCCGACCGCGATCCTGATGACTGGACCATTCGGTCTAAGGATGAATCTCGCTCGTCCAGAGAAACTGGTAGGTCGCTATCGCATTAATCGCTACTGACACGACGAAAAGCGCGACTTCGGTCGCGGAGAGCCTTTTCGGACCATTGCCGCTGATCAAAAGAAACATCCACGGCAGCAACACGGTCGCGTAACGATACGAGAACTGCCAGCCGCCGGGATTGCCGTGATACCAGAGCACGAACGTTAACACGCCAATCATCAGCCACGAAACGAGGCGGTATTTTCCACCTTCACGAAAAAGCAGAAACAAAAACGGGCTCGCCAGAAAAATGGAACAACCGAAGGGATAAAACCGGAAATACGGGAACTCCGGAGTGTCGCCGAAACCTTCGAACAACATTTTTTGCATGTTCCAGGGGACCGCTTTGATCGAGAAAAGGCCATGCGAATACCACGGCTCTTTCATCAAGTTCGGGATGCGCGCGTAACCAAAATCAAACACGGAGCCGAATCGCGCGAAATTGTAAGCCGCCGTGGCAAGACCGAGCACGACCGGGAGAAGCAGGAACCAACCGATCGGCCGCCAATTGTGAATGACTCGATTCTTCAGTGACAACTGTGGCTGCGGTTGCGGCACCGCGTCGCAAAACATCCAGAAATACAAAAACACCGGAAGTGTCACCCCTAGTTCGGTGCGATTGCCAACAGCGAGAGCGAACCAGGCTCCGGCGATCAGCGGCCGCGGCTTGAGCAGCGTGAAATAAAGCGCCGCGGTTTCGCCCACCAGCGCGAAACCGAGCGCGATCTGCCACGCCCCGGCGAAACCGAGATTGCACCACGTCCACGTCGTGAACACCGGAAAAAACGCGAGCAGAATCCGGCGCCAAAAGGAACTCCGATCAACGCTCGAGAGCTGGAAAAAGAAATAAACGCACGCCGCCGCGAGCACGCTCGCCAGCGCGCGCGCCGGAAATCCTTTGATCAGCCCCATCTTGCCGAGCACCGCCAGCGGCAGGTTCGCCAGCACCGCGCCGAGCGGAAACACCGAATAATAGCCGCCGCGCATCGGGACGAACTCATTCAGCCACGAAGGCTGCGGCTCGGAAAAACCGAGCCGCCCCTGCAAAAACGCGCCCGCCACACGATACGTGTAGTCGAAAACCTCGTGCTGCGGTTTGGTCGTAAAGTAAAACGCGACGAATGCGAAGATCGACAACGTCATCGGCAGCCAGAAATTCAGCGCCGCCTCATCGCGCACCGGCTTTGTCGCGTCCGAGGCGACCTGCGAATCGACCGGCTCTGCGCCGGTCGCGAGAGCGACCTCGGCCGCTACGTCATTCGTTTTTTCCTCCATAAATTGCGCCGCGCCGTGCCCCCAGATTGTGATGATCTGCTCGGGCTTTTCAAGCCTTGCCACCGGGCGCGCCGGTTCCGCCGGTTTCGCACTTGCGCGTCCACTTGGAACCGCCTAATACCTTTAGCTCCCATGATTCACCACATCGTCCTCTACAAGCTCAAGCCCGAGGTCACTCCCGCGCGTGTCGAGGAGATGATGATGAACACCCGGATGCAGCTTCTAAAGATTCCCGAGGTCCTCAGCATCAAATGCGGCAAGCGCGTCGATCCCGAATTGCAATGGCCCTTCTTCATCGCCATCGATTTCGAATCGATGGACAAATACGCCATCTTCCGGGAGGACCCCATCTTTGTGAAGTTCATGGAGGAAATCATCAAGCCGAACACGGCCGATTCCCTCACCCTCGACTTCGAAATGGATCCGGGGAAAGACGTCCGCTTTTCCTGATTTCGGATTGTCGATTTCCGATTGCGGAGAGTTCCGTATAATCGCGAGTCGACTGTGTATTGCTTTCGGCTTTTCGGTATCCGCTTTGCGCAATGAGATTGGGCTATCTCTACTCGCGTTACCCGGTCATTTCCCAGACGTTTTGCGACATGGAGATGCTCGAGCTCGAGCGGCGCGGGTGGGAGTTGGTAATTGCATCGATGCATCCGCCAAAAACACCAGTGCGACACGAATACCTGGCACGATTTCGCGCCCAGGTGCAATACGCACCGGACAAGCAGGCGCTTGAAAAGCTGGTGAAGAAGGCGAAGCGCAGTGGTCGCTGGCCAGAGATGATGGTGGAGGAACACTCACGCAAATACGGGCCGGACTACAAAGCGGCCCTGCGTGCGCGTAATGCGCTATTCTTCGTGCAGTTGTTCGAACGCGAACACGTGCCCCACTTTCACGTGCATTTTGCAAATCGCGCTGCGCACACCGCGCTGTTCGTGAAAGCAATCAGCGGAATTCCGTTCAGCCTCACGGCACACGGACAGGACTTCATGAGTGATCTCGGCAATGACGATTTGCTGCGCGAAATCTGCGCGGCGGCTGAGTTCGTCGGCGCGGAGACCAAATACAGCCGTGATTTGCTTGCGGCGCGTTGTCCGGAATCAACCGACAAGATTTTGCGCATCTTCAACGGGCTCGACCTGGCGAAGTTTCCCTCGTCGGCAAGCACGGCCAGCCAAACCGTGCGGCTGCTCAGCGTTGGCCGATTGGTGCCGTTCAAAGGATTTGATCTCTTAATCGACGCCTGCGCTGAGCTCACTCCGCGCGGCGCGGATTTCGAATGCGAGATCGTCGGTGGCGGCGAACTGCGCGGTGAGCTGCAAGGGCGCGCGGCGGAGCGCGGGCTGACCAATATTCGTTTCGCCGGCGAGCAATCGCACAACCAGGTCCTCGGCGCGCTTGGCCGCTGCGACGTGTTCGTGCTCGCGTCGCGCATCGACGAACGCGGCGCGAGCGACATCTTCCCGACCGTCATCGCCGAAGCGATGGCGTGCGCGAAACCGGTCGTCTCAACCGCCGTCGCCGGCATCCCGGAGCTGGTGGCGCAAAACGAAACCGGCCTCCTCGTCCCACCTAACGACGCGCGTGCATTAGCCGACGCGCTCGCTAGGTTAATCGCGGACGATGAATTGCGGCACCGATTCGGTCGCGCCGGACGCGCGCGCGTCGAAGAGCATTTCACGATCGAGAAAACAATCGAGCCGCTGATCGCACGCTTGACCGCCAATCGAAACTCGAAACTCGAAAATCGAAAATGAAAAAGGCCATTCTCCTCGCCGGCGGCGCCGGGACGCGGCTCTACCCGCTCACCAAGATCGTCTGCAAACAACTCCTCCCGATCTACGACAAGCCGATGATTTGTTACCCACTTGCGACCCTCATGCTCGGGGGCTTGCGCGACATCCTTATCATCTCAACCCCCAAGGATCTGCCGATGTTGCGTGATTATCTCGCGGACGGCACCCAGCTTGGAATTTCCATTCAGTATGCTGAGCAGCCGAAACCTGAAGGAATCGCGCAGGCGTTTTTGATTGGCGCAAAATTTATCGGCAACGCCGGCGCGTCGCTCATTCTGGGCGACAACATCTTTTACGGAAAACTCGATTTCTATCGCGAAGCTCTCGCGCTCCAACGCGGCGCGTGCATTTTCGCTTATCAAGTGCGCGACCCGCAACGCTATGGCGTGGTCGACTTCGGCGCCGACGGTAAAGCGATCAGTCTCGAAGAAAAACCGAAACAACCGAAGAGCCACTTCGCCGTGCCCGGTCTTTACGTTTACGACGAGCAGGTTGTCGATCTGACGCGTGGTTTGAAACCATCGGCGCGCAACGAACTGGAGATCACGGATCTCAATCTGCTTTATCTGCGGGAAAATCAGCTGCACGTGAAATTGCTCAGCCGCGGCATGGCGTGGCTCGACACCGGTACGACCACCACGTTGCTCGAAGCGAGCAACTATATCGCCACCATCGAGCATCGTCAGGGACTGAAGATCGCCTGTCTCGAGGAAGTCGCCCTCCGCATGGGATTCATCAGCCAAGCCGATCTCAGCAAGATCATCGACCGCCTTCCGCAAAACGAATACCGCGATTACCTCCGCCTGGTCTGCGACGAAGGCCCGAGTGCTGGTCCAGAGCCAGTTGGCTGATTCTTCTGGAGCGGCGCTCTCTGAGCGCCGCACTATTCGACGGTCGGAGACGGCCGCTACAGCTACTTTGGCTGTTCGCGCAGCAGATGAGTCGTGTCAGCGATCAGTTTCGTGATCGCGTCCGACTCAGCTGCATCGTAGTAGCCGCGAATATCGCCATGTCGATCTACCAAAATCATGCGCGTGCTGTGGACGGGAATGCCTGCGTCGTCGTGGCCGTCTGAGATCGCCAGCTTGAAACCATCGCGCGACAATTCATAAATGATCGGTTGCGGCCCGGTGAGAAAATCCCAGCGCTCGCGCTGGGCGTGCAATTGCTCGGCGTATCCGCGCAAAACTTCCGGCGTGTCTTTCGCGGGATCGACGGTGAACGAGACCAGGTGCACGTCGGTTTTCTCGAGCGGCTTTTGCAATTCGCTCATCCGGTTGCTGATCATCGGGCATGGCCCCGGGCAAGTCGTGTAAATGAAATCGGCGATCCAGATTTTGCCCCGCAGTTGTGTCGAGCCAAACGGCTGCCCGTCCTGATTCGTGAGTTGGAATATCGGCACCGTGCCGTATTTCGAAACCGTTCGCTGCCGCAGCGCGTTCACTTCGACGCGCTGCAGCCAGAGCAGACCCACGAGAGTCACCAGCGGAATAGCGATCAACGTCATCTTCCAGCTGGTCGTGCTACGAAAAGAAGCGCGCTCTGCGGCAACCGACTCGCCATTCATGATTTCGTCAGGACCAAAGCGCCCAGCAGCAGTGGCAGATAAATAATCGACGCGAGGAAAAGCCGGCGCGCGTCGGCCGGCGCGCGCGTGCGCAGGAAACGCATCGCCACGGCGACGAAGGCGGCACTCATCGCGAGCTCAATCGGGAGATAAATTGCTGTCGTCACTTCAAGAAACGCCGGCAGGCCGGCGACTACCAAAAGCAGGATACAAAAAAAGACACTTTGGCTGGCGCTGCGTTCACCGCCGCGATCGTCACTCGAGATCATGCGAAAGCCGGCTTCGGCGTAGTCCTCCCGATACATCCATGCGATCGCGAAAAAATGCGGTAGTTGCCACAGGAGCACGATCGCAAACAGGCTCCACGCGCCGGCGCTGAGCGAACCGCGCGCTGCCGCCCAGCCGATCAACGGCGGTATCGCGCCCGGCACCGCGCCAAGCGCCGTGTTGCCGGTGCTGATTCGTTTCACCGGCGTGTAAGCAAAAATGTAAATCACGATGGTGAGTGCCGCGAGCACGGCACTCAGCGCATTGCAAACGATGGCGAGATATGCCACGCCGAAGATCGACAAAACGATCCCGATCGCGAGCGCTTCGACCGGCCGCATCCGGCCAGCCGGCACTGGCCGCGTGCGGGTGCGGCGCATGAGCGCGTCGACGCTGCGTTCCCACCATTGATTCAATGCCGCTGCCCCAGCCGCAGCGGCAGCCGTCCCGAAGAAGACGTGAAACAGCGCGCGGTAATCAATCGGTCTCGGCGCCCCAAGATAAAAGCCGACCGCGGTCGTCAGCAGCACCAGCAACGTGAGCCGCGCTTTAACCAGCTCAGCGAAATCGCCGAGCACTCGCCGCGGCGCGACAGGCTCAATCTCGGGCAACGTGGCAGCTTTCATGCGCCAGCGTGTTCTTCAAGACCCGCTGGTCGGACGCGGCCGGGCGCGTCGTTTGTCATCCGCGAGCAGATCGCCCAAGCACTCACGCCTAACGAGAGCATCACCGCGCCGATAGCGACGTGCGCTGTCGCAATATCGGCGGCTTTGTTGCTCCAAATCGTCCACCCGCCCAGCGTCAGTTGCACAAAAACAAATGCAACCCACAAGATCGACATTCGCTTGAGCGCGGGAATTTCGCGCGCGTCTCGCCAGACCCGCGTCGCGAACGCAGTCACACCGATCGCAATCAGCAACGCGACAAATCGGTGCACCATTTGCAGCCAAATCTGGAACGCGCTCACATCCGAAAGCGCGCGCATGTCGCGCCAGGCATTGATCCTGGCAAGCGCCGGCGCGCTGGTGTCTGGAATCCAAGCGCCGTTGGCCGTTGGAAAATCGAGAATGGCGAGGTCGCGATGTTGGTGGCGCATCGTCGCGCCCAACGCGAGCTGGATGTAAATCGCAATCGTCGTTGCAATGGCGAGCGTCTTCGCCCGCGAATGCCGCTTCGGAACTTGTTCGGTTAAACCGAACAACTTCGCATCGCTTCTCCGCCAAAAGGCCGTGGTCATCAGCGCGACCAATACGATGAGGGCAAGAAACGCCTGCGCCAGGCAAGCGTGAAGAATTCCAATCTGATCCTTCAATGTCGTGACGCGCAGACCGCCGAGGATGCCCTGCAGAATAACGCCGGCGACGGCGATCAGCGCGAGGTTGCGCAGCGATTGTCGATCTTCCACGCGCCAAATCCAGATCGCCAGAATGAGGGTGAGTAAACCGATGGTTGACGCAATGAGCCGGTGGGTGTGTTCAAAAAAAACTCCGCCGATCCATTTCGAGATCGGGAAGAGAAACATGTTGTAGCCGAAGGTGGTCGGCCAATCGGGCACGGCGAGTCCGACGTTTTTGCTCGTGACCATTCCGCCGCTGCAGATGAGCAACAATGTTGCGAATGCGGTGAACCATGCGAAGCGGTTTAGCCAGGAACTGTAGCGGCGCTCTATTGGCGTCGCACTTTCTAATATCGCAATGTCCACGCGACGAAGATAACCGCGGGCGGAGATAAATGCGACGGTCATCCGCCTTCGCCAAGGCTACGGCGGACAAGCAGACCGCCGCTACAGAAGAAAACCAATTACGCGCTCGGCGATGGCGCGGGAGGAGCTGGATTGTTCTGCGGCGGCGCGGGATTTTCGGGAGGCGCTGATTGGGCCGGCGGTTCCGCGGTCGGATTCGCTGTTTTCGGCGCGCCGGGCGGCGGCACCGTCCCCGGAGTCGGCCCGGGCGGCGGTTCACCCGGTGGGCGTTGCGTCGCCGGCGGCGCGTTTTGTTGCCCCGCCAGTTCGGCGCGTTCCTTTAACCACGATTGATAATCAGCCGGGGAATCCACAACGAGGCTGCCTTTCATTCCGTAATGGCCGAGGCCGCACAACTGACCGCAGACAACTTCGTAGGTGCCGGTTTTGATGGGTTTAAACCACATCGGGATGAGCGAGCCCGGGATCGCGTCGCCGGCGATGCGCATGTGTGGCAGATCGAAATTGTGGATCACGTCCTTGGATGAAAGCTCGATTATGACCGGCCGATCCACCGGCACGTGCAGCTCGCCAGTCGTCACGATATCGTCCTTGCCGGCCGGATCGTTCGGATCAAGCCCTAACGGATTGTTGTTTGTGACCAATGACACGTCGCGCCGGCCAAACTGACCGTCTGGCCCGGGCAGATGGAAATTCCAGTTGAACTGCTGGCCAACAACATGGACCAGGATCGCGTCTTTGGTGGATGGAAATTCGTTCACCCGTTTCGCCCAGAGCGGAATGGCGAAACCGAGCAGGAGGACGGCTTCGATCAGAACGACCGAAAACTCCAGGTGGGTCGAGATGCCGCTGCGCACGCCGTGATAATCGGCGCGGGGATGGCGTCCCTTGCGGAACCAGATCAAAACAAAAACGAAAAAACTCGACCACCCGATGAAAAGCGCGCCCATGAACCAGTGGCAGAATTCGAGGATGTGATCGATCTGGTAGCCGTGCTCGGCGGCGTTCGCCGGCTGGCCGAGGAATTCGTTGATCAGCGCGAGGCTACTCATATTGCGCGAAATCCTGTTCCGTCAGCTCCTGATGCGACTCGAGCGGCATCCGGGCGTGCCGCCAGATACTGACAAAGATCACGCCGATCCCGCCGATGACCGCGAGGACGGCGCCAAACAAAAACCAAATCGCCACCGCCATGTGCTGCGTCGATTTGCCGTCCTTCGCGCCGTAGCAAAACGGACACGCGCTGGCCTGCTGCGCGGCGAGCAAGATCGACATCAGCAAGATGGAGGAGAGTGT
This sequence comes from Chthoniobacterales bacterium, assembly GCA_036522675.1. GTDB lineage: Bacteria > Verrucomicrobiota > Verrucomicrobiia > Chthoniobacterales > UBA10450 > AV17. Next base: position 6,159 of record DATDFJ010000073.1, on the reverse strand, counting down.
TTTCACGCAATGATGCCGAGCCGTTTCATCTTCCGATAAAACCATATCCCGTAAATGAACAGGCCGACCGCGCTGGCGAAAGAGCCGATCGCGCCGGCGAGATAAATCGGCGCGCCCTCGACCAGATCGACCCATATGCACCAGCAGCCGAGCCCGAGCGCGAGCACGATCGAGGTGAAGATAAAAACGAAATGGAAAGCTTTGAGCGACATTGGCCTAACGAACGATCGGGTTATACCATGCCAGAAATGTGAGCCAGAAAAGGCCGAGCACAAAAAAACCGGTGAAAATGAGGACGCGGTAGATGAGCCGTTTCTCGGCGGCGAGATGCATGAAAATGAGCGCGACCAGGCTGACTTTGAAGGCGGCGACGAAGATCGCGACGGCGATGTTTAACTTTCCACCTGTTTGCGGCGAAATGTGAACGTGAAAGAGCCACGAAAAGAACCCGCCAAAGTCGACATATGACAGCGCGACGGTGAGCAGTGTGAAAAAAAGCAGCAGCCCACCGACGATCAAATACCGCATCACATGCTGGTGAACACCGTGGGCGTATTCCTCGTACTCCTTGGGGTCCTGCGCGACGTCGGGCGGGTTGTTCATGCTCAGAGCAAATAAAAAAGCGGAAATACAAAAATCCAGATTAGATCGACAAAGTGCCAGAACAGGCCCGAGACCTCGACCCGATTGGCCAGATGCTCGGGATTGCGCTGGTAAACTTTCTTGCTAACTGGCAGCCACATGTAAAGAAAGACGAGGACGCCGCCAAGTACGTGCAACCCGTGCAGACCGGTGATCGTGAAATAGCTCGCAAAATAGGCGCTGTGGGTTGGAAAAAACATCGTCGCGCGCTCCACGTCTGCCTTTTCGATCTTCGCTACCTTGTCAGTGGCGGATCGCGGAACAAAATGCGGCCTGTCGTTGCTCGGGTTGTCCGGGTCCGCGTTGGTTGGATCAAGCGCAACCTCGTACTCGGTCGCGGTTTGTTCGTGCAGATGGCCGGTGATTTCGATGCGCGGCTCCAAGCCTTTTTCTATCCGCCGGTGATTACCCAGATATTCTTCGTACTTCTCGAGGGCAGCCGGTTTAATGTAGGCGCCGAAGTGTTCGAATTTTTGTGGCCATTCGTAGGCGAGCTTAACGACGAGAAAGGTGACGCCGCAGGTAATCGTCGCGAGCATGTACCACCAATAGGCGCGGTAGCGGCGCATCTTCAGCGCCGCCCACGCGAGCACCACTGTGACCGAGGAAATAATCAGAATCGCCGTGTTCCCCGTGCCAACCGGAACGTTGAGCAGACCATGCGGCCAGGTTCCCGGCGCCGCGTCGAGGCGCAGAAAAATGTAGGCGGAAAATAAGCCGCCGAAGAGCATCACCTCCGACGCGAGAAACAACCAGATGCCGACCTTCGCATTCCACAGACCGGTGTCGGGTCTAGTGGAAATCGTGTAGGGAATTTCCATTCGTTAGGCCAACTCAGCTAAACCAGCACCGGTTCCTCGACGGCACGGCGCCGGGTACGTTCGGCCGGTTCAACCGGCTCGTTCTGCATCGTGAAATCTTTGTCGCGACCCGGCAGACTGTATTCGTAGGGGCCGCGATACGCGACGGGTGTGGTGACAAAGTTGCCGTGTGGCGGACGGTTCGGCGCGGTCCATTCGAGCGTCGTCGCCTGCCATGGGTTGTCGTCGACTTTGCGGCCGTGCTTGATGCTCCAGAAGAAATTGATGATGAACGGAATTTGTGCCAGCCCCATGATCCACGCGGCCCAGGAAATCGGGTGGTTCCACTGAAAACCGGTCAGACCCCAGACATGTTCGCCCGCCAGTTGCCAGCCCTGGCCGCCGTCGTACCAGCGGCGATGCATCCCGAGCATGCCCTGCAAAAACATTGGCAGAAAGATGACGTTCATGCAGATGAGCGACGGCCAGAAATGCACTTTGCCCCAGAACTCGTTCATCGTGCGTCCGGTCGCTTTCGGAAACCAATAATAGATGCCGGCAAAGAGGCCGAAAATCGTTCCCGGCGCGACGATGTAATGGAAATGCGCGATCACGTAATAGGTGTCGTGCAAGTAGAGATCGGCGGAGTTAAACGCGAGCGGAATGCCGGTGAGCCCGCCGATGCCGAACATCGGCAGGAAGGCGGTGACCCAAAGCATCGGCACGTTGAAGCGAATCGATCCGCCCCACAGGGAAATGAAAAACGCGCTCAGGATGATAACCGACGGAATGGAAATCAGCAGTGTGGTCGTTTGGAAAAACGCGCTCACGGTCGAGCCCATGCCGGTGAGCCACATGTGATGCGCCCAGACGATGAAAGAGAGAAAGCCGATCACGAGCACGGAAAAGACGAGCGATTTGTAACCCCAGAGCGGCTTGCGCGAATTGTTGGCCAGGATTTCAGCGACAATGCCAAACGCCGGCAGGATCAGCACGTAAACTTCCGGGTGGCCGAGAAACCAAAAGAGATGCTGCCAGAGCAACGGGCTGCCGCCGCCGCTGATCGACACCGGCGCGCCGTTTACGACCAGCCCGGTGGGTAGGAAAAAGCTCGTCGCGAACGTGCGGTCCATCAGTTGCATGATGATGGCGGCTTCGAGCGGCGGAAACGCGAGCAGGAGCAGGAACGCGGTGACGAACTGGCACCAGACAAAAAACGGCAGCCGCATCCAGGTCAGACCTTTGGCACGCAATTGAATGATGGTGGTAATGAAATTGATCGCGCCAAGCAGCGACGAAGTGATCAGGAAAATGAACCCGATCAACCAGAGCGATTGCCCGTTGAAAATGAGATTGTAGCCCGGTCCTTTATCAGAGATCCCGGCCAGCGGCACGTACGATGTCCAGCCGCTCTTGGCTGCGCCGCCCGGAACAAAGAAACTGTAGAACATGATCGCGCCGCCGACGGCGAACGCCCAAAAACTGGCTGCGTTCACTTTCGGGAACGTCATGTCGGGCGCGCCGATCTGCAGCGGCACGACGAAATTGCCAAAGGCAGCGAAGGCCAACGGCACGACACCGAGGAAGATCATAATCGTGCCGTGCATCGCGCCTAACGAGTTGTAAAAGTCCGGCGTCATTTTGCCGTCGGGCATGGAGCCGGCCCCGAAAACGTAGGGCAACCATTTGCCCAAGACCGGCATCGCCTGGCCGGGGTAGGCCAGCTGAAAGCGCATGATCATCATAAGGCAAAAGCCAAAGAACAAAAACGCCAGGCCGCAGAGCCCGTACTGGATGCCGATCACCTTATGATCGGTCGAGAAAATGTACTTTCGCCAGAAGCCGAGCTCGTGGTGCTCATGAGCGTCGTCGTGGCTGTGTTCGTGCGCGTTGTGACCGGATTCAACAGAAGCAGAGGCATCCATTTTCGGAAAAACTTACCTGCAGAATATCGAAAGAGAACCGCTCATTGCAAAGCCTGAAATTGAACGCATCGGCTGGTGCTGCTGGATGGGCCCGGTTTTCTGCTCGCGCCGCGAGCGGCGATTTGGCAGAGGATCGACATGAAATCGGCCGCGCAACTGCTCGGCATCATCGTTGTCCTGGTTCTCCTCGCGATCGGGATTAGTTTTCTCCTCCCGGCGCAGACCAGACACACGCGCGTGCTCACCTTGAAACAAACGCCCGGGGCGGTTTTCACGGTGCTCTCCGATGTTGAAAAATTTCCAACCTGGAACCGCAACCTGGAGAAGACCGAGCGTTTGGCGCCAATCGACGGGAAGGAAGCGATGAAACAAACGTTCAAAGGCGGCGTGGCCGTCACGGTTGTGACGACAGAAAGTCTCGCGCCGACTCATCTTGTTCACACTGTGCGCGCGGGCAACGGCGGCAACAGCTTCAGCGGCTCCTGGACCTACGACGTCACGCCGCTGAACGACGGCTGTGACGTCGTGCTGACAGAAAAATCCTACATCGCGAATCCGATGTTGCGCTTGATGATGCGGCTGTTCGGTTCGACCAGATACATCGACCAGCACCTTGTCGATCTTGCCCGCCATTTCGGCGAGAGGCCAATCATCCGGTCGATGCCAGCCGAGCGCGGCTAGAGCGCGCTCGTGTTCCACCATTTCGATAAACGCGCTTCGGGAACCGGCGGAATGGCTTTGCCGGCCTTGTCGTAATGCGAGGTGTCGTTGAACAACGTGAGACGCGGCCTCGTGGCATCGCGAAAATCGACAATATTCAGCGCGGCCGGTTTTTGGTCGAGATTGTCGCGATACCGACGCGGATCGAAGCCAAGGAGTGAGCTGAGCAACAGCCGGATGGTCGCTTTGTGCGATACAACCAGGATATTTTCGCCGGTGTGGTCGCGCACGAGGTCGATCAGCGCCGGTAGCGCGCGCGCGGTCACAGCCAGCCCGCTCTCGCCGCCCGCCGGCGCAAACGTGTACGGGTCCTTCTCCCACTCGGCCGCTTCCTTTGGAAATTTCTTCTCCACTTCGGCTCGCGTCATTCCTTCCCAATGCCCGTGCGAAATTTCGCGAAAGCCGTCGCGTGTTTGCACCTCGAGTTCGTGCTGCGCGGCCAGAATTTGCGCCGTTTCAAGCGTGCGTCCAAGGGGTGACGCATACACGGCGACGATTTTCTCGTGACTCAGTCTCTCGGCCAACCGTCGCGTTTGCTCGCGGCCTTCATCTGAGAGCGCGACGTCAGTTGCGCCCGCGAACCGGTCCTCCGCGCTCACAACCGTGGCGCCGTGCCGAACCATGAAAACGCGCGTCGGTCTTGTCGGCATCTGCAAACCCGTCATCATTGAAAACACGCGAAAAGGCAACTCGCTTCATTTAGGTTCTGCCGCGTGGAAGCTAATCGGCAAGAGCGCGCCATCATCCACCTCGACATGGATTGCTTTTACGCGGCGATCGAGGTGCGCGATCAACCGCGGCTCCGCGGCAAACCGGTCGGTGTCGGCGGCGCGCGCGAACGACGCGGCGTGCTCACAACCTGCAACTACGAGGCGCGCAAATTCGGCGTGCACTCGGCCATGCCGACGTTCATGGCGCTCCAACGGTGTCCGAACCTGATCGTGCTGCCGACCCGCTTCGATGTTTATCGGCGCGAAGCAGCTATCATCCGCGGCATTTTGCACCGCTTCACCGCGGTGATCGAACCGCTCTCACTCGATGAAGCTTATCTCGATGTCAGCGCACGACCAGAGCCGCCCGCCGCGCTCGCCGTGCAAATTCGGCAGACAATTTTCGAGCAAACAAAGCTCAGTTCTTCGGCTGGCATCGGGCCTAACAAGTTGATCGCCAAAATCGCCAGCGGCATCAAAAAACCGAACGGCCAGCTAGAGATTACGCCCGAAGAAGTTCCAGCGTTCATGGAAAACCTGCCGGTGCGGCAAATTTGGGGCATCGGCGAAAAAACCGAGCGCAAACTCCAAGAACTGGACGTAAAGACTTGCGGCGACCTGCAGCGTCTGTCGCGCCCCGAACTTGTCGATCTTTTCGGCAAGTTTGGGCTCGAACTTTACGACCTCTGCCGCGGGATTGACGAACGTCCGGTCGAACCCGATCGGCCGCGCAAATCGCTCAGCACCGAGGAAACTTTCCCCGTCGATCTTGCTACGCTCGAAGAATGCGCAGAAAAACTGGAGGAGCTGTTCGAGGATTTAATGGCCGAGCTAGCGCAAAAAGAATCGAGCCGTCAGATCCGAAAAATTTTCGTTAAGCTCAAATTTCACGACTTCACGCGCACCACCGCCGAGCGCGCCGGACTTGAACCGACACTGTCAGCTTTCCACGCTCTCCTCGCAGAGGCATTTGCGCGCACCGGCAAACCAGTGCGGTTGATCGGCGTCGGTGTTCGTTTCGCCGAATCGGTTCCAGCCGATGGGCAGATTCCGCTGCTTTGAAGGATGCGAGGAGTGAGTTTTTGTGACGTCCTTCGCCGTCTGCCCGGCTTGGGATGACAGCAAAGTTAGGGTTTGGGAGGCGGGGCGGTATTACCTTGCGGCGGCGCGCCGCCTGGAGGAGCACCACCGGGAGGTGGGCCGCCGGGCAGATCCTGATCAGGCGCGGCGAGAATGTCGTGTTCGGTAAAAGACTCCGCATGGCTCGCGAGTTCCTTTCGCAATGCGGCGATTTGTTCGGCCGTGACCGGGCTCGCCTGATTTCCCCAATCGCTGCGCTCGTAGGTCATGACATCGGCGATT
>DATDFJ010000072.1:0-2254 GCA_036522675.1 Chthoniobacterales bacterium | reverse complement strand
CCGAAAAGATCGACCAGCGGAAGATCGACAATGCGCGCCTTCAAATCCCACAGCGCCGTGTCGACCGCCGAGATCGCCATCGAACAAATCCCTGGCCGCCCAAGATTGCGGATCGAATGCACCATCGCGATCCACGCATCTTGTACTGAGAGCGCGTCACGGCCGATCACGACAGCTTTGAGATGATCGTCGATCAACTTCGCCGTCGCAGCGTCCGCGTAGGTGTAGCCCAGTCCGTGTTCACCGCCGCCGTTCACCTCCACCACTACAATCGTAGTGCTGTCCCATTCGTAAGTGCCGTCCTGTTCTGGCGTTTCCGTCGCAATCCTGAACCCCGAAACGGCGAGGTCGTTGATCTTCGCGCGCGTTTTCATTTCGCCAACGACCCTCACCTGGCGCTTCGCGTCCTCCTCTCCCTCAGGGAGAGGATCGAGGTGAGGGTAATCTCATCAGTGCAGCGACGCAGCTCATTTTTTGTGCGGGAGAAAACCTTCGATCGCTTCCTTGAAAGTTTGCTTGATCATGTGACCGAGGCGCGGCTCGCCTTTGATCATCGATTCGGTGAATTTCTTCGCTTCATCGAAGGTGATGTGCGGCGGCAACGTCGGGACTTCGGGATCGGTGATCGCTTCCAGAATTACGGGGCGCGATGCTTTCAACGCTTGCTCCCACGCCGGCGCGATTTGCTCGGGTTTATCGACGCGGATGCCGATGAGTCCGAGCATCTCGGCGTAACGCGCGAACTCGAACGTCGGCACCGTTTGCGAGACGACATATTTCGGATCGCCGGCCATGACGCGCTGCTCCCACGTGACCTGATTGAGATCGCGATTGGCCAGCACCATGATGATGAGCCGCGGATCGCGCCAGTTCTTCCAGTTCTCGGCGATCGTCACGACTTCGTTGATGCCGTTCATTAACATCGCGCCGTCGCCGACCGTCGCGATCACGACGCGTTCGGGGAAGGCGAACTTCGCCGCGATCGCGTAAGGCACGCCCGGGCCCATAGTCGCCAGATTACCCGAAAGCGAGGCCATCATGCCGCGGCGGATTTTCAAATCGCGCGCGAACCAGTTCGCGGCCGAGCCCGAATCGGCGACGATGATGCAGTTGTCGGGCAACCGCGGCGACAGTTCCCAAAAAACGCGCTGCGGATTGATCGGATCGGCTTCATTCATCGCGCGCGCTTCCAGCACCTCCCACCAATCGGCCACGTTCTCTTCGATCTTCTTGCGCCATTGTCGATCTTGCTTGGGCTCCAGCAGCGGAATGAGAGCGCGCAGCGTGTCCGCGCTGTCGCCGACCAGGTTTACTTCCATCGGGTAACGCACGCTCACCAGTTTCGGGTCGAGATCAATCTGCACGCCGCGCGCCTGGCCTTCCTTGGGCAAAAATTCTGAGTACGGAAAACTGGAGCCGACCATGAGAAGCGTGTCGCAGTCGTTCATCATCTCCCAGCTCGGTTTGCTGCCTAACAGACCGATGGGACCCGTGCAAAACGGCAGCTCATCGGGAATGACCGCTTTGCCTAACAAGGCTTTCGCCACGCCGGCGCCGAGAATCTCTGCCGCTTCGATCACTTCATCGGTCGCTTGCAATGCGCCCGCGCCCACGAGCATGGCGACGCGTTCGCCGGTATTGAGAATGTCGGCCGCGCGGCGAAGATCGACATCTTTCGGCACAATTCTCGGCGAAGCGTAACCGACGCCGGAATGCACGGTACCATGTTTACGTGGCGGCGTTTCCACCGCGGCCATCTCCTGGACGTCGTTCGGAATGATGATGCACGTCACGGTGCGTTCCGCTTTGGCGATCCGAATCGCGCGATCGATCAGATGCCGGATCGCCGCGGGCGTGGATGCCATGTGGACGTACTGGTGCGCGACATCCTTGAACAACGCGAGCAGATCGACTTCCTGTTGATAATCGCCGCCGATCGCCGCGCGTGCCTGTTGGCCGACAATGGCGACCACGCTCGCGTGGTCCATCTTCGCGTCGTAAAGGCCATTGAGCAGATGGATCGCGCCCGGACCGGAGGTCGCGAGGCAAATCCCGACTTCGCCGCTGAACTTCGCATGCGCGCACGCCATGAACGCCGCCATTTCCTCGTGGCGCACCTGCACGTATTCGACCGCGTCACCGGCCCGATCGATCGCGCCGATGATCCCGTTGATCCCGTCACCCGGATAACCGTAGATGCGTTTCAATCCCCATTCGGTGATCCGCTTGATCAAAAAATCGCTCGCTGTCTCAG
>DATDFJ010000071.1:0-2247 GCA_036522675.1 Chthoniobacterales bacterium | reverse complement strand
ATGGCCTAACGAACTAAGTCGCCGTGAGTTTTTGCGCTTGAGCGGCGCGACGCTCGCGTTGGCGGGCGTCGGCGCATGTACGAAACAGCCGATCGAGAAAATCGTGCCGTTCGCGAAGCAGCCACCGGAGACGACTCCGGGCAAACCGTTGCACTTCACGAGCGCGACTACGTTCAACGGCTACGCCCAGGGGATTATCGTGACCAGCCGCGAAGGCCGCCCGATCAAAATTGAAGGGAACCCTGATCATCCGGCGAGCCTCGGCGCGACAAGCATCTGGGCCCAGGCCGATTTGCTCGATCTCTACGATCCGGATCGGGCGAAGTATGTCATGCGCGCCGGAGAGAAGAGCAGTTGGAAGGATTTCCTACGCGATGTCGATCTTGCATTACAAGCGCAACAAGCCACAGGCGGCGCTGGCCTTCGCATCCTGACGGAGGCATTCACTTCACCAACGTTGCAGGCGCAGCGCGATTCCGTGCTCAAACGATTTCCCAACGCCCGCTGGCATGAATGGGATCCGATCAGCGGGAACTCGGCCGGGCAGCTTTGCCTCGTCGGCGGAGTGAACGTGGTTGTAGCGCTGGACTCCGATTTTCTTTTCATGCATCCGCATGCCGTGCGGTATGCGCGCGATTTCGCGGCAACACGGCGCGCGGCCGAAGGCGCAACGATGAGCCGGCTCTATGTGGCCGAGCCGACGCCGACCATCACCGGGTCGAATGCCGATCATCGGATCGCGGTGGCAGCGGGCGACATTCGCGCAATCGCGGAGGCAATCGCGCGTGGCACAGGCGTCCTGACCGCCGAGCGAGCAGGCGCGTCGCCTGCACAGTCGGGGTGGGTTCGCACCGCGAGCGAAGATCTGCTCGCCAATCCTGGTGCTAGCGGCCTGATCGCTGGCGAAACGCAACCAGCCGAAGTCCACAATCTCGTCGCGAAAATCAACGATCGGCTTGGATCGACGATCGCAATTGGTAGGGACGGACCGCCGGGCCGTCCGTCGTTTCCGGCGCGCCCGGTGGTCGCGCCCTACCAGTCGTTAAATCAACTCGTCGAGGAAATGAAAGCCGGCGTCGTTGAGCTGCTCATTATTCTCGGCGGCAATCCGGTTTACGACGCCCCGGTTGATTTCGATTTCGCGGACGCGCTCCGAAAGGTGAAGCTGAGCGTGCACCATGCGCTGCATGCGAATGAAACATCGACAAGTTGCCACTGGCTTATCCCGGCCACGCACTTCTTAGAATCATGGAGCGACGCGGTCGCATTCGATGGATCCATCTCGATCTTGCAGCCATTGATTGAGCCGCTCTACCGAAACGTTTCCGCGCACGAAGTCATCGCCGCGCTGCTCGAGCGGCCGGTGCGCAGCGCCTACGAAATCGTACGCGATTTTTGGCGCTCGCGAAATCCGAGCCCAAACTTCGAAGTGGATTGGCGCCGCGCCCTAAGCGACGGCGTCTTTCAAGATGTCGATCTTGCAAAAGAAGCGAGCACCTCAAGGATCGGCGCTCTCCAGAGCGCCGTTTATGGCAATACGGCGGCTGGGAAGCCGCCGCTCCTTGAAGTTCTGTTTCGACCGGGCCCAGGCGTTCTCGATGGCCGCTACGCGAATAACGGCTGGTTGCAGGAGTTGCCGCGGCCATTTACGAAACTGACCTGGGACAACGCCGCGGTGATCAGTCCCGCGCTCGCTGCGCGCGAGCAGATCGACAATGGCGACGTGATCGAACTTGAGTTTCGCGGACGCAAACTCAAAGCGCCGGTCTGGATTCAGCCGGGACAGGCGGAGAATTCCGTAACGCTTCACCTTGGCTATGGCCGCACCAAGGTTGGTCGCGTCGGCAAGGGCGTGGGGTTCAACGCTTATACGCTGCGCACGTCGGACGCGCTTTGGTTTGGCGACGGCCTAACGATCCGCAAAACGGGCGAGAAACATTCGTTCGCGACAACGCAGCAACATCATCAGCTGGAAGGCCGCGACTTGTTACGCACCGGCACGCTCGCGCAGTTCGTCGCCGATCCGAAGAGCATCGCGCGCTCGGGAGAAGAACCGAAACGCGACGAGACGCTCTACCGGCCTAACGAATTTGAGAACCGCGGTTACGCGTGGGGAATGGTTGTCGATCTTGGCGCGTGTATCGGTTGCAGCGCCTGCACGATTGCCTGTCAGGCCGAGAACAACATCCCGGTCGTCGGCAAGGAGCAGGTCGCGCGCGGGCGTGAGATGCACTGGATCCGTGTCGA
>DATDFJ010000070.1:0-7259 GCA_036522675.1 Chthoniobacterales bacterium | reverse complement strand
ACCGACATCTTCGCGGTCGAAAGCGACATCGCCAAAACAATCGCGGATACATTGCAAGCGAAGCTGACCGGAACCGAGAGAAGCGCAATGTCGCACGCGCCAACAGAAGACCCCGTCGCACACGAACTGTATTTGAAGGGACGCCACTTCTGGGGATTGCGCGGCGATAATTTGCCCCGCGCGATCGAGTTCTATAATCAGGCGATCGCGCGCGACCCGAATTACGCCCTCGCTTATGCAGGCTTGGGCGAAACCTATATCTTGCTTCCCTATTATCTGGGCGCCGATCCGAAAGATGCCCGTGCGAAAGCCAGGGCAGCAACTCTCAAGGCGCTGGAGTTGAACCCAAACCTGGCGGAGGCGCACAATGCGATGGGAAAGATCGCGTACACCGTGGACGTGGATCTACAACGGGCGATTCGCGAGCACCAGCGCGCAATCGAGTTGAGTCCAAACCTGGCCAGCGCGCATCACTGGATGAGCAACGGACCACTCTCGGGTCTCGGCCGTCTCGACGAAGCCATCGCCGAGGGCGAGCGCTCAGTCGAACTTGATCCGCTTTCCGCCATAAACTTGGTCGATCTCGCTGACACCTATTTGTATGCGCGACGTTTTAAAGAGGCTGATGCGGTGATGAAGAAAGCGCTCGAGATCGATCCAGGGTTTGCTTATGCGCACTGGATCTACGGCATCTTGCTCCAGGTCAACGGCGATCTCCAAGGTGCGCGGACGCAATACGCGACCGCGCGAGCGAGAGAAAACGATGCGCAAGCGATCGCACTGCGTGCACAGCTTGGTGCAAAAATGGGCCGGCGCGAGGAAGCCGTGCAAGCTCTCGCTACGCTGGAGGAACTGGGCAAGCGCCAGTACGTCGAAGCCTATTATCGCGCACTTCTATATATAAGCCTCGGCCAGAAAGACCAGGCGGTCTCGGCGTTGGAACAAAGTTACGCCGAACGCGATGGCGACGATATCGGCGTAATCAAGGTGGATCCCCTACTCGACTCATTGCACGGCGACCCGCGCTTCGAAGCACTCGTCCAGAAAGTCGTCGCGCCAAAGTGAAGATCGACAATTTGTTCGCGCGCTAACCGGCCACGATGTTCCAACACGTCACTGTTCTTGTCTCGTCGCCATCGCGCTGACGCATGTCTTCGCGAGCGCCTCCCAATTGCTATTGGGTCGCGACCGCGTGCGATTCTCCGCGCTGCTTGCGGTGTCCTTCTTTATTTTCCACACCTCCTCACCACGTCCAATGAAGATTGACCCGCCTCCGGCAGCCTACGACGCGACTTGCAGTTCTTCGCCCAGCTGAAGCGACGCGAGTCGCTTGGTGGCGGATTGACAGAAAACCAGCTTTCTGGGAATCTGGCTTCTAATGAAAACCACCCTTGATCTTCCCGACGATCTGATGCGCGAGGTAAAAATTCGCGCGGTGCACGAACACAAGAAGCTGAAGGACGCGATCGCTGAATTTATCCGCAAAGGGATCGCTGCGTCGAAGCCCACGCGTCGGAAACTGCCAAAGCCCGTCAAGCTGCGCGGCGGGTTTAAGCCGAGCATCGAGGATATCGAGGCGGCGATTGATTGGGGCCGGGAATAATCAATGTTCGTCGTTGATACGAACATTATCGCGGCGTTGTATGTTAGAGGCGCCTATAGCGAAGCGGTGCAACGCCTCCATGCGCGGGACCAAGTGTGGCGCACGGATCCTTTCGCTCTGATCGAGTTTAGTAACGTCCTCGCGAGCTACGAACGGGCGCGCTACTTAACAGCGGCCTCGGCAAGGCAGTGTCTTGCTGACGCCCAAGATTTTCTGCGCCCGCACTACTTCGTGGTGCGCCACGACGCTGCGTTGGCAATGGCTATTCGCTACGGGATTACTGCTTACGACGGTCGGTTTCTCGCGCTCGCGCACCAACTCGATAGCCGTCTCGTTACCGAGGATGCGAAATTGCGCACCGCAGCACCCAAGCTAACGCAATCAATCGCCGAAGCATTGGCCACTGCGTGACCAAAAGCGACAAGCTCAAGTGAAGATCGACAATTTCTTTTTCGAGCTGAAGCGGCGCAAGGTCTTCAAGGTGGGCGCAGCCTATCTGATCGTGGCCTGGCTCGCGGTGCAGGCGGCATCCATCGGGTTCCCGGCCTTTGACGCCCCGCCGTGGGCGCTGCGCATTTTTATCCTGATCGCCCTGCTCGGTTTTCCGATCGCGGTAGTGATGGCGTGGGTGTTTGATATCACACGCGAAGGCGTGAAGCTGGATGTGGGCGCGTCCGGTGGCAAGGGTCTGTTCGCCGTCGCGGCGCTCCTGATCGTGCTGGCGCTTGGCTGGTATTTCTACGGCCAGCCATCGTTCCGCAAAGGCGACGTCGCTACACCCACCGCCGCCGATCCAAATTCGATCGCGGTCCTGCCCTTCGCCAACATTAGCGGCAAAGCCGACGAAAATTATTTCTCCGACGGCATGACGGAAGAACTGTTGAACGTTCTCGCCAAAGTGCCGCAACTCAAGGTCGTTGCGCGCACATCAGTATTTCAGTTCAAAGACAAAGGCGGCGATATTCGCGAGATCGGTCGCAAGCTTGGAGTCACGAATATCGTGGAGGGCAGTGTGCGCCGCGATGGGCCGGAGGTACGGATCACCGCGCAGTTGGTCCGCGTAGCCGATGGCTTCCATATTTGGTCGGAAACCTACGATCGCAAACTGGAGAGCGTGTTCGCACTCCAGGACCAGATCGCCCGACGCATCGCGGATGCTCTTAAAGTTTCACTAGGACTCTCCACGCCGGTCGCCGCCCGCGCGCCGATCGACCCCGAGGCCTACGATGAGTATCTCAAAGGCCGCGCGCTCTTGCGCAAGCGCAACGATCTGCCGACAGCGATCGCGCACTTTAAGAAGGCGGTGGCAAAAGCGCCTGAGTTTGCGGCCGGCTGGTCGTCGCTCTCGCTCACCTACGAAGTGAGCTTCTGGTATATTAAGATGACGTCCGCCACTCAGGCCGATTTTCTGGCCCAAGAGGCGGCTGCGGCGCAGCGGGCTGCTACGCTCGAACCCGATGCAGCCGCCACGGAACACGCGCTCGGCAATGTCGCGCGGTCGCAGTTTCACTACGCCGAGGCCGAGCAGCATTACCTGCGCGGAATGCAACTCGACCCCGGCTACCCGGATGTGCGCGAGGACTACGCGGAGCTCCTCTACGAAGTCGGCCGCATGGAAGATGCGTTGCTTGCGGCGCGCCAATTGGTCAAGCTCGATCCCTACTTCAGCGTCGGTTGGGTCCGGATGTGGGATGCTGCGCGCGCGCTCGACCGGCGCAACGAAGTTGAAGAAGCGGTGCGGCAGATCCGCGCAATCAATCCCGACCTTTTCGCCGGCAAATTCGGTTTGCTCGATTATGCGCTCGATTATGGACGCGCCGATGAATCACGCGCCGCCCTCGCCGAAATCCTCACGCGCTGGCCGAAGGACGCTGCGTTTGCGCAAACGTTGCTGCCGTGGGCCCTTGGCCAATCCAATGTCGATCCAGCCAAATTGCGCGTGGCAATCGCGGAGGCCCCAGAAGGCGAAGCAGTCAGTTACTTGATCGCGCGACAAGACATCGACGGCTACAACGCATACATCGAGACTCAGGGAGCGGTCCTCGAGGCCTACTACTTCGCCAATCTCTATAGCAGCCGACCCGCCGGACACACGATGCTCCGCGACCCGCGCGTCAAAGCGAAGCTAGTGCGCTACGGCTTGCAGGCATACTGGCGCGAGAAAGGATGGCCCACCGGATGCCGTCCACTCGGGGAGACGGATTTCGAATGCGGTGCCAATGCCGCACCGGTGCATTGAGATGTCGATCTTCGCCGAGCTGAAGCGGCGCAATGTCCTGCGCGCGGCCGCATTCTATGCGGCGAGTGCGTGGCTCCTGGTGCAGGTGGCGACGCAGGTCTTTCCGTTTTTCCACATCGCCGAGTGGGTGGTGCGCTGGATTATCGCCGCGGCGGCGGTGGGATTCCCGTTTTGGATCCTGTTTGCCTGGTTTTACGAGTGGACACCCCAAGGTCTGCAACGCGAAAGCGAGCTGGCAGCGGCGCCCAGCCCGGCCCCGCGCCAGCAACGCAAGAACGTCGATCGCTGGATCATCGCAATCCTGGCGTTGGCCGTCGTGCTGCTGCTGGCGGACAAGTTCGTGCTACACAAGGATACGGAGACCGCCATCGCTGCAGCGATTCCCGAGAAATCCATCGCCGTGCTTCCATTTGAAAACCGAAGCGAAGATAAAGCCAATGCTTACTTTGCCGACGGCATTCAGGACGAAATTCTGACGCGCTTATCGAAGATCGCCGATCTCAAAGTGATCTCGCGCACCTCGACGCAGCGTTATAAGAGCGCGCCGGAAAATCTGACGGAGATCGCGCGGCAACTCGGCGTGGCCCACGTCGTCGAAGGCAGCGTCCAGAGGGTAGGCGATACCGTCCGCGTTAATGTGCAGCTAATAAAGGCAGCTAACGATTCTCATCTTTGGGCCGACACGCTTGATCGCAAATTGACCGACATCCTATCAGTCGAAAGTGAACTAGCCAAAGCCATCGCTGATCAGTTGCGAGCGAAACTCACCGGCCGCGAAGAGCAAGTCATCGCCGCCAAACCGACGGACAATCCTGAGGCTTACGATGCTTACTTGCGCGGCCTAGCTTATAACGTGCAAACGACATACACGCCCGCCAACGCCCTTGGCGCACAGAAATATCTCAGAGAAGCCGTGAGGTTGGACCCGAAGTTCGCCCTAAGTTGGGCGCTACTGTCAATCGCGGACGCGCGCGGCTACATTACGCAGGCTCTTCAACCGACGGTCGCTCTCCGTGAAGAGACGCGGCAGGCAGCCGAAACCGCGCTTGCTCTTCAGCCCAATCTCGGCGAAGCGCTCCTTGCCGCAGGAAATTACCACTACGCTTGTCTGAAAGATTACGACACTGCGGTGCGTTATTTTGAACAGGCACGTCAGCTCTTGCCGAACAGCAGCCAGATTTCTGCGTTACTGGCGTCTGTCGCGCGGAGACGAGGCGAGTGGGACCGGAGCGAGTCGTATTTCAACCAAACCGAGCGCCTCGACCCGCGCAACGCTAACCTGCTCACACAGCATGCACAATTGTATATCGAGGTTCGTCGTTTCCCCGAGGCATTGCGCAAATTCGACCAGGTTCTCGATATCATGCCGGGTGACGTAGCCACCCTGGCAGGAAAGGCGGGTATCGCACAAGCTCAGGGCGATCTGCCGCAGGCCTCCTTACTCCTCGCCTCGATCCATCGGCCGGCCGATGACCCCCAGACGTTGGAAACACAAGTTTACCAAGCGATCCTGGAACGCCGTCCCGCACCAATGATCACTCGGCTAAAAGAGATATTGGCCAAGCCTGATCCAGCGTTGGGTTATGAGACTGGCGTACTGCGCTTTCATTTAGGATGGGCGCAGGAAGTTGCCGGCGATCATACCGCCGCTCTGGAAAGTTGGCGACAGGCGCGCAGCGAACTGGACCCTTTTCTGAAAGAACAGCCGGAAAATTTTGCCCTCATTGGGAATCTCGCGCTGACCTGTATGGGCGTTGGTGACAAAGCCGCCGCATTCAATCTGATCGAGCGAGCGATGGGCGTGATCTCGATTGAGAAAGATGCCGTGTGGGGTCCTATTCCGATCGAGATCCTGGCCCGAGTGTCGGCCCGCATGGGGGAGCCCGACCGCGCCATAGCCGGGTTAGTGAAACTGCTCTCGATACCTTACGACGGCGCCCTGGCTCAAAACGTGCCGCTCACTCCCGCGCTCCTCCGGCTCGATCCCATGTTCGATCCGCTCCGGAACGATCCGCGCTTCCAAAAACTCTGCGAAGAGAAACCAAAGTGAAGATCGACAATTTCTTTTCCGAGCTGAAGCGGCGCAATGTTTACAAAGTCGCGGTCGCGTATGCAGTCGTGGGTTGGTTGCTGGTACAAGTCGCCACGCAGGTCTTTCCGTTTTTCGAAATTCCGAATTGGGCGGTGCGATTAATCGTGCTCATGATAGTGATCGGATTTCCAATCGCGCTCGTTATCGCGTGGGCTTTCGAATTGACGCCGGAAGGGTTGAAGCGAACGGAGGATGTCGATCTTGCGGAACAGTCGCGCAAGAAATCTCGCGCCTGGATTTTTGTCGTGATTATTGGCACCGCCTTCTCCGTCGGGTTGTTTTTCATCGGTCGCTACACCGGCCGAAATACTGCCAGTGCGGCTCGCACCGAGGCGGCGACCGGTCCATCGATTTCGCAGAAATCGATCGCGGTCTTGCCGTTCGAAAACCTGAGCAGCGATAAGGAGAACGCTTACTTTGCCGAGGGTATTCAGGATGAAATCCTGACGCGTCTGTCGAAAATCGCGGCGTTGAAGGTCATTTCGCGCACTTCGACCCGGAAATACAAAAGCGCACCTGATAATTTGCGTGAAGTTGGCAATCAATTGGGCGTGGCCAATTTGTTGGAAGGTAGTGTGCAAAAGATTGCGAACGCGGTTCACATCAACGTCCAGTTGGTCCGCGCCGCGAGTGATGAGCATCTTTGGGCCGAAAGTTACAATCGCAAGCTCGACGACGTTTTCGCTGTCGAAGGCGAAGTGGCGAAAGCAATCGCCGATCAGTTAGAGGCCAAACTGACCGGCGCCGAGCAAAGAGCCGTCACCGCCAAACCGACTCAGAACGCCGCGGCCTATGATGCATATCTGCGCGGACAATCGCTCGAGCATAGCGAGTACAGTTACGACGCTGGTCGACAAGCGGCGCGTGATTATGCGGAGGCCGTCCAGCTCGATCCAAAATTCGCGATTGCCTGGGCCCGACTCGCTGTCGTTCGGAGCTGGCTCTATTTCAACGGGATCGATCCCGACGTGAATACCGCCGATGCGGTCAAGGAATCGGCTGATCGCGCCATGGCCATCGCGCCGGAAGCAGGCGAATCGTGGCTGGCCACGGGCACGTATCGCTATCGCGTATCGCGCAAATTCGAAAGCGCGCTGGCGGCTTTTGAAGAGGCGCGGAAACGCTCGCCTAACGATTCGAGTATTTATCGATATCTCGGCGTCGTGCAACGCCGTCTCGGCCGCTGGCCGGAGGCTGAAGCCAGCTACAAAAAAGCGTTAGAGCTCGACCCGCGCGACATCACGCTGCTTAACGACATGGGGTCCACCTTTTACGCTTATCTTCGCCGGTTCGACGACGCTCACGCCCTGACCGACCAGGCACTG
>DATDFJ010000069.1:0-11269 GCA_036522675.1 Chthoniobacterales bacterium | reverse complement strand
CACTCGGCTTATCGCCCGGAGAAACAACAGACGCGCCTGGCCGGTTCGATCACGAACCGCGGCGCGTCGGCCGTGAACGCGATCGGTACGCCGCTTGGCCAGTATCAAAAAATGCTCTACGACGCGGTCGGTTCACGCTGGTATCTTTACGTGGCGCGACAGCGCGATTTGCTCAACATCGGCACGTTGCGGCTGGTCTTTACTGTCGATCGAGAAGGTCGGCCGCAGAATCTCAAGGTAGCCGAGAACAGCTCCAACGAAGCTTTCGCCAATGTTTGCCTGCAGTCGGTGATGGAAATTCAACTGCCGCCGATTCCCGAGGACGTGGCGAGCACGTTACCGTCGGAAGGTTTGGATGAAGAGATGTCTTTTACCATGTATGCTAACTGAGACGCGCTGAAATGTCGGACCTCATCCACACCGTCATCGGTTTCTTCACCAAAGGTGGCCTGTTCATGTGGCCGCTGCTGGCGTGCTCGGTTGTTTCGGTGACGACGATGATTTTGCGCGGGCTCGCGCTGCGCGAGAAAAACGTTATGCCGCTCGTAATCCAAAGCGAAATCGAGCGGCTCGTTCCGGGCGCGAGCGCGGAGCGGCTGGCCCGCATTGTCGCACACGACAACTCCTCGCTCGCGCGGATCACACGCGTCGCGCTCCAGCATTTGCGGGCGCCCCGTTCCGAAAACGTGGAAGTGGTGCAAACGCGCGCGCGTCACGAAATGGTGGGGCTCGAGAAGGGACTAATCGTGCTCGAAGTGATCATCGGCATCGCGCCGTTGCTCGGGTTGATCGGTGCTGTCTCCGGTTTGGTGCATGTTTTTTCCCATCTCGGGTTGAGTACTGGCGCGGCTGACACGCGTCTGATCGCGCTCGGCATCGCCGAAGCGCTGAACGCGACTGTCTTCGGGCTTTCCATTGCGGTGCCGACTTTGGTCGGCTTCAGCTATTTTTCGCGAAAGGTGGAGACGATGTCGGTGGAAATGGAAACGCTTGTCGTGGAGCTGCTGAACAAATGTTATTTTGGCCGTTCCTCGCGCGAATTTCTGCCTGTGAAACCGACGTCGGCTCCGGCGGTGCCGATTCCCGCGCCCGTCGCGTAAGGGTGCGCCGCAGTTGATGCGATGAATTTCGCGGTCCGAAAACGCCGGGCGCCACTCATCATCATCGTGTCGCTCGTCGACATCCTGATTATCCTGCTCATCTTTTTTGTCGTTTCGACCACGTTCAAAAAAGATCAGCCGGAGGTGCAGATCAATCTGCCGGAATCGAAAACGGCCACCAAAGCGCCAGCCGAAACGGAGCACGCGATTGTGAGCGTGGACGAAACTGATCAGATCCAGCTCGATGGCAAAGCAGTCGGCATGGATGAGCTTGAAAAGGCCGTGCGCGATTTGCCTGCGGAACGCAGATCGACGCTCGCCTTGCAAGCCGACCGCAAAGCTTCCTGGGGAACGATCATCAAAGTGATGGACGCGTTGAAACTCGCGGGCGTGAAAAATCTTCCCTCGTTCACGCGCGAGGCGGGGGCAAAATGAAATTGTCGATCTTGCAATACGGCGATCCGGTCTTGCGCGTGAAAGGGAAACGGATCGATCAAGTCGACGATCGCATTCGCGAGTTGGCGGCGAACATGTTGGAAACCATGCACGCGGCGAACGGCGTCGGCCTGGCCGCTCAGCAGATCGGCGAGCCGTTGCAACTCACTGTCGTCGATATTTCGCAAGTCGAAGATCGACCAAGCACGATGAAATTAAACGGCGAGGAGATCGATCCGAAAACGGCGATGCCGCTCGTGCTGATCAATCCCGAGATCGAATTGGGGAGCGAGACTGAAGTCGGCGGCGAAGGCTGTCTGAGTTTTCCGGAGATCAGCGGCGATATCGAGCGGCCGAAATCGGCGGTGGTGCGAGCGCAGACGTTGAATGGCAAGATCGAAATCGAGGCCGGCGGATTGCTTGCGCGCGCGTTACAGCACGAGATCGATCATCTCAATGGAATTCTCTTCATCGACCGGATGAGCTCGGCCGCGAAAGCCGCGCTCGCCAGCCGATTGAAACGATTGCAGAAAGAAACCAAGCGCGGCCATCGCGTTCGGGTAGAAGATCGACAAGTCGAGCCGAGCGAGACTTTGTAGCCGCGGTCGATGACTGCGGTCCGGCGTCAGGGACGCCGGTTATAACTACAGCGCTTTGTAGTCGACGGTGATCGTCCGATAAACTAGCGCATCGTGTTGCGCTGAAAAATAAAATAGCTCGAGCATGGTCGCGCCGACCATCCATTGGTAGCCAACGAGTGTTTGGATCACGTCGCTGTCGGTGTCGCGCGCGCGGGAGACGAGTTTGCCGGTGCCGTATTTTTCGTCGAAATATTTGCGGATCTCGCCCATGCGCTGGTTGTAACGCTCGATCGTCCAGTCGGGATATTCGTACTGCAGTTCAACGCCAAAGAGCGCGCCGGCTTTGAAAGTAAAGAGCGTCCGTTTCAATCCGGGATGAACGAGGCCTTCAACGGTCCAAATTTCGCGACCTTCTTTTTTCTCACGCGAAACGATTTGCGCTTTCGCTCCGGTGAGCACGGCTTCGACGCGCGACATCGGATCGTTCCAGCGAAAACCGAACGGCGGCAGAAGTTCATCGGCGGCAAGCGCGGTTGAGATCGCGCTCGACAGAAGAAGCGCAATGAAAACGAAGCGGTGCAGCGTCATGCGACACACAATTTCCACAGAAGAGGGCGTGTTTTGTGCCAATCGAAGAGCTTATTGAGGTTCGGTTGCATTTGTTCGAGGCGCGGGTCGGGCGGAGCGCCTATCCGAATGGCAGAAAAAATGCGCGCGTGCGCCGGCTCGGTCAAATCGCACGAAAAAACGGCGAGACCGAATTCTTTCGACGCTTTGGGACAGGCTCTTTTTGATTTTTCAGTCAAGATTATTTTTTGCGCGCGAAAATTTTTTTGCCGCTTTTTTTCTTGTCGGTTTTGCGCGCGATTTCTAGTCTCAAGCCGTGCGCGAGGGCGGAAAGACAGAGCATGTGAATAAGATGTGAACAGGTTTGACTAACTCCCAGCAGCCAGAATGACCGACGCCTCAACCTCTCTCGTGCGACGCCCGCCGGAAGCTGTCGATCTTGCCGGACAGAGGCGCGGCCGCGCGATGCAAAAAAGCATTTCTCCCTCGTATTTAGCGATTTTTCGAACTTTTGCACGGCGAGTTTGTACAAACCGCGACGGTTTCGGCTGTGCCTGCCGTGCCGGGCATTTTCCCCGCTAACGGGCTTTATGGCAATTGTGTAACGCTGTTAACAAGTCGCTATGAAAGAGAAATGTGCGCAGTTGTGGCAACGGATATCGCTCGCCCTCAAACCGCACGTGAGCGCCGATACATTCAAACGCTGGTTTTCCGCGGTCGAATTAATCGAGGCCGACGAAAAGGCGTTGACCTTTCGCGTGCCAAACAACATCTATCAGTTTTGGATCGAGAGTAATCATCTTCCGGCACTGCAGGCCGCGATCGTGAGCGCGTTGGGCGAGCCGCGCGAAGTGAAATTTTCGCTTCCGCCGGGCGCGGCCGGACAAAACAGCGAAGAGCCGAGTGCAACGAAAGAACCAGCAGAACCATCAGCGCGCGACGCCAAACCGGCCGTAACCGCGCTCGGGCTCAATCCGCGGAACACGTTCGACACGTTCGTAGTCGGTCCAAACAACGAGATCGCGCACGCCGCGAGCCTCGCCGTCGCGCAAACGCCGGCCCGCACTTACAACCCGCTGTTCGTCTATGGCGGCGTTGGTCTGGGCAAGACGCACCTGATGCAGGCGATCGGCCATTTCGTGCTCACAAAAAAGAAAAACACGCGCGTGATTTACGTTTCGAGCGAGGTTTTCATCAACGAGTTCATCGACGCCATCCAGCACAGCACGCTGGTTAAATTCAGGAAGCGTTATCGTCAGTCAGACCTTCTTTTGATCGACGACATTCATTTTCTCGCCGGCAAAGAGCGCTCGCAGGAAGAATTCTTTCACACCTTCAATACGCTGTTCGACGGGCACAAACAGATCGTGCTTTCGAGCGATCGGCCGGCTTCGGAGATTGCAAACCTCGAAAAGCGTCTCGTCTCACGTTTCGAATGGGGCCTGACGGCCGAGCTACAGCCGCCCGATATCGAGACGCGCATGGCGATCCTGCGAATGAAAGCGCGTGCGATGCAGATCAAACTGCGCGACGAAATTTTCGAATTTCTCGCCAACCGCATCCGCACGAACGTGCGCCGGCTGGAGGGCGCGCTCATGCGCGTGGCGTCGTTCGCCTCGCTCAGCGGCAAGGAGCTGACCCAGGACGTCGTCGAACATCTGCTCAAAGATATTTTGCAGGAAGAAGCGCGTCATTCGGTCACGATCGAACAAATTCAACGGCGCGTAGCCGAGCATTTCGATGTGCGCCTGGCCGACATGACGAGCAAACGCCGCCCGGCGAACATCGCTTTCCCGCGGCAGGTGGCGATGTATCTCGCGCGCGAATTGACCAAAGCTTCGCTCAATGAAATTGGCGACGCATTCGGCGGGCGCGATCACGGCACTGTCCTGCACGCTTGCAAGCTGGTAAAGAAACGCATGAAAGAGCAGGACACTCTGCGCCAGACGATTTCTTTCATCGACAGTTCACTGCAAAGATAAAGGCGATTGGTTTCAATCGCGCATGAGCTCTCTGCGATCTTGTCGTGACACAGGCACTTTCCAGTTGCCGAACAAAATCGACAGCCTTACATCTTAAGCGCGGCTTAACGACAAATGAAGTTTAGCGCGAGCAAAGAAAAATTACTCGAAGGCTTGCAACAGGTGCAAAACGTCGTCAGCACGCGCACGACGTTGCCGATTCTTTCCAACGTTTTGTTGCAGGCCGATGGCAACATCGTTCATCTCACGACAACCGATCTCGACGTCGGCGTGCGTGGCAGTTTCGAAGCGCAGGTCGAAAAAGGAGGTGCCACTACGCTCCCGGCCCGGCGGCTTTTCAACATCATTCGCGAACTGCCTTCGAGCGAAATTCAATTCGATGTCGATGGCAAAAATACCGCATCCATTCGCAGCGGACAAAGTTTCTTCAAAATCCTCGGGTTACCGGAGGAGGAGTTTCCGCCGCTGCCAAAGTTCGAAGACGCGAAGGTGGTCACGATTCGGCAAAAAGATTTGCGCGACGGCTTGCGCAAGAGCTCCTACGCGATCTCGACCGACGAAACGCGGTATGTGCTGAACGGCCTTCTTTTCAGTTTCAAGGACAACAAGTTGACGCTCGTCGCGACCGACGGCCGCCGCCTGGCAATGGTGGACATCGAGCTCGAATTCCCGCGCAGCCATGAGGCTGACATTATCGTGCCGACCAAAGCGGTGACCGAGGTGCAGCGGCTGCTCACCGATGACGGCGACGTGAAAGTGAGCATGAGCAGCGGTCAGATCGCGTTCGATCTCAACAACACGCTGCTCGTCTCGAAATTAATCGAAGGCAATTACCCTAACTACAAACAGGTGATTCCGAGCGAAGCAAAGGAGCGCGTCACGCTCGAGCGGGAGACGTTTCTCAATTCGCTGCGACGGGTTTCGCTTCTGGCGAGCGACAAATCGAACTCGATCAAGCTCAACTTCAGCAAGAACAACATCGACATCACCGCCAACACGCCGGAGGTCGGCGAAGCCAAGGAGTCGCTGCCGGTGCAATACAAAGGGCGCGACTTTTCCATTGCATTCAACCCCGAGTTTCTGATGGCCCCCTTGCGTGCACTCACCGAAGACGAAGTTTACCTCGATCTCATCGACGAGATGAGCCCAGGCGTTATGAAAATCCAGACGCCGTTCCTTTACGTCCTGATGCCAATGCGCATCAGCGCGTAATTGTTATTTCAGCAACGACGCCAGCGCGTGCTGAACCTCGGTAACGTCGACATCTGCGACGCGCCCGCTCGACGGTCGGATTATCTTCACGTTCTCACGTCGGGGCGCCCATATCTGTGGATCGGTCGGGCCAAAGAGCAAAATGCAATTCGCTCCCGCGGCGGCGGCGAGATGCGAGATACCGCTGTCGTGGCCGATGAAAATTGTGCGCTCGAGCAGCGCGGCAAGATGAGGCAGCGGCAGATTTTTCGCGAACCTGACCCGCGCGGTATTTTTCCAAATCGCCTCGAGCTCCGCGATTGCGGGTTCATCTGATTCGCCTGAAACAACGATGAGCGAGCCGCGGAAGCTGTCCGCCTCCAGCAGGGCGCCTCCCAGCTGCACCCAATTTTCCAGTCGCCAGTTTTTCTGTTCACTTCCACTGCCGGGATGCAGCGCAACAATTGGCCGCGCGCAGTCGCGCAGAAATTCGGTCGCAACTTGTCGATCTTGCCGAGAAAGAAAAATTTTAGCGGCGAGGTCGTGTGTCTCGATGCCAAGCTCGGCCAGCGGGCGCGCGAGTTGCACGGCAGCGTGTTCGGACGTTGCGAGTTTGCCCGGGCCGAGAATCAGATCTTCTACTCCGCACCGGCGCAGATTGGTCTCAAAGATGCGA
The DNA here is from genome assembly GCA_036522675.1 of Chthoniobacterales bacterium. Classification (GTDB taxonomy): domain Bacteria; phylum Verrucomicrobiota; class Verrucomicrobiia; order Chthoniobacterales; family UBA10450; genus AV17. The sequence continues at coordinate 4,737 of DATDFJ010000069.1, read as the reverse complement.
TCGGGATCGTAAAGATAGCTCAGGATCAAATTGAAGCTGGCGAAATAATTCGCGAGGTCAGACGGAAGTTCGGAATTCCTCGCGAAAAAGCTGGAGAGTGGCCCGTACTCGATGGAACGGACAGCTTGCGCATAACCGCGGTGCTCGGCGAGCGCGACGATATGTTTGTAGCCGAGGATTTCCAGATGCGCGCGGGGATACGCTTCGCGGAGCGCACGCAGGGCCGGCAGCGTCAAAATAAAATCGCCGATCGCGCCGCCGCGGATAACGAGAATGCGGTTCAGTTCAATATCGCGTAAACGCGAACCCGAGAATCACGGCGCCGCAAACCAGCGCCGCGCCGTGGAGCAACCGCCAGCGAGCGGAGCTGCGCGCGGCCCAGTTGATTTTATCACGCAGAATGTAGGGCACCATTACCCAGAAAAGGCCGGCCACGATCAGCACGTAGGCAAATACGGTGAGGAGCAAACGGCTGCGTTCATGATGGAGAAATGCCGCGTCGAGCAGTGGTTCGGCCAGAAGCAGACACAAAATGCCGAGCGCGCGCACGGCCAGAAATTCATCCACGAACCGCAGAGCGAGCACGTAGGCGATCGGCACGGCAATCAGCAATGGTCGGCGAAATGCGGAGAACTCGCCCATCTCAATGGTGGCCAGCAACCAAAGCGTCCAGAGAAGATCGAGCGTCAGCAAAAAAATCCCGGCTCCGCGCGAGCGCGGAAATTTTTGCACAACCGCGGCCAGATCGGGTTTAACAAGACCAGGCAAACCGATTAGCACCAGACAGGCGCCGGTCGCGATGCCCGCATCACGCAGGGAGAAATGGTAAATCATGCCGCGATCGCTCGTGTTCGGTTGCGACCGACCGCTTCACCGTACAAGCTGAAGCCGGTCGCGCGCTCGATCCTGATTTCGACAAGTTCTCCGATCAATTCATCCCTGCCTTCACCTGCCCGCCGTAGCCTCGGCGAAGGCGGGAAGATCACGATCTTGTTCGTGCGTGTGCGTCCGGTCAGGCGCGCCGGATTGGTTTTGCTCGGGCCCTCACACAGCACTTCGACTTCCGCGCCAATCAGTCGTTCATTTGCGCGCCGCGCCAACTCGTTCACGAGCGTGAGCAAATCATGATTGCGTTGCTTTTTCACCGCCTCATCGATTTGGTCGCCCATCACTGCGGCGGGCGTGTCCTGCCTCGGCGAATAGCGAAAGATGAAAGCATTATCGAACTGGACTTGCTCGACCAGCGCACGCGTCTGCTCGTAATCAGTCTCGGTTTCGCCCGGAAAACCGACGATGATGTCGGTCGTAATCGCGATCCCCGGGCGCGCGGCGCGGAGGCGGCCGACAAGATCGACATATTTTTCCGCCGTATAAGTCCGGTGCATCGCTTTGAGGATTTTGTTTGAACCGGATTGCACCGGCAGATGCACGTGCTCGGCGAGTTTGGGCAACCGCTCAATTGCGCCGATCAAATCGTGACGAAAACCGATCGGATGCGGTGAAGTGAACCGGAGCCGCTCGAGTCCCTCCACTGCGTGCACCGCTTCGAGCAACTGCACAAACGGGCTTTTATTGTCGATCCTGGCAAACTCGTGCCGACCATAAAGGTTTGCGATCTGACCGAGCAGCGTCACTTCTTTGACGCCGCGCGCGACGAGGTCGCGCACTTCGGTAACGATTTCGTCAATCGTGCGGCTACGTTCCGCGCCGCGGGTCTGCGGCACGATGCAAAAGGTGCAATGCATGTTGCAACCCTGCATGATCGACACAAATGCCGATGCCTGTCTCGGAGCGAGCGGCTGCTCGCGAATGGTCGATTGCGAACCGATTTCCTCTGCAACGTCGACAATCGAAGAGCGCAAGTCATCCATTCTTCTGTGGCCGGGATCGCCGATCCCGGCTACAACTGCGCGTTTGCGAGCAACAATTTCTTCCACGTAATCAGCCACGCGATGAAATTTTTGCGTCCCGACGACGAGATCGACATGCGGCAGGTGATCGAGGAGCGCGGCGCCGCGCGCCTGCGCCATGCAGCCAAGTAACCCGAACACGACATACGGTCGCTCCTTTGCCATGCGGCCGAGCATCCCCATTTTGCCCAGCGCCTTTTGGTCGGCCATGTCGCGCACACTGCAGGTATTGAGCAGCACTACGTCTGCTTCGCTTTCAGTGCGCACGCGTTCGTAGCCGCGCGCAGTCAACGAGTGCGCGACTTGCTCCGAATCGCGTTCGTTCATTTGGCAGCCGTAGGTCTTGATAAAAAACTTCGGCATGAGCGGGCGAAATAATACGAGCGAAACCGCTTCGCTCAACCATTGTCGATCTTACGGAGGAGTAGCAAACCGGCCCGGAAAAGGATTTGCCTCCAGTCGACGTCGCACTTCCCCGTTTGTCCAGGGGTAAGTTCCCCGTTCGTTGAAGACGGCGACTCCGATCACGCCGACGTTCTTTGTCTGATGGTACTTCTCAGCGGCATATGATTCGCGGACGGGACTAAACCGAAACGCTGCGACTGCTTCGGTGCTTTGCCGAAAACCGTCGACCTTCAACTGCGCGTGCGGATTGAGGATATAACCGGGTTTGCGCACGGAAGCTTTGCGGCCGTCGATTACATCCAGACCGTCGACGGAAAAAACAATTTCAAAACGGAAATCTGTGTTGTTGCGGACGACAATTGAATAGCGGCGGCCTTCTTCGCCAACAACGAACCAACGATCGCCCACGATCAGACCCGGAAGAAAAGCGCCGCTTTGATCCTTCAGTCCGACCGAGATCAAGCTTTGCATTCGCGCGGGAAGCAGCGGCCAGCCGCGGCGCCACATCACTGCGCCGACCATGGCCCGGATGCCGGCGGCATCGTTGTAATAGATTGCCGCGGTCGCGAGCGGATGCGCTGGATCGGCCCGTTCAAAATAGGCGACATCGACGTGCGATTGGCGCGTTTCACCCCACTTCGTGCCAAGGCCAGGCCGATCGGGCGGTGGTTCGGCAAATCCCGCAGCTGCAGCCGCCCTGGGAGCACGAGCAGTTGGAGGCGCAGCCATTTGCGTTTCGCACCCGCTCAAAAGAAGAGCTGCAATAGCCGCGCCGCCCAGAAACAGCAGTTTTTTCATTGTCGATTATCGACTTTCCAATTTGTCGAGCTTTCCGGTTTAATCGGCGCGCTGATGAAAGACAAGGTCGCAGCGATCGGCGTGATCGGCGGGAGCGGGTTGTATCAAATGGAGGAATTGCGCGATGCGACCGAGCACAAGATCGACACTCCGTTCGGAGCGCCGTCGGATGTATTGATTGGCGGAACAATTGGCGGGCGGCAGGTTTATTTTTTGCCGCGCCACGCGCGGGGTCATCGTCTCCTGCCGCACGAGCTGAATCATCGCGCGAACATTTACGCGCTGCGCGTGCTCAATGTGCGCTGGATCATCTGCGTGACGGCGGTGGGCAGTTTGCAGGAGAAATACGCGCCGCGCGACGTGCTTTTGCCGTCGCAGTTTTACGACCGCACCAGTTTGCGCAGCGCACACACTTTTTTCGGCGGCGGCATCGCGGCGCATGTGTCGTTTGCTGAACCGATCAGCGCAAATCTGCGCAACCTCATCGCCGAATCGGCGCGCGCGCTCGGCGTGACCGTTCACAATGGCGGCACCTACGTCAACATGGATGGCCCGGCGTTTTCCACTCGCGCCGAGTCGGAGTTGAACCGTCGACACGGCTTCGATGTCATCGGGATGACAAATTTGCCTGAGGCGAAATTAGCGCGCGAAGCCGAGATCGCGCTCGCAACCATGGCGATGATTACCGATTACGACTGCTGGAAAATCGAGGAGGAACCGGTCTCAGCGCAAACCGTGATCGGTCATTTATTGGCGAACGCCGAGACTGCAAAGAAAATTCTCGCCGATGTCATCCCACGCGTACCATCCGAACCCAATTGGCCGGAGCACTTCGCGCTCGATACCGCGCTCGTGACGGAACGCAAAGTCTGGCCGGGCGCGACGGTCGAAAAGCTTAAGCCGATTCTTGAGCGATTCCTCAGGGGCTGTTAAGCGTCTCGTGAATTCGGAAAGCCGGTGGCTTCCCCTACAGTCGCGTGGAAGATGTGTGATTTAAAAAAAGTCTTGCCAGCGCGTCGCCGATTATAGTAATTATGGACGCGTCGCTTAACCAAGCTTTCTCACATCAACGGAGCCCGAAAGAATGAAAATCAAGATCGCTACCTGCCTGCTCAGCCTGGCGCTGCTTCCCGCCTGTACCACCACGCAAACCACCGCGCAGCACGAAACACTTGAGCAGCGTTTGATGGCGAAATATGCCGCCGTGCCGACAACCGTTGGAGAAGAACCGCCTCCGCCGGCGGAAGGCCCCGAAGATATTCCCGCCGACGCGCCGTCGGATGTGAATCATAATCCGACCCTCGTGCCAACCCCGTTGCTGCGGGTCTCGGCCGCTTCGTCCACCCCGTAAGCGGGACTCCGAGGATATTCTGTGCGGGACGCGGTTAGCGTCACGCTCATCGATTGGGAAGCTAGCAGCTTCCCCTACAGTTCAGGCGCGTGAGCTGGACAATCAGATGTCGATCTAACGAGCGGGTTCGAGGCGCCCGGAGTTGCTCCGAACCAGTCGTTCATCCGGCCGAGTTCCAGAGGCCCCATGCCAGCAACGCACCGGCATCGCGCCACACGCGGCCGCTCGTATCGCCGAGCACAACCACGATTACATCTTTTCCAGGCCGCGTGC
>DATDFJ010000068.1:0-8904 GCA_036522675.1 Chthoniobacterales bacterium | reverse complement strand
GCCGCCGCTGGCTTTGTAAAGCGCCCCATCACCGACACCGGTATTGTAGCTTCCGGTGGCGTTTCGGAACGCGTAACCGCCGACTGCCGTGTTACCGACTCCCACGGTGTTCAGTAAAAGCGCGTAGGGACCGACCGCGGTATTCACGGTGCCGCTGGTGTTCTTGTAGAGCGCCTGCGTGCCGATGGCAGTATTATCGCTACCTGTATTGAAGCGTAGCGCGTCCCACCCGATAGCAGTGTTGCCGCTCCCGCCGATATCGCTGAACAGCGCTTGATAACCAAGCGCGGTATTATTGCTCCCCGAGCCCAGACTGAAGAGAGCCGATGTGCCCTCAGCCGTGTTGCCGTTGGCGTAGCCGCCGTCGGGCGCCGGCGTGACCGCTTTGCATATCGGCGCGCCGCTAAAGGCGAACACCGCCAGCACAGCCAACGCCGCGGCGATTCGCTGCGCTCGCGTGGGGTTGATGATGTCGATCTGAATAGTTGGCTTCATTGTCTTTGCTCCTCGCTCTCGGCTAATTGCTCCTGCAGTGGCAGGTCTGAAAACGAGGGAAGAAAGGCCGGGAGCAGCTTCCTGCCTCCCGGATTCAGATCGGTTGAGATGCAGGTCTAAAGAGAATCTGCCCGCGCGTCAATCTTGAATGAGTCGCCACGAACTCGGAGCCGGAGGTTGTTAACTTTTCGCTTTCGTTAGTCCGCAGACGTTGTTGTTTGTTCGCCGATGCCAGCGGCGGAACCTCAGCGGATCAGTACGCGTGCCACTGGCGTGGTGAGCATTGCCGTCATGTGCTCGCGTGTGCTCGGGCTGATTCGCGAGCAGGTGTTTGCCGGGCTGTTCGGCGCCGGCAAAAATCTCGACGCGTTCCTGATGGCGTTTCGCGTGCCGAACCTGTTGCGCGACCTTTTCGCCGAGGGCGCTCTCTCAACTGCGTTCATTACGACTTTCTCGAGAAAAATTGCGACCGAAGGCGACGCGTCGGCGTGGCGGCTGGGCAACAAAGTGGCGACACTCACGGCCATTTTCATGAGCGCGGTCACGCTGCTCGGCATCATTTTCGCGCCGCAAATTATTTACGTGATGACGGGGTTCGGCGGCTGGTCGCCCGAGAAAACCGCGACCACGATTTTGCTGACCCGGGTCATGTGGCCGTTCATTCTCCTTGTCTCACTTGCCGCGCTGGTCATGGGAATGTTGAACGCGAAGAACGTGTTCGGCGCGCCGGCGATGGCGTCGAGCTACTTTAACCTCGGCTCGATCATCGGCGGTGTGGCGCTCGGCTGGTGGCTCGATCCGCATTTCGGAACGCGCTCGCTGATTGGCTTGGCCATTGGCACGTTGATCGGCGGCCTCTGGCAATTGCTCGCCCAATTTCCATCGCTCCATCGCGTCGGTTATCGCTACGGTGTCGATCTTCGTTGGCGCGACCCCGGTGTGCGCACCGTCTTGACGCTGATGGGCCCGGCCGTGATCGCCGCCAGCGCCGTGCAGGTCAATGTGCTTGTGAACAGCGGTTTTGCCGCGCGCGTGACTGACGCATCCGGTCACGTGATCGACGGCCCCGTCACGTGGTTGAACATCGCATTTCGTTTGATGCAATTGCCGATTGGCGTCTTTGGTGTCGCCGTTGGAACGGTGACGCTGCCGCTCGTCTCACGCACAGCGGCGCTCGGGGATATGGCCGGATTTCGTTCGGCACTCGCACACGCGCTGCGACTCGTCACGTTGCTCACGATTCCGGCGGCGATCGGATTAATCATGCTCGCCGAGCCAATCATCGCGCTGCTCTACCAGCACGGACGTTTTACATTCGACGCAACGAGACAAACCGCCGCGGCATTGCAGTTTTACGCCATCGGTCTGGCTGCTTACTCAGCGATCAAAGTTCTCGCGCCGGCATTTTATGCGATCGACCGCCGCTATCTGCCAATGACTGTGAGCGTCTTTTCGATCGGACTGAACTTTGCCTTGAACTGGTTTTTCATGTTCAAGGTTCACCTTGGCCATCGCGGACTCGCGCTCTCGACGAGCCTGGTTGCGCTGACCAATTTTATTCTGCTCTACGTTTTGATGCGCCGGCACGCCGGGCGACTCGAGACAGGTCAATTGCTGAACACTTTACTGAAAATCTTCGTCGCAGGCGCGGTGCTCGCTTTCATCTGCTGGCTGGCGGTGCAGTTTTTCTTTGCCCGGATGCCGTTGAGCTTGTGGGAAGAAGCGCTCGAGCTTCTCATGACGATTGGGGTTGGCGTGGCCGCGTTTTTCGGTGTGGCCTATCTGCTTCGGGTCGCTGAAGTCCGCGACGTTGTCGATCTTGTCAGCCGGCGGCTTGTTCGTCGCGATCAACCCAGCGCCTGATCGAGGTCCTCGATCAGATCGTCCGCGTTCTCGAGGCCGATTGACAAACGCAGCAGATTGTCCGGCGACTTGGTGCCGGGGCCTTCAATCGACGCACGATGCTCAATCAAGCTTTCCACGCCGCCAAGGCTCGTCGCGCGAATAAAGATTTTCGTTTTCGCAGTCAACGCGATTGCCGCGTTCTCGCCGCCTTTCACCTGAACCGAGAGCATTCCGCCGAACTGCGACATTTGTTTCTTCGCGATCTCATGACCAGGATGACTCGTTAGGCCGGGATAATGCACGCGCTCGACTTGTCGATGTTGCGCGAGAAACCGCGCGATCTTCATCGCGTTCTCGCAATGCGCGCGCATCCGCCACGGCAACGTGCGCATCCCGCGCAGGATCAGCCAGCAATCGAAAGGCGAGGGGACAGCGCCGCCGATATATTGGATGCCGCGAATCCGCTGGAAAAATTCGTCGTCAGTTTTGCTCACGACCATTCCGCCCGCGACGTCGCAATGGCCGCCGAAATATTTGGTGGTCGAATGCAAAATGAGATCGGCGCCGAGATCGAACGGCCGCTGCAACACGGGCGCCCAGGTGTTGTCGCAAACGAAAACTGCGCCGGCGTCGTGGACGATTTCCGCGACTGCACCCAGATCGACAATTTTCAGGAGCGGATTGGACGGCGTTTCCGCCCAGGCGAGTTTTGTTTTGGGGCGCAGCGCTTTTTTCACAGCGGCGAGGTCGCTCATATCGACGAAATCGGCCTGGAGTCCCCAGCGGAGAAAAATGTCGTGGAGCAATCGCGCCGTGCCGTAGTAGGCGTCGACATGCGCCAGAATGTGGTCGCCGGGTGAAAGCGCCTGAAAAATGGCCATTGTCGCGCCGGTTCCCGACCCAAACGCCGCCGCCGCCGCACCGCCTTCGAGCGCGGCAACGCCCTGCTCGAGCGCCTGACGATTGGGATTGTTGTTGCGAGTGTACATGAACCCGCGCGAGTAACTTCCTTCGACATCCCGTTCGAACGTGGTCGAGAGATGAATCGGCGCCGATACCGCGCCGGTCGCCGCATCGATCGAGTGGCCTGCGTGCACGGCGAGCGTTTCAATTCTCATTTCGCAGCGAAGCTACGGGTTCTCGGATGATTGTCGATCTTGCGAGTTTGCACGCTCGCCGAATCTCAATCGACGCCGTCGACCGCAGATGACTCTCTCGTTTCACCACCCGGTATCGCCCGCCTCGAGCACCCGAGATCACAGAGGCAACTCTGCAATTGGGATTTCTGGCTCTGTCTGCTCGGGGCACTCGAGCGGCGGGAGCCGCGGGCGGTGAAAAATGGTGATGTCTTGTCGCATTGTTGGACGAGAGCCACCGAAGATCCCACTTCGCCGATTTCAATTTGACGCCGTGGTTTTCCCGCCGAAATAGCAACTGCATTTTCCGGCGGATGTTCTAAGTTCCGCCTCTCGACGCAATGAGTGTTTACGACGACGAAGTGTTTCGAATGGCGTGCGACCAGTTCCAGGTCATCGCCGATTACCTGAGCATCGACAAGAACGATCGGGAACGCCTGATGTATCCGAAACGCGCTGTCGCCGTGACTTTGCCGGTGCACATGGATGATGGGAGCACGAAAACTTTTCAGGGCTACCGCGTTCAACATCACCTGACTCTCGGCCCGACCAAAGGCGGGACGCGGTTTGCGCCGAATCTTTCCATGGGCGAAACGGCGGCGCTCGCGATGTGGATGAGTTGGAAATGCGCGCTGGCGAATTTGCCCTATGGCGGCGCAAAAGGCGGCGTAGCTTGCGACCCGAGCAAGCTCTCGCGCAATGAGCTCGAAGCCGTGTCGCGGCGCTACATGCAGGAGATGATCCCGTTCGTCGGTCCGCATACCGACGTCATGGGGCCGGACATGGGCACGAACGAACAGGTGATGGCGTGGTTCATGGATACGTACTCGGTTTATCACGGCCACTGCATCAACGAAATCGTTACCGGCAAACCGGTCGCGATCGGCGGCACCGAAGGGCGCCGCGAATCGACCGGGCGCGGCGTTATTTATCTGATCGAACGAGCGATGGACATCCTGAAAATGGATCCCGCGAAATGCACCGCCATCGTGCAGGGCTTTGGCAACGTCGGTTCGGTCGCCGCGCTTTCACTTGCGTATAAGAGCGGCGTCAAAGTCATCGGGATCAGCGATGCGTATGCGGCCATTTATAATCCGAAAGGAATCGATGTGCAGGCGGCCGAACAACACGTTCTCAAGAAAGGTAACCTGCGCGCGTTCTGCCAGGGCGAACATGTCGATCCGAATGAATTCCTCACCTTGCCTTGCGATATTCTCGTCCCGGCCGCGGTCGATCGCGTCATCAACGTCAAGAACGCCGACCAATTGAAATGCCGGATTCTCGCCGAAGCTGCCAATGGCCCGACCACACCGGAGGCCGACCTGCTTCTGGAGAAACGCTGGGACGAAGTCTTCGTCATTCCCGACATCTTGTGCAACGCCGGTGGCGTGATCGTGTCGTACTTCGAGTGGGTCCAGGGTTTGCAGGCGTTTAGCTGGAGCGAAACGGAAGTCACCGACAAACTCTTCCGCATCCTCGAGCACTCGTTTGCGCAGGTGATCAGGCGCGCAAAGAACCACAAAATCGCCCATCGCACCGCCGCCATGGCCATCGGCGTCGAGCGCGTGCAGCGGGCCAAGAAAATGCGCGGCTTGTTCCCATAGGCCGCGATGAAGTTTTCCTATCGCGGGGAAACACGCGAAGATCGACAATTCGATGTCCTGACCGATGAGGAAAACGGTTTGCGCATCGCCGTCTCGCGGCTCGGCGCAGAATTAATCAGTGTCGGCCGAATCGATGAAGCCGGAAAATGGGTTGGCTTTTTGTATCGCGACGGCGAAATCTCACCGCCGGCGAAAGGTTGGGCCAATCACGCGACCGTCATGGGCTACTACCTCCATCGCCTGAAAGACGAACGCAGTTTGTATCGCGGTCGCGAAATCAAAGGTGGCACGCACGGCTTTCTTCGACATAAGACCTGGCATTTCATTGAAGCGGGTAGCGATGAAGACGCGTCGCTGCATTATCGAATTACTCCGGATGATTTTAGCGACACCGAGTATCCGCTAAAAGTGAGCCTTGATCTGATCTACCAGATCGACATGAACAAGGTGGAAGTCACATTCGAATTCCAAAACGATGAGCCCGAGCTGAGCGCGCACGTGTCGTTTGGTTTGCATCCGGGTGTCGCCGCCACTTCGTTCGATGCGTTTCGTCTTCAGATGCCGCGCGGTTTTTATCGCCGCTATTTTTCGCCGGGGAATTATCTCTCCGGCGAAACACGCGAGATCAATTTTGGCGGCGGCGAGATGCCGTTCGCGCACGACGAATTGCCCGGCTCCATTATTCTCGAAATGGTCGACGTGCCGCGGCGCGAGTTTTCCTACGTCGATCCGCCCAGTGGCCGCTGGGTCATTGTCGATCTTAGTGGCGTGCCGTTTCTGACGTTGTGGTCCGATGGCGGACCGTTTGTGTGTCTCGAGCCGTGTTGGGGGCTCACCGATCATCATGACCAGCGTCCCTTTGAAAAAAAAGCAGGCATTCAGATAATCCCCGCGGGCGGCAGCCTGCGCGCGGGATTTGCGATGGCGCCGCAACTGGCGTCCTCTGATTAGCCGACGCCGCGCGACTTAACCGTTATGCGATTGGCGACAATCATTCCGGAAAACAGCACTGCGCCGCTCGCCGCCGTCGCGGTGCACGCCGATCGATTCGTCAGTCTTCACGCGTTCTTAAATTTCTTCGGGGTGAAAGAACTGCCCGAAAATCCGGCCGCGCCGCTGGAACAGTTTCTTCCGTTGATCATGCCGCGCCTGTCCGAGTTCACGCGCAAACTGAGCGACTGGCCCGAGCACCAGATCGTGTTTCAGCAGCGCGGCGGCAAAAGTTGTCGCGTGCAAAAACTTTTGACGCCGATATTGCGGCCGTCGGCCTTTCGCGACTTTTACGCGTTCGAGCAACACGTGAAAACGGCGCGGGCGCGGCGCGGCCTCGATATGGTCGGCGCCTGGTACGAGCTGCCGGTCTTTTATTTTTCTAATCCGAACTCGCTTATCGCCGACAACGGCGTAGTTACGGCGCCGGCCGGTTCGCAGGAACTCGATTATGAGCTGGAGCTTGGCGCGGTGATCGGAAAATGGGGACGCGATATTCCGGTAGCGCGCGCCTGGGAACACGTCGCCGGGTTCGTCATTCTCAACGATTTCAGCGCGCGCGATCTGCAGCGCGCGGAAATGGAAGTTGGTCTCGGCCCGGCGAAGGGTAAAGATTTCGCGACCGCGATCGGGCCGATGCTGGTGACGCGCGACGAAGTTTCCGATCGGATCAGCGGCGAAAAAATTTCGCTGGAAATGCGCGCGCGCGTGAATGGCCGCGAGTTGTCACGCGGCAACAGTGCGGCGCTGCATCATTCATTTCCGAAACTGATCGCGCACGCCTCGCGCGATGCCGATCTTTTCCCGGGCGATTTGATTGGCAGCGGCACGATCGGCACCGGCTGCATCCTCGAGCTCGGCCCGGAAAATACCGGCGGCTGGTTGAAGCCGGGCGACACAGTCGAGCTGGAGATCGACAAGCTTGGCGTGTTGCGCACGCGCATCGCCGCGCGCGGCGGTTGACTAAACACCACTTCGCACGCTTCAATTCAGACGATGCCGGCCGCTTCGCTGCACGCGCTGCTCGCGCATTCGATCGATTACGCGGGGATGTTTCCCCCGTGCGGTTTGCCGCTTGAAGCGGCATTACAAAACCACGCCCAATATGTCCGCTCGTCCGACGCGTGGATGCTAAATAGTTTCGTTTTGCCGGTCGATCAATTCGAAGCCGCTGCCGCCCACCTCGCGTCCTTCGACAAAAAGCATCCGCTGCGCGTGTCGGCGCTTGGCAGCAAAGGCGCAGATCTGAAAAGAACGGGGGAGATGATCCGGGAATTTGCTCGGGCACACGCCGATAGTTTGTCGATCGTGCAGCTCGAGATGCGACTGCCTGACCATGTCGATCTTGCGTTTCTTCAGGACGCCAGCGCAACTTTTGGCGAGGCGAGATTGCACATTTTCTGGGAAGCGCCGCCGGATTCAGCCGAAGAAATGATCGGTTTACTCGCACAATTGAAGGAACCGCGCTTCGGTTACAAACTGCGCACCGGCGGAGTGACGGCCGATGCGTTTCCGACATCGGTGCAGATCGCTGAATCTTTGCTCGCCGCAAGCAAACACCACGTCCCGATTAAATTCACGGCCGGGCTTCATCATCCGCTGCGTCAATTCCGCGACGAAGTCGGCGCTAAAATGCACGGCTTTCTCAATGTGCTCGGCGCGGCCGTGCTCGCGTCCGAACATCACTGGGACGAAGGCGAGATCGTGCAAATGCTCGAGGACGAGCGAGCGGCCTCTTTTTCTTTCGAGGAAACGGTGTTCGGCTGGCGCGAATGGGAGATGACCGCGGAGCGGCTCAATGCGCGGCGGAAATACGTCACCTCGTTTGGGAGCTGCAGCTTCGACGAACCGCGCGAGGATTTGCGCGCTCTGAATCTGCTTTAATCGCCACGAAGGACACCAAGTTCACGAAGGTTTTCCTGAAATCAAATTAGTCTTCGTGAGCTTCGTGGTTAAATCATAGGCGTGGCTCTGCAATCGTTTGTCGAACTCGCGTCAGATTCGCATTTTCCGCTGGAGAATTTGCCCTTCGGTGTTTTCAAGCCGCGCGATGGACCGGCGCGGATCGGCGTCGCCCTCGGTGAGTACGTTGTCGATCTTGCGGAGCTGGAGGGAGCGGGGCATTTCAAAAATCTGCCGCCAGAGACGGCGGCAGCTACAAGGCGGGATTCGCTGAATGAATTTCTTTCGTTAGGCCGACCGGCCTGGCGGGCAGTCCGCGAGACAGTGCAGCATCTCCTCGCGGCGGACACGCCGACACTGCGAGACAATCGCGAGCAGCGGGAGCGCGTCTTTCATCGGCAAACGGATGTGGAAATGCAATTGCCGGCGCGGATCGGGAATTACACGGACTTCTATTCGTCCTTTCATCACGCCCACAATGTCGGCACGATGTTGCGCGGCGCGGAGAACGCGCTCATGCCCAATTGGAAATGGTTGCCCGTCGCCTATCACGGGCGCGCCAGCTCAATCGTGATCAGCGGCACCGACGTGCGTCGTCCGCGGGGTCAAACCAAGCCGCCAGATGCGCCAGTGCCAGTGTTCGGTCCGAGCAAGAGCCTCGATTACGAACTCGAGATGGCGTTCCTGATCGGTCCCGGCAATTCGTTAGGCCAACCGGTCCCGATCGAGCGCGCGATCGATCACATCTTTGGCTTGGTGCTGATGAATGACTGGAGCGCGCGCGACATTCAAGCATGGGAATACCAACCGCTCGGCCCGTTTCTGGCGAAGAATTTTTGTACCAGCATTTCGCCGTGGGTAGTGACGCTCGAAGCGCTCGAGCCGTTCCGAAAACCGTTGCCAAAGCAGGACCCACAGCCGCTGCCCTACCT
>DATDFJ010000067.1:0-18908 GCA_036522675.1 Chthoniobacterales bacterium | reverse complement strand
CTACACCAACGTCAATCAGAACAATAAGAAGTACGTCAACATTTACAATGGCGGACCGGATGCGAACGCCGTCAACAGCGCGATCCAGAAGGCTGGGGGCAAAGAAGTTCGCAAAATCCACGTCAATCGTTATGACGATCCGGCAAAGATCGCGGGCGGTAAGCGTTCGAAGCTGGAAGGCAACACGCTGTCAGTCGCTGCGCCGAAGATCACATCCACCAAGACGCCTCAGCACGCGCCGAAGGTTGCGGCTACCATCCCGAAGGAAAAAGTGGATAAGGGCTGGGCTGGGATAAAGGATCCAAACGTCAAGGCGGACCTTCAGAAGAAGATCGCGCAGCAAAATAAGGGGAAGAGCCCGAAGAGCGCACCAGCCAAGTTGCCGGGCGAAGTCGCGTCGAAACTGGCGCAAAAGCCAGTCACGACCGGGCAAGTCAAAGGTTTGCCGAAAGGGGCGGTGGTGCAACAGCCCGGTACGAGAGGAGGCGCAGCGACTCAGGCGCGCACGCGTCCCGCGAGGCCGGGTGAGCGCACACAAAAAGCGTTAGCTGGTCAGCCCGGACCATCTGGCCGGCCCAGCGCCGGTGTAGCTGATGCAGCAAAGGGTCTGGCGGCTCCGCCAAAGGCACCTGGTAGTCAGGCTCAAAAACCAGGACAGCGAGGGGGACAGCAAGGTGGCGCAACGACCGCGGGCAAAGCCGGAGCTGGCACGCAAGCTGGCCGTGCTCAAGGTGGCCAGGGAATCGCCGGCCAAGGAGGCATTAAGCCTGGTCAGTCGCTGAAAAAGGCAGGCCGTACACCAACTGGCGTTGCCGGCCCGCAGGGGGCGCAACCACGCGCGCCCGGGCAAGGTGCGAAAGCAGGAATTCAGGGCAGAGGTGCTCAGCAAGCGCAAATGCAGAAACCGTTGCCGGGAACGAAGCCGGGCGGGGCAACGGGAACTCAACGGCAAGGTGTTGCGGGTCCGTCAGCTGGCGAGCAAAGAGGTCAGCGAACTCCACAGGGCAAAGCGCCGTCGCGTGGAGCAAGTGAAGGGCGAGCCGGCGTACAAGAACCAACGCAACCGCAAGAGAAGAAACCAACTCAACCCGCGCAGACGCGAACTCGCGGTGAACAGGCCGCACGACAGCAGGAACAGCGAAGACAATTGCAACAACAGCAACAACAGCAGGCCACCGAAAGACAAAAGGCAGCGCAACAGGGCGCCGCGCCGCAACGCCAGGCGCAGAAGCGTGAGGTCGAACAACAGCAAAGGCAGCGACAGCAGCAACAAGCCGCTGAACAACAGCAAGGCCAACGTCAGCAAGCCGAACAACAACAACGGCAACGTCAGCAGCAACAAGCTCAACAACAGCAAAGGCAGCGACAACAGCAACAAGCTGAACAACAACAACGGCAACGTCAGCAGCAACAACAGGCCGAGCAGCAAAGACAACGTCAGCAGCAGCAACAACAACAAGCCGCACAGATGCAACGGCAGCGTCAGCTGCAACAAGCCCAACAGCAGCAGCAACAGCAACAGCAAAGGCAACTCCAGCAACAGCAAGCCCAGCAACAGCAGAGACAGCAGGCCAGAGCCAGACCTACTCCCACACCGATGCCCAGACCGCGGTAGGCAAATGCAGCGCTGACGCTCGCATCGCACTCGGACTTGGCGGCAACGCCGTCCAAGCCGTGATACGTGGTGATCGGAATAGCGGCAGCCACTGCTTGTTCCGGCGAGAAATGCGCAACGCCGCTTGAGTGTTTCTTAACAGCGACGCGAACGTGCCGCGACTGGAAGCTGAAAACTGAAAAGCTGAAATAGGGGAAGTGACGAGTGACGGGCAGCAAAGATTTGGTAACGATTCGCCAGCAATGAAAGCTGTGATTGCCTTAACGCTATCCGCAGTTGTCGCGATGCACAGCTTCGCTGGCGACGTAAAAATGTTCGCGGACGCGCGATTTGGCGTGAAGACGTGGGCGAAATTGGAGAGCTTTGATGTGCGCACGCTGAGCAAGAACAGAGCCCTCGAAGCGCATGTCGGCCGCCTGGTGGAACTCCATTTCCGATTTCGCTCGAAGGAAATTCGTCATCTGAAGCCGAATTGGTATCAGTCGGCGGTTTGGCAGGGAGCGCCGGAAGGCAAAAGAGGGTTCGTGAGTGTGCCGGTGATGATTGCGAAGGCCGACGTGAAGCCATTCGAAACCTTCACGACGGACCCGGGGGCTACGGCCGATCTGAAAATTTACGGCCAGGTGTTGTCCGATCTAAGTATCGACTACGTTTTTGTTCGTGCGATTGGAACGAACACGTTCGTCGACAGCGATGGATATACGAACGTCACGTGGTAGCGACAGCGAGCGCGGAAAAGCTAAAAAACTGAAACCGGCTCGCTGCAACTAAGGCTTAACGGACGGGTTCAATTGGTGCACAATTATCTCGGAGGACGTTTTCATGAATGGCAAATTTCAATCGTTCGCGATCGTGATTGGCGGCTTGGCGCTGGTGCTGCCGGTGCAGGCTGATCCGCCGGTTTACTCTAACAGCAGCAATCATCCCGCGCCGGCTCGGCCTGTGCCACGCACATTTACCGGTGTCAGCGACGCCGGCTACAGAGGCAATACCGGCTATAGAGGAGGAGGCTACAGCGGTGTAAGTCCGGCATATCGGCCGCCGTCGGTTCAGCGCTATGGCGCAGCGCCGACGTATCCGGGCGGCCAGCGGTTTTCGTCGATGACCCCGCTGTATCGCTCGCCACAATTCCAAAACTTCGGCAGCGCGCGAACGTATTCCGGCGGTCAACGATTCTCGTCGAGGTCGAGGGCGGATCGGGACATGGCATGGCGGCAAATGTTTCCACGAAATGTCCAACGGCGATCGAGCACGGTCACGATTAACGGCTCAAGAGCGCCGGCTGAATCCAGCATGCGAAATGTCGCTCCAGTAACCAGCAATACCAGCACGGGAACTTTTCAGAATACGCGCAGCGGCACGTCCTCACAGCTGACGGGCGTGAACCGGACGGGGACTTCCACAACGCAGGACCGCGTCTTCGCGCGCCGCTCGCAGAACTGGCAGCCGAACTGGGACCGAAGCTGCGATCATTTCTGGCGCGGTCACGTTTGCCGGTTCATCAATAATTCGTGGGTGATTTTCGACGTCGGCTTTTATCCGTGGTGGCCGATTGGTTACCCGTTCGATTACGCTTACGGCTACGATTACTATCCTTATCCGTACGCCTATGGCTATGATCCCGGGTATTACGGCTACGACGGCGGCTATCCCGACGGCGATTATTCCTACGGCCAGGGCGACGCCTATGGGCAGGACGGTTATCAGGCGCCGGATCAATACGTGCAGGACGATTCGCCGGTGGCCGCCGCGCAAGAACGACTTTCGCGCATGGGTTATTACCACGGGAAAATCGACGGCCTCTTCGGACCGGAAACGCAGCACGCGGTCCGTGCCTTCCAAAGCGATCACGGTTTGAGTCCCACCGGCTACCTGACGATGGACACCCGGCGCGCATTGGGCTTGGGCGGGTAAGTGGTGAGCAGTTATCGGTTCCCCGTTAATGGCTAACCGGCGACGCGGTCGGCGACCACGGTTAGCTCAAAAATTCTGCGATCGGTTCCGTTGGTGTGATGTGGGCACAGAAGATTTTGACGCCGGCCAGGATCGGGACGGCGAGAATAATGCCGGCGATGCCCCATATCCAGCCCCAGAAGGTTAACGATAAGAGAACGATGACGGGGTTAAGCGTGAGTGAGCGTCCCATGACCCACGGAGTGATAAAATTTCCTTCGAGCGTCGCGAACCCGAGATACATGGCCGGGAAAATGAGCGCATAGCCAAGGCTGTCGAAGCTCAAGATCGCGCCGAGCGTCATGCAAATAATGCCGGTCAGAGCGCCGAGGTAAGGCACGAAATTCAGCAGCGCGACCATAACGCCCCACATCAGAGGGTTGCGCAGCCCGAGCAGGCCGGCCGTTGTGCCAACGACCACTCCAAGGCTGACGTTGATCATCGTGACGGTGAAAAGGTAGCGGGAGACATGCGCTTCGATCTCATTCGCAATCGAGACGGCTCGCTTCTTGTCGGTCAGCGTCGGCAGCAGCTTGATGACTTTCGTTAGAAAGACGCCGTCGTGCGCCAGCAGGAAATAAAGCAAGATGAGCAGCAGGGCGGCGCTGACGATGAACTCCGGCGTCCGCACATACAAAGAATCGATGATGGGGTGGCGCTTTACTTCAATGATCGGTTTAGCCGCGCCGCTATCAGGAGTCGCCAGTTTCTCAAGTTCGCCACTGGCCTTGGCTACGCTCTGCAACGGCTGACGCAGCGGCACCAATTTCGCCTGCAGCGACTGCAAACTGTAGGGCGCTTTTTCCAGCCAGGCGGCGGCGGGCGCGGCTAGAAACGAAATTGAGTAAGCTACGAGCGCGACGAGACTAAGCAGGAGAATGGCCGCGCCAAACGGTGGAGCAATGCGGAGACGTGCAAGGAAGCGCACGATCGGCCTGAGCAAATAACTGAGCAGCAACGCGAGGACGAGCGGCAGCAGAATCGAGCGCATGAAATAGACGGTGTAAAAAATGCCAAGGATCAAGAGACCGGTCAGAGCAATGGAACGGACATCGAATTGCGGCCGCATTCGCGTCTGCAAGTCAACGCGCGGCCCAGCCGATGTCGGCGGGACATCATCAGCCGCTGGCAAAACCGATTGATCGGTCGGTGTTGAACCCATTTCCCTCCGAATGAATCGCTTTTGCAGAACTTTACGCGCGGATTTTCGAGCGAATGACAAGCAACGGCAAGTTAGGTCCGTTCAATTCAACACGCGTAGATCGAGTGCGGCGTGCGTTTCAGTGTTATGAAGCAACCAAATTCGCCACTGAGCGGAGAAAATAAATCAGACGAGACCGGCGCGACCGGATGGATTTTGCTTTGGCTGATTGGCATTCCCATTCCAATTCTGTTGATCTTTTTCCTCTTGCGCGGCTGTACGTAACACAGTGACCAGTGACCAACCTTCGTCTTGAAAGCTACGGCTCGGCAGACACGTGACGAGTGACGAGCGCTCGAACTGCGTTTGCAGCTTTCTAATTACCAATCACTGCAGCGCGACACTTTCGGGATGATATTTGTTCCAATACCTGATCGCGGCGGGAACGGCCATGTAACTGGGGTCGGCCGTCTCGTAATCAGTGACGAGTGACCGGTGTCGAGTGACGGGTGACGAACTGCCGGCGATAAGTTCGCTGTGTTCGAGTTCGGCGAAGTCGCGGCGGAGTTGGTCTTCGGTCGCACCGGCGCGAATTTTTTCGCGGAACCATTCGGACCAGCGCTGGATACGCTCGTCGAGTGCATCGAGGTGCTCGGCGATCGAGCCCTCGACTTTACCAAAGTGCGGCAGATAAAGATTGGCCGCCCCAAGAGTACGCATCCGGGTGATCGATTCGTGCCACGACTCAATATGAAGCTGCGGCGGGACAAACGGCGGGATTGGAGGACCATGGCCAATCCGGACTCCAGCGATGTCGCCACCGAAGACGTTGTCCTCCCAATGATAGACGTGATGATGATCGGCGTGGCCCGGAGTAGCGAGCGCGCGCACTTGGAAAGGCCGGAGGCGAATTAGTTCGTTGTCCTCAACGACCCGGATGCGATCGGCGGGCACGGGCGCGATGCGGCCCCAGAGTTTCTCCATTTGGTCGCCGAAGATGCGCGTGGCGGAGCTGATCAACTTGCTGGGATCGACCAGATGCTGCGCGCCGAGCGGATGCACGTAGATCGTCGCTCCGCATTCGGCGAAACGCCACGCCGCGCCGGCATGATCGAAGTGAATGTGACTGAGGAAAACGTGCCGAACATCCTTTGCCGAAAACCCGGCTTCGCCAAGATCGACAACTACGTTGTCGAACGTCGATTCGGCGCCCGTATCAAAAAGAGCGATGCCGTCATCGGTTTCGACGGCGGTTGCGGCAACAATGCCGGGCCGACCGAGCTGACGGGTATCGAGGATGTGGAGCATATCGAAGCGACGAGTGGCCAGCCTTCGCTAAAGAGCTACGGCTTGGCAAGCATGTGATGAGTGACAAGACAAAAGGCAACGGCGAATCCGCGCGCGCGTTGATCGAGATGCGATCCATTCAGGGTGGGTGTCGGGAAATATGCGGACGTTTTGGATCTCGATAGTTTGTTTCGCGTCAGGCGTGCTTGCGGCTGACTTCCAGACGCTCGACGGAACCAAATACCGAGGCGTGACGGTGAAGCGGGTTGAGGCCGATGGGATTGTGGTCGAAACCGACGTCGGCGTAGAAAAGATTTATTTCAACGAGCTGCCGAAAGAGGTGCAGGAACACTACCACGCGCAGGCGGCAGCGGCGGCGGCCGTTGCTGCTGCGCCCGCATCGGAGACGCGCACCGTGATTGCAACAACGCCAGTTCCCGGACGGGAATCGGCACACGGCGTGGCCGACACCATCGCGTCAACAGTCAAACCCGTCGCAGTTGGGCCGCAGTCGACGGCCCCGAGAGTCACAGCGGCCGCGGCAGTTGCGCCGGAGTCCACGCCGTCGCCGACACTGCCGGTGACGCCGCTGCACACTTACGAGTTGAAACAGGATTACGTAATCGGCGGCGACACCGGAGCAGTGGCCAAGCGCCTGGCAAAAGGAGAGCGCTACCGCGGCCAGGACGTTCCCGATGGGATCAAGCTCGACATCGGCGGGAAGATGTACACCGTGCCGCGCGACATTTTGTCGGCCGCAAAGGATTGAGGGTCGCGCTCGCGCGAGACGTTGTCCGTTATTGGTTATCAAGTTAATCGAGGCGAAGCTCGAGCGTTAAACGCGCGCCGCTCCCTGATTGACTTTGCCGGCGCGGCTGATTAAAACGCGCACAGATGGCGATCCACATCAGTCGCGGTGCCAGCACGCTCGGCGTTTTTTCTGAAGAAGAAGTGCGGGAAGGGTTGCGCTCCGGCCGGTTCGTCCCGGGCGATCTCGGCTGGCGCGAAGGCATGACCAATTGGCAGCCGCTCTCGGAATTCGCCGAGTTCAGAGAAGCTGGTGCGGCGGCGACTGCACCGACGCCACCGGCAACTCCGCCGCCTGTAACATCGACAATCACTCCAGCGACCGCCGCAGCCGGGGCGGAAGGGATGCCGACGCGCAGCGGATTGCCGTGGGATGCGCGGCACGTGAAAGGATTTTTCAACGCGTTCATCGAAACGCTGCAAATGGTGCTGACCCGGCCGACGCAAGCATTCGCGATCATGAGCCGCGAAGGTGGACTCGGCGAGCCGCTCCTCTATGCCATGATCGGCGGCACCTTCGGAGCCCTGTTCAGTTTCTTTTATCGGTTCGCGTTCCGCAGTTTGATTTTTTTCCCGACGAGGCACAGCCCGTTCGAGCAGTTCATCAGCGGTTTTGGCTCCATCGCTGTATTAATCCTCGCGCCGCTGGGTGTCCTCATTGCCGTCTTCATCGTTGCCGCCATTTTGCACGTTTGCCTGATGATCGCGGGCGGAGCTAATCAGGCGTTCGAAACAACTTTCCGCGTCGTTTGTTTTACGATCGGCTCGGTCCATCCGCTGCTGGTGATTCCAATTTGCGGAGGGTTGGTCGTTCTTGTTTGGGAAATTGTGCTCTACATTATCGGGCTGGCGCAGGCGCACGAGACGGACCCCGGCCGCACGGCGCTGGCGGTGTTTCTGCCGCTGATCGTTTGTTGCGGCGGGTTGATTGCACTCGGCGTCATGCTCGGCGGGATCGGCGCGCTCCTGCACCACACGAGCGGATGAGCGATGCAAGTGACGCGTCGCGCGCTTCGGCCGGGTGAAATCGATCACGAACTGATTTGGCTGAGCGTGTCGCTCGGCTCGCTCGTCTTCGCCGTTGTCTGGTTCGCGCTCGGTCTGCCGTGGCCGCATTGTTTGTTCCACGATGTGACCAGCTTGCCGTGCGTCACCTGCGGCGCGACCAGATCGACAATCGAATTTTTCCACGCGCATTTCCTTGCCGCGATCAAATGGAATCCGCTCGTGTTCGCGTTTCTCTGCGCGCTCACGATCTACGACGTCTACGCCTTCGCCGTGCTCGCAACGCGCGCGCCGCGCGTGCGCTTCACGTTTTTATCGGCGTTCGGTCGGAAGTTCGCGCGCCTTTTCGTGATCGCGGCGCTGGTTCTCAACTGGATTTATCTTCTCAGCCATCGGCAGGCGTTCGCCTGAAATTCCCGTGCTGCCGCGTCAGCCGTTTGTCGGGCTCGCGCTCGCCGCGGGAATCGGGATCGCCGCCGCCGATTTCGTCCCCGCTTCGCGCGGCGCGTGGCCGATGCTTGTTTTTCTCTTCGTTCTCGTCGCGTTCGCGGCATGGCAATGGCCGCACCTAACATCGACATACGCGCTAGTAGCCTTCGCTTTTTTCCTGCTCCACGAATTTCAAATCGAGGATACAGAGGGAAAACGTTTGGCGGTGCGACTCGGCGAGCGCATGCGTTCGGTCACGGCGATCGGCGCGGTAGTCAGCGAGCCGAAGATCGCGCCGAACGAATTCGCTACGTTCTTGTTCAAGCTCAAATCGCTCGAGCTCGAAGGTAGAACGGACACGACAAGCGCGGTTCTTCTCGTGCGCTGGCGGGGCGCGCCGGAATTCGGTGACGAATTGAAGTTATTCGGAATGGCCGAACCGATTGCGCCACCGCGTAATCCCGGCGAATTCGATATGCGCTCCTATCTCGCGCGGCAGGACGTCAGACGGGAGTTGTTCGTGCGCTACGCCGAAGATGGCGTGCTGCTGCGCCACGGCGGCGGTAACCCGATATTGCGCGCGGCGCAGCGCTCGCGCGCGTGGATGCAGCGCGCGATTTGTCGCGGCCTCGACGATGCGCCGGATGTGCAAACATTCTTGAGCGGCATCGTCCTGGGGCTGCGGCATCAAACACCGGAAGACATCGAGGAGCCGTTCCAGCAAACCGGCACGCTGCATCTTTTCGCGGTCGCCGGTCTGCACGTCGGCATTGTCGCACGTCTGTTGTGGATGCTCGGAGTGGTCGCGCAATTACCGAGAAAATTGGCAACTGCGCTGATCATTCCGCTCGTCCTCTTCTATGCTGCAGTCACCGGGTTGCACGTCTCGAGCGTGCGCGCGGCGGTGATGAGCTCGGCGCTAATGGGCGCGTTCTTTTTCGAATGCAGACCATTCGTTCTTAACAGTCTGGCAGCCGCGGCCTTTTTCATTCTCAGTTGGGACACCAACCAGTTGTTTTCCACCGGCTTCCAACTTTCCTTCGCAGTGGTCGGCGCGATCGTGTTGCTGGCGGATTTGCCGTTCGGTTTTTTGCGGCGCATCACCGCGCCCGATGCATTTTTGCCGCCGGCATTACTGCGCGGCCCGCGTTATTGGCTGCATGCGGTGATCGATTGGATTTCGCGCGGCGCCTCGGTGTCGTTCGCCGCGTTTATCGGATCATTGCCGCTGATCTGGTGGTACTTTTATCTGTTCACACCGGTTTCGCTGGTGGCCAACCTTGTCGTGGTGCCGATCGCATTTTTCGTCTTGGCGCTCGCGCTGTTGTCGATCTTGTCCGCGGTTTTCCTGCCGTGGGTGGCGGTTGTTTTCAATAACGCCAACTGGTGCCTGGCGCGGATTGTGATCGGGTGCGTGCACTTTTTTGCGCAACTGCCCGGCGGCCATTACTACGTTGCACACCCAAACTGGCCGACAAACGATCAGGCGCGTGTGACCATCTTGGATGCCGACGCGGGGGCGGCCGTGCACTTGCGCACAGGCAGCGGTGACTGGCTGCTCGATTGCGGGAGCGAACGCGATTACGAACGAGTGCTGCGCCCGTATCTGCATGCGGCCGGAGTGAATCGACTGGAAGGTGTGCTTCTCACTCACGGCGACTCGTTGCATATCGGCGGCGCACCGGCCTTGCTCGAAGAGTTCCCGCGGCTGCGTTTGATCGACAATCCCATGCCGGATCGTTCAACCGTCCATCAGCGTCTCCGTGCGGTTTGCGTGCAACGGCGGGTCCGAATCGACGCTGCCGTCGCTGGACAAAGTGTTTCGTTTTCGCGGGAGATCATCGCCAGATGTCTTCATCCCCCGGCCGGTTTTGTCTCAGACAACACCGATGATCAGGCTTTCGTCCTGCAGATCACCGTTCCGGGCTCGGCCAAACTTCTCTTCGTATCGGACAGCGGCTACACGACCGAAAATGTGTTGCTGGCGTCCGGAGAAAATTTGCGCAGTGACATTTTGATTAAGGGGCAACATCGTTCCGGCAACTCGGGCTCGGAGCAATTTCTCGACGCTGTCCAACCACAGTTGATCATCGCGACTTCGCGCGATTTTCCGCAGAGCGAGCGAATCAGCGATGAATGGGCCGAGCGCGTTCGCGCGCGCGGAATCAAATTGTTCCGACAGGATGAAACTGGCGCGGTCGAACTGCGCTTTCACCCGCACGATTGGCAAGCGCGCGCTTACGTCACCGGCGAAATCTTCCGCAGCGCGAGCCGGTAAATCGGCGCGCCCTGCTCGCGGAATCGTTTCTCGAATTTAGTCAGCGGCAGCTGCGCATCGGCAAGATCGACCATCTCGAATCCAGACGAGGCGCGCGCGACGTCCTCGATGTACTGGAAATAATCGCGGTGGTCAGTGGCGACGTGCAGCATGCCGCAGGGTTCGAGTGCGCGATGGATCGAATCGAGGAACCCGGGAGAAAAGATGCGGCGCCGGTGATGACGGCGTTTCGGCCAGGGATCGGGAAAGAGCAGATAAAAAGTTTCCACCGACTCGGGCGGGAGCAAATAACGCACGGCATAGCACGTTTCCATCTGCAGGACGCGGACATTGTCGATCTTAGGTCCAGTCCGGCTCGGACCAGCGCGGCGGCTGGCTTTCGCGACGCGGCCGCTCAAGCGTTCGATGCCGAGAAAATTTTTCTCGGGAAATTTTTGGGCAAGCTCGCACAGGAATGCGCCTTCGCCGCAGCCGAGATCGACCTGCAACGGCGCGGCACGCCCAAAACCGAGCAGTAGATCGAGCGAGGCGTGGTAGGTTTCGGGGAGCAGTTCGATCACGAAGAGAAAATCGACCTGTTACCAAGCGATTCAACTACGCAACGCGACCGGCTGGCTCGCCGGTGGCTTGGATAGGCGCAACCGGGTATTGCTTTTGGGACGATTTTTTCTTAAGGACGTGACCTTATGGCAAACTCAATCGATAGCTCTTCTGGCGCTCGGCAGGCCTTCATGATTCTGCGTTTTGGCTTCACCGTTGCTCCAATTCTGGCCGGACTCGATAAGTTTTTCGATCTCCTGGTTGATTGGGACAAGTACCTATCGCCGTTGGCGAACAACGTTCTCGGCGGACACGGTCACCAATTCATGATGGCGGTAGGCGTGGTGGAAATCGTCGCGGGAATCGGAGTGGCGCTTAAGCCGAGGGTGTTCGCTTACATCGTGGCGATCTGGCTGCTGTTGATCATTCTCAATCTCCTAAGCATTCCGGGTTATTACGATGTCGCGCTGCGCGACCTCGGTTTGCTGCTCGGCGCTCTTGCGCTTGGCCGACTGAGCCAGTCCACTTGATTCGCTATTGTACCGGTCCGGTCGACGATCTCGGCCGGACCAGCGAATGAGCGCGCGCGCGCTGGCGTGGTCTAATGGTGCGGTATGAACAGACTTCTTTTGGCGATTCTCCTCGGCAGCGCATTCAATTGCCACTTTTTACCGGCGCAAAGTTCACCGAGCGCGACGAAAACCGCACTCTTTGCGGGCGGCTGTTTCTGGTGCATTCAACCGGCGTTCGACAAAGCGCCGGGCGTGATCAAGACAACGGTAGGTTATTGCGGCGGCACCGAGCCGAACCCGACCTACGATCTCGTCACTTCGGAAAAAACGAAATATCGCGAGTCGATCGAGATCACCTACGATCCGGCGAAAATTTCCTATGATCAGTTACTGGATATCTACTGGAAGCAAATCGATCCGACTCAATCCGACGGCCAGTTTACCGACGTTGGGCCAAGTTATCGCGCGGCTATCTTCTACGGCGACGCTGAGGAGAAAAAAATCGCTGAGCAGTCGAAGCAAAAGCTCGCCTCCTCGGGTAGGTTCAAAAAACCGATCGTGACGGAGATTCTTCCGGCAATGAAATTCTGGCCGGCCGAAGATTATCACCAAAGATATTACCAACAGAACCCGGATCATTTCGAAGCGTTCGAACAAGGTTCGGGACGCGTCTCATTTCAGAAGAAAACCTGGGGCGACAAACCCTAGGATATAGACCGGCATCTGATTGTCGATCTTCGCGCGAACTTCTTCAAAGGAGGTTCGTTATGGCTGGAAGAATCAATCTGCTGGGGCACCCGGTGCATCCGATGGTGATCGTGTTTCCGCTCGGTTTACTGCCGGCGGCAGTGGCGTGTGATATCATTCATCTTGTTCATGGCGGTGCGCACTGGGCGCACTTTGCCTACTGGCTCATCGCCGCCGGCGTATTGAGCGGGTTGTTCGCCGCAATCTTCGGTTTTGCCGACTGGCTGGCGCTGCCGGCGGGTACTCGCGCGAAACGAATCGGCCTCTGGCACGCAGTTGTAATGGTTGTTGTGGTCATTCTTTTTGCGGTGAGCTGGTGGTCGAGACGCGCAAATCCGGATGCGCCATCGACCTTGGCCATTGGGGTCGGAATCGTGGCCGTCGCAATCGCCCTAATTGGCGGCTGGCTTGGCGGTGAGCTCGTGTATCGTCTGAGTGTCGGCGTTGATTTTGAGGCGCATGTGAATTCACCGAGCTCGCTCTCGAGCCGTCCGGCAAGCGATCTCAAAGAAACGCTGCCCGCAAGCCAACGCGCCTAGCGCTTTCTCAATTTTCGGCAGCGCACATTGGCAACCCATGCTTGCAGTTGCGAGGTCGACATGAAGTTAATGATCCGGTCTTGCGGGATTTTCGCCTTAAACGCGGCGGCCAAGCCGAGATCGATGAATTCGAGTTGCCATGGATGATGCGCGTCCGTACCTAACGAGATGCGACAACCTTCGCGCCGCGCAATTTTGAGCAGGCTAAGGTTCAAGTCCTGACGATCGGGATAACTATCGACCTCGAGCGCCTTGTCGAGCCGCGCGGCTTCCGCGAACACGCGCGACCAGTCGGCTTTCAGGCCGAGCCGGTAGTTGTAGATGCGTCCGCGCGGGTGACCGAGAATTTGGATATGCGGATTGCGCAAGGCGCGGAGATAGCGCTCGGTCTGATCTTCTTTCTTGCGCAGGACGGAATGAAACGAGCCAAGGACGATGTCCAGTTTCGCGAGTGCGCGCGGATCCATGTCGCCATCGCCGCGCGGGCTCAGGTTCAGTTCGAGGGATGAGAGCACGCGCAGGTCGGCGCCGTTGCGTGAACTCGATTTATTAACTCGTGTGATCTCGGCGACCTGGCCTCTGAGCTGGATTTCGTCGATTCCGCCGGCGATCTTCAGACCTTTGGAATGATCGGTGATCGCGATGTATTCGTAGCCCCGTTGCCGCGCCGCGTTCGCCATCTCGGCGATCGTTCCCGAGCCGTCACTCCAGCGGCTGTGCATCTGCAAATCGCCGCGCAACGATTTTGCCCATGCGGGGTTCGCATCGAGTACTTTCCGCGCGTCAGCTAGCGCGAGGAAATCGCGACGCAGCGGCGGCGGTTTTGCTGGAAGTGACGGCGTCGTGTCGATCCAACTTTGGATTCGTGTCGCGATAAATGGGCCGACCGCGCGCAACTCGGTGAGTGGCCGATGTTGCGTGGCAAGATCGACAACCTCTTGTGGCCAGAGGAAAGCCGACCGCGCCGCGCGTCGGAACGCGCGCACCAGGATGCCGCTGCTTGTTTCGGCCTCGCGGGCGAGCAGCTCGGCGATCTGCGCGTTCGATAATGCGTTGACTGCGCGCCTCCCGCTCACATCGGTGATTCGATTCCGACGCGCCGCTTTGGCGTCCGCAAAATCAAATCAGCGGCGCTTAGTACTTGAAGAGTTGAGCGCGGTCGGGCTGGACAAACTCGGCGTGATCGACTGAGAGCGGCTCACCCAAGACTTTGGAAAGCTCTTGCGCCAGCACAATCGCGATCGAGCGCGCGTCCTGCGTGTAAACGGGAATGGGAAACGAACCGGCGTTGCGATCGTAGCCGTAAATCGTGCCGTCAGTTTCCCAGACGCAGTAGGCGTGGCCGGCGGGATGGTTGTTGTAGCGAACGAGCAAGATTTTCGCCCAGAAATTCTTGTCCAGCGCGTGCTGGGTTTTGACGGCGGCGAGATAATTGCACGCGGAAATCACGCAGCCATTGAGCACGACGAGATCGCTTTCGGCCGGGGTGAGGAAGACCGGCTGCTGGGGGCGCGCGCCGAGGGTGAAACAGGCGAGTAGCAATGCGCAATGGTAAACGAGTGTGCTGAGGGTTCGGGACTTGAGGAATGCGGCGAGGCGAGTTGCCATAAAAGTTATAACGCTTATAACACTCTCACCCGACGCTTGGGAAGCTTTTTTATTTCGGCAGATCCGATCCGCCGGATCCCGCGGGCGACCGCGGGCAAACGCCGTTTAGCGTCCTGCCAGGGACGGCTTACTACCCGGGGCGGTGCAAATCTCCCGGGCCAGCCCTCGCGCTTCTTCTTCGAGCCCGCCGGGGCTAAATTGCGCGGACGCGCGACGGTTACTCAGGTAGCGCCGAACCCACGCCTCGAGTCCGCCGCTGCGTTCGCATTGCGCGATATGTACCAGGTTATGCACGAGCAGTTCGCGGTCACCCCAGGCGTCGGCGCGGATGATGATAGCGTGGCCAAACCCGACACATCGCGTCTCCTCGGTGAGGATGCGAACATGGCGGGCGGCCTCGGCCAACTCCGGGTTCTCCGGCAACGTCATCCGATCGACGACCAGCACGCGGATCCTTGAGCAGTCCTGCACACCAGCGCGACAAGCATCGGCCAGCTGGCGCGAACTCAATGGGACACCGTGAGCGAGAACGAATGCTTCGGTGGCTTTGCACCACTGGTAGGCTAGCGGCAGCAGGTATTCGAATGTTGCCTGGTCGAGCATGGGCGGGTTGAACTGAGCTCGAGACAAGAGCAAAAGCTATGCGCGGGCCGACAAAAGCAGGCGGTCTCAGATGGCCATGATTTAGTACTTGCTCTCCACCACCCAACTAAGCATTCTCAACCCCGCCTATGAAAAATCCCATTTTGTTCTTAATCACTACGTTCGCGACAGTTGCACTTGTCACCTCCTGCATGACGCAGAAGAAGGAGGAGGCGACCACGACCAGCACCGGCGCGACTACGACTCACGCCGCGTCGACGACGAAGAAGACGACCGCCCACAAGAAGGCGTCGGCGACAGCGGAGGAATCGGCTTCGCCATCAGAGTCGCCGAAGAAGAAGAAGGCGGCAGCGAAGAAAACTGAAGAAGAATCGCCGTCACCGTCCGCCAGCGAGTCGCCGGCGGCTTCGCCCACTCCATAATCGCGGCGTAGCAATTCGGGAGACAAAAGGCGGGATTCGAAGTCACACCGCGAAGCTTTCGCCGCACGAACAGTGCGCGACCGCATTCGGGTTGGTGACTTTGAACCCGCCTTTTTGCAAATCCTCGCTGTAATCGAGGACTGAGCCGCTCACGAAGAGCGCGCTTTTCGGATCGACGACCAAACGCACGTTGAAAGTCGGAACGAGGATGTCGCGCTCTTTCGGCCCCTCGACCAAATCCATTACGTACTGCAGGCCGGAACAACCGCCGCCTACCACGGCCAGACGCAGCGCGCCATTCGGAGTGCCTTTTTGCTCTAGCAACGAGGCCAATTTACGCGCCGCTTTTTCGGTGACGCGAATCAGCCGCTCGTTACCGATTTTGTAATTCGTAATGGGTGTTTCGCTCATCAATTGCCTCCTCGCCGTAGGCTTGGCGAAGGCGGGTCGATCTTCTCCACGGCACTGTTTCGACTACGCCGCGCTGCGCAGCAACTCGGCGACTTCGTTTTGGACCGCTTCCAACTCGTCGAGGCGCAATCCGGGATCGGGCACAATAAAGACGTCACCAGTCGGGCCGTGTTCGTAAACCAGCACTCGGCCCCTCTCGACGTTTTCAGTTTTGATCTGTTTCAACACGCGTTTGCGCTCGAGCATTGCCGCCAGCACATAGCAGGCGTTGGCCGGTGCGTCTTCCGATGCAATCAGCCGCCGAAAAAGTTGCTCGGCATTTTCTTTTGGCAACGGCTCCGGCGCTTCCGCCGGCAGCGGTTCATAACGGCTCTTCCAAAATGAAAACGGCCGGATGTTATCGTTTCGATTGGCCCACGCTTCGTCGCTCAAATCTTCGCGGCGATAACCGTCGGCATCGAGAAAGAGCAGCGTGTAAAAATATTCCCCCGCGGCGAATGGCCGCTGCGTCACCGCGCACTTGTCGGCGCGATGTTTGATTGCCCATTCGTTTGGTAACGGATTCATCGAGAAATTGTACGCCGCGCGCGCGCGAATTGGAAGCCGGGTGCTTCGCGGTTCGATGCCCGCAGGTAGAGTAAGTACAACCCGATCACGCTGAAGAGCAGGTTCGGTGTCCAGGCGGCGACCCACGGCGAGACGCGGTCGCCTTCCCCCAGCGCGAGAAACAAATGCGTGAGAAAATTCATCGAGAAAACCAGAATCACAGCGGCGGCCACTCCGGCGAGCACGCCGCGCCGGGAATAACCGATCCCGAGCGGCGCTGCAATCCACACGGTGACGAGACAAGTCCAGGGCAGGGCGAGCCGGTACTGGAAATGGGTGCGAAACGGCGCGAGCAATGTGGCCGGGAAATCGGCGTTGAACCGCAGATACTCGCGCAGTTCGGGCACACTGAGATATTCGGCGCGGACATTCGCGCTGCTCAGCCGGAACGGCGTCTCAGTCCAATGCTCGATCTTGAGCACGGGATAAAACTGTTCCTCGAGAATGTTGCCGGCCGCGTCGTAGTGCACCACCTTCGCCGATTCCAGCTCCCACGTTTTCGTGTCGGGATAATAGACGGCGCGATCGGCCAGGTAGTTGGTCACGATGTTGTCGTGCTCGTCTTGTTGCAGCACCTGCACGGTGTTGAACTCGTTGCTCCGGAGCCGAAAATTCTGAATGAACCACGTCCGTTCATCTGTGCGATTGCGAAAGATTTGGCCTTCGATCAGTGCAGCGGGTTGCCCGCGCGTGTCGGAGAAAAAATGTCTCCGCGCCAGCTCGGCATGCGGGGCCAGCTCGTAGTTGAGCGCCATCGTTGCGCCGACCGTCACCAACCCGAGCATAATCAGCGGCAGGAGGACGCGCGGCAAACTTACTCCGGCTGTAAGCATCGAGACGATCTCGTTGGAGCGCGACATTCGGCCGAGCGAGAAAAGCAGTGCGAGCAGCAATGAGACGGGCAGCAGAATGATAAACACCTGCGGCACTTGGGTGAGATAATATTGCACGGCCAGAATCAGACCGACGCGCTCGTCGAGCAGGGTCGAGATATTGTCGCTAATGTCGAAGATCAGCCAGATCGAGATGAACCCCGCGATGCAGTAGATATAGGCCTGCAAAAAATTGCGAATGACGTAGCGGTCGAGCAGGCGCATCGGCAGCGAACTTAGCTCAACCGCGTCGCTCGCGCACCCCGCTGCCTATGCGAAGCACCAAATTCCAAGCACCAAGCTCCAAAGAAACCCCAAATTCCAAGCTCCAATTACTCAGCGCTCCGGCTATTGTGATTTGGTGATTGGTGCTTCTCTGGTGCTTGGAGCTTGGTGCTTGGAGCTTTCGGAATGATCGCGCTGAAAGATTCCTTAGGCACCGAATTTGTCGAGCGGGTCCGCGCGATTTTTGCCTCCGACGGGGTACTTTCCAAAGCGAAGAATTTCGAGTTTCGCCCGCAGCAACAGGCCATGGCCGCCGCCGTTGCCAGCGCCCTCGAGGAAGATCGACATCTCGTGGTCGAGGCCGGCACCGGCGTCGGCAAATCGCTCGCTTACCTTGTGCCCTCGATTCTCTTCGCGCTCGAGCAGCACAAAAAAGCGATCATCTCGACGCACACAATCAATCTCCAGGAACAGCTCGTTCACAAAGACATTCCGATCTTGAAGAAAATTCTGCCCGTCGAGTTCGAGGCCGCGCTAATGAAAGGCCGCCAAAATTATATCTGCGGCCGGCGACTCGAACGCGCTCTGCAAAGCGCGAATGAGCTCTTCACTGGGCCGGAACAAACCGAATTGCAGCGACTGGCCGAATGGGCGAGCACCACGCGCGACGGGTCGCTCAGCGATTTGTCAGTCGAACCCGATCCAAAAGTATGGGTCCAGGTTTGCAGCGAAGCGCATATCTGCACCCAAAAAACGTGCGGACAAAATCCACGCTGCTTCTATCAGCAGGCGCGCAAACGTTTGCTCGCCGCCGATGTGATCGTGCTCAATCACACGTTGCTCTTCATTCTGCTCGGCTCACCGCAGCTGCAGGAGGAACGCGAGAGCGGTTTCCTGTTTCCGAACGACTTCATCATTTTCGACGAGGCCCACACCGTCGAGCAGGTCGCGTCTAAACAGATCGGCATCGGCGTTGCGCAGTACGGCCTAAGATCGACAATTCAGCGGCTCTACAATTCGCGCACCCGCAAAGGTCTTTTCACGGTGATGCGCGACGCCCAGGGCGTGCGTCTCGCCGCCGAGTTGGTTGAGGACGTCGACAAATTCTTTGGCGCGGTCGAAGCGAAATCCGATTTCCGCAAAGGCCGCGAGTTCCGGGTGCGCGACGTCGATCTTGTCCCGGACACGATCACCGGCCGTTTAACGGCGCTCCAGGCGCGCATCAGCGAAGTGGTGAAGCGCGCCGATGACGAATTCCTTAAAGCCGAGCTCCAGGAATTCGCTCGCCGCATCCGCGACGCGCGCGAT
>DATDFJ010000066.1:0-3613 GCA_036522675.1 Chthoniobacterales bacterium | reverse complement strand
GACGCCGTCGCAAAGATCACCAGCTTCGCAAAAGAAGAGGGCGGTTATGTCGCGACGACCAGCTCGAACAAGCAGGCGAACGGAAAGTTGCGCGGCGACATCGTGGTCAAAGTTCTGCCCGACAATCTCGATCGGTTTCTGCAAAAGATCCGCGGGCTCGGCGAACTGAAGAACCAGACGCTTGGCACCGAAGACATTACCAAAGCCTACTTCGATACCGATGCGCGCCTGAAGAACGCGCGGGTGATGGAGCAGCGTTTGATCGACATGTTGAAAAAGAAAAGCGAGGACATCAACGACCTGCTCCAGGTCGAGAAGGAGCTCGCCCGGGTGCGCGAGCAGATCGAGCAGATGCAGGGCGAACTCAAGTTCTGGGATTCGCAGGTGCAATTCGCGACCGTGACGATCGCGCTCGCCGAAAAAGACATGGAAGAACCGGCGGCGTTTCTGCTCAAGGAACGGGCCCAGCTTGCGCTCTACTCGCCGGACGTAGAGAAAATTTACAACGACATTAAAACGCTCGCCTCGCCGAAGACTCAAATCACAAATGCGCAGCTCAATCGCGACAACAGCGGGGAGGTATCAGCGCACATCAGCGTCTTGATTGCACCAGAGGAAAGCGACGCTCAGATCGGTCGCGTCAAAGCGCTGGGACGCGTCGAGAATTTTCAGGTCCAAACCGAGCGGGTCGCGCAGGGCGGCACCGGGATGTCGGAAAACGCCAGGACGAAGCGCGACAAAGTCGAACTGAACATCAGCATCTCGCGCGAGGAACAGGAACAGTCATTTCAACAGACGAGTCTTCGGATTCGCACCTCGGCAGTTGATGAAAAGTCGAAACAGCTCAAGACGCTGGCCGAGAGACAGAATGGCCGCGTGCGCAGCTCAACCTTTAGCCGCGACCCGGACGGGCGCGAGTTCGCAAATGTCTCGCTACGTGTGCCTATGAAAAATTATCCGGCGCTGATGCAATCGATAGATGCACTCGGCAAGGTCGAGAACGTGATCGTGCAGCGGCAGGACCGCACGGGCGCGCAAATCGACGAAGCGAACGCGCCGGCCGATTTGTCGATCCAGGTTTACAGCCAGGGCGACATCGTTTCGCACGAGAGCGGCTTGTTCGCGACGCTGCGCCGCACGCTCGCGCAAAGCGCCGGCGCGATCACGTGGAGCCTGCGCATGATCGGGGTGGCGATCGCGTTTCTGGCGCCGTGGATGATTGCGCTGGTTGTGATTGTTTGGATCGCAAGGCGCATCGCCCGCGCACGGCGCCATCAATAATGTGGGAGTGACCTCAGTTTCCCGACGATCGCGGCGCTGAGTCCGCTCCCACATTCCAGAAGTCGAATGGCGCTTGCCCGCCTCGGCAACGAGTCATATTTTAGATGGCACGGAGGTCACCGATGAAAGAGCAGAGCGGGATCAGCTATTCGAACGCGGCTGTCGCCGCGACGCCGAAACATCTTTTGCAGTTCGCCGTCGACCAGCGCTACGACGATTACACCGCGGTCGATCACGCCGTCTGGCGCTTCATCATGCGCCAAAACATTTTCTTCCTCCGCGAGTACGCGCACAAAGTTTATTTCCAGGGGCTGCTCAACACCGGCATCTCGTTCGAACGCATCCCGCGCATCCAGGAGATGAACGATATCCTCGCAAAGATCGGTTGGGGCGCGGTCGCGGTGGACGGCTTTATTCCGCCAGCCGCGTTCATGGAATTTCAAGCTTACAAGGTGCTGGTGATCGCGTGCGACATGCGCCAGATCCATCATATCGAATACACGCCCGCGCCCGACATTGTGCACGAAGCAGCCGGGCACGCGCCGATCATTGTCGATCGCGAATACTCAAATTATCTCCAGCGCTTCGGCGAAGTCGGCGCCAAAGCGATGCAGTCGCGCAAAGATTTCGAGCTCTACGAAGCCATTCGCCACTTGTCGATCTTGAAGGAGCAACCGAACAGCGATGCCAAAGAGATCGAAGAAGCAACCAAGCTCGTTGAGCACCGGCAGAAAACGTTAGGCAAACCGTCCGAGATGGCGCTTCTGTCGCGCCTGCATTGGTGGACAGTCGAGTACGGCCTCATCGGTACACTCGAAAATCCGAAAATCTACGGCGCCGGTCTTCTCTCCTCGATCGGCGAATCGGTCTCGTGCCTGGAGCCGAACGTGAAGAAGATCCCCTACTCCATCGACGCGATGAACCAACCGTTCGACATCACCACGCGTCAACCGCAGCTCTTTGTCTGTCGCGACTTCCAACATCTGCGGGATGTGCTCGAAGAATTCGCGAGCAAGATGGCGTATCAAGTCGGCGGACTCGAAGGCATGAACAAAGCGATCGAATGCAACAACGTCGCGACTTGCCAGTATCCATCGGGTCTGCAAGTCAGCGGCGTATTCGACGAGGTAATTGTCGATCAAAACAATCGCCCTATTTACCTGCACACGACCGGCAAAACTGCCCTCGCCTACAAAAACAAGGAGCTTCCCGGCCACGGGATTGATTATCACAAAGATGGTTTCGGTTCGCCGATTGGAAATTGGAAGCCAGCTGAAATCAAAGAAGGCAAACAGACAAAGCTCGAATTCGATAGCGGCATTACTGTCGAGGGCAAGATCGACAAGGTACTCGACCGGGACGGCAAAACTTTGCTTATCAGCTTTTCAAATTGCCGGGCAAAATACGGCGACCGCACATTGTTCGCTCCAGATTGGGGAACATTCGACATGGCCGTTGGCGACCGGATCGTTTCGGTCTTTAACGGCGCCGCGGACAAAGACGCCTACAACCAGGTCGCGCTCGTTCCGAAGGAACGCACAATCAAAGTGCCGTCCGATGCAAAGCGGAAGCGTTTGGAAAATCTTTACGGGCAGGTGCGCAAAATCCGCGAGACGAAAACGGGTTACGAGCGGCTCGGCGAGATTTGGGAGACGCAGCAGGCCGAACATCCCGAGGATTGGCTGCTCTCGATGGAGATTTTCGAGATCCTCGATGCAACCGATCAACAGCCGGAGCTCAAAGCCCGCATCGAGAAATTCCTAAACGAGAAGAAAGCGCAGACGAAAGATCTGACGACGTTAATCAGCTGGGGTTTCCGTTTGGTCGAGTACCACAAAAAGCCCGAATACCAAGCGGCGCTGCAGGCTTCGCCGAAATAGGTGGATCGGCTTGTCCGCAAGCGGATGTAAAATGTGCGGCTGCGCCGCCTAAAATTAGCATCGCGTTGAGGACAACGCGATCCACCACGCAGCCGCTTACCTTCTAAAACTTAAAGGTAATGCCGCCTTGGAATAGGTGGTACTTAACGTCGCTGCTGCCACGGCCTTTGGCAAAATCGACCGCGTCCTCAACAGCGCGATCAGTGACGCTGTCAGTCACGACGTCATCCACCTGCCCAAGATCGACATAGAGATACATCAAATTCAGAATGACATGCGGCCCCAGGCAAAAATCGATACCGCCGCCGACGGTCCATCCCACGCGAGGATCCTCATCGCTTCTGCGAAAGTGTTCGGAGCCCGTCACCACCACAAACCTGTTGTCATTATCAAGAGAGAAATCGACGTCTGTGTGGACATCGAAATCCGCCTGACCGACGGCCAGGCCGCCG
>DATDFJ010000065.1:0-6846 GCA_036522675.1 Chthoniobacterales bacterium | reverse complement strand
CGAACCGGCCACGTTCTGGCGCGATTCGCCCGAGATCGAGCGCGACGAATTAAGAACCGAGGAAATCGAGACGGAGGTTTTCTTCTTTCCCGCCGCTGGTCACGCCGAAAAAGAAGGCTCGTTCACGAATACACAGCGTCTCTTGCAATGGCGCGAAAAAGCAGTGGAACCGCCGGGCGATTGTCGATCCGAGGCGTGGTTCATTCATCAGCTCGCCCTGCGTTTGATCGACAAGGCACGCGCATCGGGCGATCCGATCGATGAAGCGCTGTGCGCGCTCGACTGGTGGTATCCTGAGGACGAGCAGGGCGAACCGAAAATGGCAGCCGTCCTCGCCGAGATCAATGGCTGGCAAACGCTGCCAATGTGGGAGGGACCTCAGCGTCCCGACAGTCGCGGCACTGAGGCCGCTGCCACATTCCAAGACAATGGCGTGGTTTTCGGTCGTGCTCGGGGAAGTGAACGCCATCACGGTCCCCAGGTCGCCGATTACAACGAATTGAAGGCCGACGGTTCGACCGCGTCCGGTTGCTGGATTTACTCCGGCGTTTTTAATCGCGACGGCATCAACAAAGCGAACGCGCGACAATCAAAAGATTATCTCGGGCACGGCTGGGGCTTTGCCTGGCCGAGCGATCGCCGAATCATTTACAACCGCGCCAGCGCGAAACCAGACGGCGCGCCGTGGAGCGAGCGCAAAAAGCTCGTCTGGTGGGAATCGGAAAAATGGACCGGCATCGACGTGCCCGACTTCAAGCCTAACAAGTCGCCCAATTATATTCCGCAAGACCGGCAATCAGGGCTGGATGGTCAGCGCGGCGACGCGCCCTTCATCTTGCATGAAGATGGCCTCGGCTGGCTCTTCGTGCCGAAAGGTCTGCAGGATGGACCGTTCCCGACGCACTACGAGCCGCTCGAATCACCGGTGCGCAACGAGCTTTATTCGCGCGACACGAACCCGGTCGTGAACTGGTTTACACGCGGCGAAAACCGTTTCGCGCCGCCGGCCGATCCGCGGTTTCCGTTTGTACTCACGACCTACCGCTTGACCGAACACCATACCGGCGGCGGCATGTCGCGCTTCCTCAGTCATCTCGCCGAGTTGCAGCCGGAAATGTTCGTCGAGATTTCGCCCGAGCTCGCTACACAACTCAAGATCGACAATCGCGACTACGTTTGCCTCGTGACGCTCCGCGGCGCGATCGAAGCGCGCGCGCTCGTCAGCCGGCGAATTCGCCCAATACAGCTAAACGGAAAAACCGTGCATCAGATTGCGATCCCATTTCATTTCGGGACCGCTGGCCCCGTGCGCGGCGACGCCGCCAACGATCTCGTCGCGATCTCCGGGGAGCCGAACGTCACCATCATGGAAACGAAGGCCATGAGCTGCAATCTCGTCCCCGGCCGGTTGCCGCGCGGCGCTGCTTATCGCGAATGGCTTGAACGTTACGCGCCGCAGAGCGGCCCGCCGAATCTGCATCCCGAGCAACCGCCACCCGGCGCGCCGAGCGGCGGAAAATTTTCCCATGGCCACGCCAAACACGGCAAAGCGGAATGATCGGCGAAGGCACAGAAAGCACGAACCAGCGGCGCCACAATTACGTCCAGGAGAACGTCGAGGTCGGTTTTTTCACCGATCCCACGGTGTGCATCGGTTGCAAGGCGTGCGAGGTCGCGTGCAAGGAATGGAACGACGTGCCCGATGACGGTTTCACGTGGTCAGGCAATTCCTACGACAACACCGGCCGGCTTGGCGCGTCAACGTGGCGACACGTGTTGTTCCTCGAACAAGATCGACAAAAAGGAAATCAAATCGTCGGCGCTTCTTCCAATCAGCAATCAACAATCAGCAATCCGCAATCTGCCGATCCGTTCCGGTGGATTTTTCTTTCCGATGTTTGCAAGCATTGTGAGGAAGCGGGTTGCCTCGAAGCGTGCCCGACCGGCTCAATTATTCGCACCGAGGTCGGCTCGGTCTTTGTCCAGGACGATGTTTGCAACGGCTGTGGCTACTGCGTCGTTTCGTGTCCGTTCGGAGTAATAGATCGCAGGCCCGAGCCGCTGCCGAACGCCGGTGGCGCTTTCAAATGCACGTTTTGTTACGACCGACAAAAAAGCGGACTTGTACCCGCGTGCGCTAAAGTTTGCCCGACTGAATCGATCGTATTCGGCCGGCTCGACGATCTGCGCGGCCGCGCGCGTGAGCGCGTGCGCCAGTTGCGCGAGAACGGTTACAGCGACGCGCAACTTTACGATCCGCAGGATACGAGCGTCCGCGGCATTCACGCGTTCTTTTTGATTCTGGGCGAGCCGGAAGCGTACGGACTGCCGGCAAAACCTGAATCCCCGACGATCTATTTACAATCGGCATGGTGCGTCGCGCTGGCGACGGCGGCGCTCTCTGCTGCTGGTGTGTTCGCTGCGTTTCTTCTATTCGCCTGACAGATGCCTAACGAACAACGGCTCGACCAATTGCGCGACGAAGCCTGGGGCAAAGGAATTGTTGCCGCGCGCGGGGTGGACGTGGCGGGCGGGCCGATCCCGCGTCAGATCGGCTATTACGGGCAGCCGATCTTGAAGCCACCGGTGTGGACGTGGGAAATTCCGGTCTACTTTTTCATCGGGGGAATCGCAGGAATGTCCGCCCTGATCGCGCTCGCTTCCGCGCTCCTTCATCGCCTCGACGTCGCACGGATGTCGATCTTGCTCGCGGCAATCGGCGCGATTGTGTCGCCGATCTTATTGACGATGGATCTTGGACGGCCCCGGCTGTTTTTGAACATGCTGCGCGTCTTCAAACACAAATCCGTGATGTCAGTCGGCGCATGGGTCGTGACATTTTTCGGCCTGTGCGCTGTGCCGGCTATCCTCGCGCTCGAACTTCATGCGCGGCACATTTTGCCTGGTAACTACGATCAACTGATTCGACTCGTGGCCGCGGTACTCATTCTTATCACGGCAGCGTTGGGATTGTTGCTCGCCACTTACACCGGCGTGCTGCTCGGCGCGACCGCGATTCCGGCGTGGTATCTCCATCGCGTCCTGTTGCCGATTCATTTTGGAACTGCCGGACTCGGTTCGGCGGCGGCGCTCCTCGAGCTGCTCGGCTATCGAATCGCGCCACTGAACGCGATCGGTTTCCTCGCTGCCGCGACTGAATCCGCGCTCTGGATTTGGCTGGAGCTCGACAAACATGGCGCCGCCGATCGCGGGTTGTACCAGGGCCGCGCGGGCGGCCTCATTCGCGGCGGCGAAATTTTGAGTGGCCCCCTTGCGCTCGTCTTTCGAGGATTGGGTCTCATTCCAATCGCTGCGATTTCGTTTTTGCTCGGCGCGCTGCTCAGCCGCTTCGGCTGGGTCGCTGCCGGCAAGGTTTGCGCATGCGATGCTGAAGCGGTGCTCGCCGCGCAACGCTAGCCGCTGTCGAGGATAACGCGCTCGATGTGCGCGTAAATGTTGAACGACGGCGGACGCAAAAAGCCGATCAACGTCTGATTATTTTCGCGTGCGAAATTGACCGCCAGGCTCGAAGGCGCCGAGACTGACGCCACGATGGCAACGCCGGCAGCGAGCGCTTTCTGCACGATCTCGAACGAGGCGCGCCCGCTCACGAGAAGAACATGTCGATCTAACGGGAGCAACTCGTCGAGGAACGCGCGGCCAATCGCTTTGTCGACCGCGTTGTGACGTCCGATATCTTCACGGACGATTTCGCAATCGCCGCCGACCTCGAATATACCCGCGGCGTGGATTCCGCCCGTGCGCGCGAAATCGCTTTGCGCGGTGCGCAGGCGATCGGGTAGCCCGAGCAACGTCGCAGTGTCGACTCGCCGGGTTACGGATCGAATCGGCGGGAATTGTTGGCGAATCGCGTCGATGCTGTTTTTCCCGCAAAGACCGCAACTCGAGGAGATCGTCCCGAAACGTTGCGCGGACCGCAGATTCGGTTTCACGCCGTCGGCAAGATCGACGACCACGCTGTTCCCGGTATCGATTCCGAGGTTCGCGATGTCTGATTTTTGGCGAACGATCGCTTCTGAGAAGAGAAACCCGGCCGCAAGTTCGTCGTCGTGTCCCGGCGTTCGCATCGTCGTGGCGACGGTTTTGCGGCCGATTCGAATCTCGAGCGGCTCTTCGATCGTTAAGTCATCGTGTAGATATTCGAGCGCGCCGCTCTTTTTTCGCCGGATGATTTGGCCAGAGTCGATGCCGGGCTGTTCTTTCATCTTAAGGCCGCTTTCGATATTGTTGCGGCGGTGGAAATCTGTCACCTCTACATTTCGCCGGGGCACAATTACTTTGGCCATCACGGTCGCGAACCGGACAATCATCCGATAGTCGAAGTTCCAGTGATCGAATGTCTCGCCGGGCATGGCATCCGCGGCGACCGGTTCTTTGATTACCGCGACGATTACAAAGGTCAGATCACATTTTTCGCGCTCGAAGTTTTCGACGAGCTGTGCGGCACACTCGAACTGCAGGATTGCGCGCCGTCTTTGGTGCGTCGCAACGTCCTCACGCGTGATGTCGATCTGAGCGCGCTCATTGGGCAGGAATTCGAGGTTCAGAGTGTCCAATTCTACGGCACGGGCGAATGCCGTCCTTGTTACTGGATGGACCGCGCCATCGCTCCCGGCACGGAAAAATTCCTCAAAGGCCGCGGCGGTTTACGCGCAAAAATTTTGAGTGACGGCGAACTCCGCTCCACCGCGCGCATTCTCGCGTGAGCGAAATAAAGATGACCGCGGTGCTCCTCGTCGGTGGCGAGTCGCGGCGGATGGGCCACGAAAAGGCAACATTAGTTTTTCGCGACAAACCGCTCTGGCAAACACAACTCGAGTGTCTGGAGAAATTGCAACCGGCTGAGATTCTGCTCTCGGCGCGAAGTGATCCCGGCTGGCGGCCGAGCAACGTGCGATTTGTCGCCGACGCCGCGCCGTCACGCGGACCACTCAGCGGTTTGGCCGCCGCACTGACTGCTGCTCGTACTGCGCACTTGCTCGCACTCGCGATCGACATGCCGTTCATGACTGCACAATATCTGCGCTCGCTTTGCGATATGATCGCGCCGGACCGCGGCGTGATGCCGATGATCGACAATCGAGCCGAACCGCTGGCCGCGATTTATCCCGTCGAAGTAGATGTCGATCTTGCCGTGGCGCTGCGCGGCCGCGATTTTTCGCTGCAATCGCTCGCCGCGTCTCTCATTGCCGCGGGTAAACTGCGCGCCATCGCAGTCCCGCCTCGCGAACGTGGTTTGTTTCGCAACCTTAACGAGCCGGCC
Source organism: Chthoniobacterales bacterium (assembly GCA_036522675.1). Classification (GTDB taxonomy): domain Bacteria; phylum Verrucomicrobiota; class Verrucomicrobiia; order Chthoniobacterales; family UBA10450; genus AV17. The sequence continues at coordinate 1,562 of DATDFJ010000065.1, read as the reverse complement.
GATCTCAGTTGAGCAATCAATTTCTCAACCGCTCGCGACGCCATACTTCGGGTCCTTCGTCTGTTTCCGCACCGCTTCGAACAGCCGGCCGATGCCGACGTGGCTCATTTGGTTGGCGAGGAAAGTCGGGATCAGTCCGCCACTGTCGGTATAAACCGAGTAGGTGGCGCGGGTTTTGTTCCGAGCCTCGGGTTCGAGGAGCCACGAGCCGTCGCATACTTTTACTCGAACAACACCGGGCTTCTCCGCCGGACCGAGCTCGTTTGCCGGGCTCCACCAGTTGAGAAAAACAACCCCATCCGGTTTCGACCATTGTTTGTTCCAAACCCGCAGGGTGTAATCGCGGTCGGCGACAATTTTCGGCGAAAGCCGCTGATAACCGATAATCGCATCACCTTCCCGTTTGATCAGCCGGCATTCCGCGGTGAACGGCATGAAATGCGGATAGTTTTCGAAGTCGTCAATGACGGCGTTGACAACCGGTGTCGGCGCATCAATCTCGCCGATCGCCTTGAATTCTTTGATCGGCGAACCGGCCCGGGCGCGACTGTAGATCTTCACGCCCTGCGTGGTGCTCGCCAGCTTCCATCCGTCATTCGGGTCAGATGGTTTGAGGACCTCCTGCGCGCCGGCGCGAACGCACAGAATTACGACGATAACCGCGATGAAACAACCTCTGTCCACCGGTTACATTCGCGTAAGCTCGGGCATCAGTCGAAGGAGAATTGTACTCCACAGCGCCTGGACCCGGCGACTCGTTCACGGCTGTCGCAGCACATCTATCTTGTCTTCATGCAGACCGAGGACGTAATCCATGCTTGCGATCTCGTCGGCCGTCGGCGTATCGGCTCCCTCCAGATACACGCTCAGCGAACGATCGTTCCACAATAACAATGCGATATTCCGGGGCGCCATGCGTGTTCCGAACGGCTCTGCCGCGAAGGGATTGTTCGCCAAGAGAATCTTGCTCCCAGCTTTGGGCTGAAGGCCAAGTGCACGAAATGCTGCAATCATGTGTGCCTCTTTCTCGCCGACACGAAGCCAAAACGATACCAGCGGGGCATTGTGTCGCTCGATGTAAACGCCGAGCCCAATCGCAACGATAAGCGTAAGCGCGAAACGCACCGCCGGAATCGGCACTTTGTGGAGCAGGACCCATTTTGCGAGCAACATTGATAAATCGGCGACGATTTTCGCCAAGATCATGGTCCAGCCGAAAAGAACGATAATCAGCGGGCCGCCAGTGCGGGGAGTGACAAATGCCAAAGGCAGTGGCGTGACGACAACCCAGAACGCCATCAGTTGGAGTGTTCGATCTCGCCGCAGAAACGCGTAGACGAACACTGTCGCCCAGGCGCAAAGAAGAACCGTTCCGTTCATTCTGGTGTTTGCAAAAAGGAAGAAAAACTGAGAAGCAAAGTTCGAATTGGAGGTAAGAAAGGCCTGCCACGTGTAATGCGGAATATACGTTTCCATTCCCGCTGACTTAGTGACCACTCCGCCGGGGCCGAATGTTTTCTGGTAGAGGTAAATCGCCGCAATCACTCCGGCCACCAATCCCG
>DATDFJ010000064.1:0-5145 GCA_036522675.1 Chthoniobacterales bacterium | reverse complement strand
AGCCGACCCTCACCAGGCGACTTCGTCGTCCGCCTCTCCCTGAGGGAGAGGATTGAGGTGAGGGCTCCTACTCGATGTGGATCGAGTCGCGGCCGCAGCGTGCCTCTGATTCGGTAGTCGGCGTTTCGTCTACGCCGCCTTCTGCTCGTGACTGGCCTTATCGTCGGCCTCGAGCCAGGTAAACGTGGTCGTGGTCGCGGGATCGAGTCCCAGCTTCTGGGTTTCCTCGCTGAAGAACTCGCGCTTCTCCGGATCGTTGTAGAGACTGGCTGCTTCGACTTCCTCGCCCCAGCGTTTGATCTCGTCCGGTGTTTTCTTTTCGCCGTTAGCATCGAGCCATTCCGCCATTTGCTGGTCGCTCGCGCCGTTCTCGATTTGCGCCTTGAAATCGGCGCCCTTGACTCCTTTGAATCCGAAGAGCGTGTTATCGAGCGGACAATCGAAATGGTATTCGCCAATGTTGCCGGCCACGAGCGCGCGGCACTTGTCGATCGTGCGCCCGAGAATGGCGTAACCGCCGACCCGGATCCGCGGACTGCGTGGCGCTTCCTTGGTCAGATCCTTACCTGTGACAAGCTTGTGCATGGTTCAAACTATCGGCAAAGCCTTCACTCGCAACTCCCTGGCAAAATTCGACAAACGCGAAACGGCACGCGCATGCGAAACGCTTTTGTTATGGCACAACAAAAGGAAATCATCTCGACGATCAACAGTTTGATCGAAACGCTTAAAGACGGTCAGGAAGGCTTCAAACAAGCCGCCGACGGCGTCAAGGACCCAAACCTGAAATCGCTCTTCCGCGAGTATTCGCAGCAGCGTTCGCGCTTTGCCACCGAGCTGCAGAGCCAAGCGCAGAGCCTCGGTGAAAGCGAGCCGGAGGAAAGCAGCAGCGCTGCCGGCGCGATGCACCGGGCCTGGATCAACATCAAGTCCGCTGTCACCAGTGGCGATGATGCGGCCATTCTCAGCGAATGCGAGCGGGGCGAAGATTCCGCGGTCAACGAATACAAGAAGGCGATGGAAGATAACTTGCCTGCGCCTGTTCGCGACATCGTTTCGCGCCAATACAGCGAGGTCAAGAGCGCGCACGATCGTGTCAAGATGCTGCGCGACACGGCGAAGAAGAGCTGATCGCGAGCAAGATCGCCCCGCCTTCGCCAAGACTACGGCGGGGCAGGCATCTCGGTAGGGCGCGACCGCCGGGCGCGCCGTGGTATTCTTGCGCTCGGTGCGACGCATCCTCTTTCGGTTTTTCTTTGTCTTTCTTTGCAGCGCACGTGCTGATGCCGCTGAACCAGTCGGTGCACCACCGCCGGGAAAACTTTATCACGGCGTTTACTGGGGCGGTACGGGTACCGACACGCACGACCCGAGCGAGCACGACGTCACGCCCGCGGACGTGAAGCGTTACGAAGACGCGGTTGGCGCGAAGACGGCGTGGATTTATTTTTCGAACAACTGGTTCGAATCACGAAAATTTCCGGCGGAGATGTGTGGTTGGATCCACGATCTCAAAAAAATTCCATACGTGCGGCTAATGCTGCGTTTCAATGTCGATCAAAAGCACGTCGACAAGAATTATTCGCTCAAGAAAATCATTGCCGGCGAGTTTGATGTCGATCTTCGCGCATGGGCGCGCGACGCGAAAAATTTCGGCTCGCCGATCTTGATCGAGTGGGGGACAGAACCAAACGGCGATTGGTTTGGCTGGAGCGGCAAATATAACGGCGGAGCTGTAGAAGGCCCGAGGCGTTACATCGCCGCTTATCGGCACATTGTCGATCTCATGCGCAGCGAAGGCGCGGATAATCTCCAGTGGGTCTGGCATGTGAACTGGCTCGACCAGCCGGAGCGCAAATGGAACCGGTTCGAAAATTATTTTCCGGGCGAGAACTACTGCAATTGGGTTGCGCTCAGCGCTTATGGCCCGCTAACGCCGATGACACGCGACGGCACCGAGAGTCTTCGCTTCAAATTACGCAACGCTTATCCGCGCCTGACCGGGATCGCGCCGAATAAACCGGTGATCCTCGCCGAGTTCGGCTGCGACCTGCACAATCCTCATGTCGATGTTGTCGAATGGACGCGCGCGGCGCTGGAAGATCTGTTCTCAAATCGCTGGCCCGCGATCATCGGCTTTTGCTGGTGGAATGAAGGCTGGCAGAACGACGATCGCAAAAAGCACGACACCGACATGATCATCCTGCACGATGTCGATCTTACCCGCGTGTTCCGGGACGAGTTCGCCGCGCACGCAGGCAAAATTCAGGAGAATGTCGTCAGCTCGCAAAGGTAGCAGCTCGTGTCATTCCGAACGAAGTCGAGGAATCTCTCATTGTTAACAGTTAGAGATGTCTCGACTTCGCTCACATGACAAATAGCCGCGAGCGTCCGATACTTTCGCCATGGTCAAAGTCGATATTCATTACACCGGCAATCTGCATTGCGACGCGACCCATGGCCCATCGCACTCAAAGATCGGGACCGACGCTCCAACTGATAACCGAGGCAAAGGCGAAGCCTTCTCGCCCACTGACTTGGTCGCGACTGCCCTTGGCACATGCATTAGCACAACGATGGGATTAAAGGCCGAAGAGCTCGGCGTGGATCTCAAAGGCATGACGGTAAGTGTGCAGAAGGAAATGTCCAAAGACGCACCGCGCCGGATCGTCGCGTTGCCGTCAGAAGTTCACATCCCACTGCCGGCCAATTCGCCGCATCGGGAAGTGCTCGAACAAACAGCGCTCAATTGCCCGGTGCACAAGAGTCTGCCGCCGGAGATTCACCGCCCAACGAAATTTTTCTGGGAAGGCTAACGAAGTCGCCCGGCGTATTTTCTACTGTCCCAGGACCCAGGCGAAGATCAGCGGCGCACAAATCGTGGCGTCGCTTTCGACCACGAACTTCGGCGTGGAGGCAGCAAGCTTGCCCCAGGTGATTTTTTCATTTGGCACAGCGCCAGAATAACTGCCGTAGCTCGTCGTCGAATCGCTGATCTGGCAAAAGTAACCCCACAGCGGCACGGCTGTGCGCGCGAGATCCTGATGCAGCATCGGGACGACGCAGATTGGGAAATCGCCCGCGATGCCGCCGCCGATCTGGAAGAAACCGATCGAGCCTTCGCCGTTGCGCAGTTTCTTCGATGTCTTCGTGTAGTACTCCGCCAGCCAGGTCATGTATTCAATGCCGGTGCGCACGGTGTGGACATTCTTCAGATCGCCGCGGATCACCGCCGCCGCATACATGTTGCCGAGCGTCGCGTCTTCCCAACCGGGGACTATGATTGGCAGATCCTTTTCTGACGCCGCGGTCATCCAGGAATTCTGCGGATCGATCTGGTAATGTTTCGTCAGTTTTCCGCTGCGCAGAATTTTGTAGATGAACTCGTGGGGGAAAAACCGCTCTCCCGCGCGATCGGCCGCGATCCACTCTTCGAGCACGGCCTCCTCGATCCGGCGCATCGCTTCCATCTCCGGGATGCACGTGTCGGTCACGCGGTTCATGTGCCGGGTGAGTAGTGCGTGCTCGTCGTCGGCGCTCAGGTGTCGGTAATGCGGCACGCGCTCGTAATAATCGTGCGCGACGAGGTTGAAAATATCCTCTTCGAGATTCGCGCCGGTGCAGACGATCGCATGAACCTTCTCGCGGCGAATCATCTCCGCGAGCGAGATGCCAAGCTCGGCGGTCGACATCGCGCCCGCAATTGTCATCAGCATCTTGCCGCCAGCGGCAAGGTGCGCCTCGTAGCCCTTCGCCGCGTCGAGCAGCGCGGCTGCGTTAAAATGACGATAATGTCGGGCGATGAATTTCGAGACCGCGCCTTTTTTTGCCGCGAGTGCGGCGTTGATCTCTTCTGGGCTCGTTGACGGCCGTTTGGCTTTCACATCAGCCCGGATAGAGCCACTTCATATAATCGGCCACGCCGCGCTCGAGTGGGAACTGCGGCTCGTACCCAAGCGCGTCGCGCACACGCGTTAAATCGGCCTGAGTGAAGTTTTGGTAATGTGCGTGCGGATTGTCGATGTAGTCAGGCAGAAACTTTGTGCCCAGACATTTATTGAGCACGTCGATCAGGTCGTTAAATGAACGGGCGCGGCCGGAACCGAGATTGTAAATCCCGCTCTCTTCGGCCTCCAGCGCGCGGATACTTCCTTCGACCGCGTCTTTGACGTAAACGAAGTCGCGCTTTTGTTCGCCCTGTTTGAAAATGCGCGGCCGCTGCCCGGCTTTCATTTGTTTGGCGAGATGATAAACCATGCTCGCCGGTACCCCTTTGTGCGCTTCGCGCGGGCCGTAAACGTTGAAGTAACGCAGTCCGATGATGATCCAGTCGGGGTCGTGGTGCGCGGCGCGCCTGGCGATGTTGTCGATGATCGTCTTTGAAAATGCGTAGACGTTCGCCGGTGCGGCGCCGTTCGACTCCACACTGGCTTCGCGCGCCGGGCCGTAGGTCGCAGCCGATGATGCGTAGACGATCCGCATCTTTTTCTGGCGCGCGAATTTCAGCAGCCGGCGGAAACTTTCCACGTTGTCGTGCACCTGCACGAATTGATCGTGCAGCGTCGTATCGGTAATCGAGGCGAGATGGAAGATCGCGTCGAACTGCTCGTCACCGAATTGTTCCCACCAGTCGAGTTTGGCCAGATCCTGCGCCACGAAATCGCCGCGATAACCGGACAAATTTTTGAAATCACCGGAGCGGAAATCATCGATCACTGTCAGTCGCGCGTCGGGGAATTTTTCCTGCAACGCGAGCGCAAGATTCGAGCCGATGAACCCCGCGCCGCCGGTGACGACGAGATTGAGCGGAGAAGTAGCTGCGGGCATGTCGAAATTTAGTGCGCCTGATAGATAAATCTTGAACCCGCGAGCGCAAGCCGCTACTTCTGGATTCAGTTCTTTGCGAGTTAAAGAAAAGTGGATCGGCGCGAGAAATCCCGTGTGAATCGGGAGCAGTTGCGCTGCTGTAACTGGATACGACTTCCCAGGGCCAATCTCCGAAACTTTCGGGGGTGAAGGCGGGAAGAAGGTGGTCCGGCGATTGCCGGATCGTTAAGCCAGGAGCCAGAATATTCGACCGCTCCACCTCATTCGTGTCGCCGCGAGTGCGGACGACTCGAAAAAACTTCTTCGCAAAAAGAAGAA
>DATDFJ010000063.1:0-2689 GCA_036522675.1 Chthoniobacterales bacterium | reverse complement strand
TTTCCAGACCGAACCGGCGTTGTAGGTGCCGGACATGTCTTTGCCATTCACCGTGCCTTCGACTTTCACAGTGTAGGTAGTGACGGCAATATCTTTTTCATCCGAGAACATGTCGTAATCACTGATGGCAAAGGATCTCATGTCCCACTCTTTCATGGAGGAGAGTTCCTTCGCCATGTTCTGGATGCCGTCGGCGTAGACGGCGCGAAGATCTTTATCGACGAGTTTCTGAAACGCCGCCGCGTCCTTGTCTTTGAACGCCTGCCAGGCAGCCATTTCCCTTGCCTTGAGCGCTTCCTTATCCGGCGGCGCCGCGATTGAAACGGCAATTGCCGCGAAAAATACGGTCACTGCATAGACAATATATTTTTTCATAAGTTTGTTCCCGGTTTGAATTTACTGAGCAGCAACCTAGGGCGCGCTCGCGGAACGCTCAACCTCCAAAATAGGCCGACAAGATGTCGATCTTGCGAATTGGACAAGAGCGGCGGTTTCGAGTTTGATTGGCGGATGATTAAGCCGCTTTTAATTTTCTTTTTTGCGTTCGCCTTCGCATTTGCGTCGCAGGCGCAGACCGAGCCGGAGAAATCGCCGCGCGCCGGTGGAACCAAAGCGCTGCCCGGCGTTCACAAACCGAGCAAAGCGCCGAGTGAAGAAGCGCCGCCGCCAGCGACGGACGTCAGTGCCGCGCCGAGCGGTCAGAAACCGCCGGTCGAGAAAAACCCGCCGCCGATCGATCCTTCGAACTTCGATACGTCGGTCAAAGCGCAGGACGACTTTTTCCTGTACGCCAACGGCGGCTGGATCAAGCGCACCGAGATTCCACCGGAAGAATCGCGCTGGGGCAGTTTCAACGCGCTGATCGATCGCAACAACGACGCGCTGCACACGATCGCGGAACAAACGTCGAAGATGCACGTCGATCCCAAACTTTCGCCCGAAGTGCAAAAGGTCGGCGACTATTACGCGAGCGGCATGAATGAGACAGCAATCGACGCCGCGCGCACGACGCCGCTGCAGGACGAGCTCAAGCGCATTGACGCCATTCAAACTCGCGATGACGTGCTCAAAGAGATCGCGCATCTCCACACACTCGGGATCGGCGCATTCTTCGGCTTCGGCTCGGGACAGGACGACAAGAACAGCACGATGGTGATTTCCAACGCGGTGCAGGGCGGTCTCGGCATGCCGGACCGCGACTACTACACCAAGACCGACGACGCGTCGAAGAAGTTGCGCGAGCAATACGTCGCCCACGTGGCGAAGATGTTGAGTTTGTCAGGCGAGCCGGCGGCGAAAGCGGATGCAGAATCGAAACAAATTCTCGCCTTCGAAACGAAATTGGCCGAAGCGTCGCGCACGAAGGTGGAGCTGCGCGATCCGCAGAAGAACTACAACAAGATGACGCAAGCCGAGTTGCAGGCACTGACCCCGGATTGGAGTTGGGCCGCCTATTTCAAGGAACTCAACCTCGTCGAGCCCGGCGATATTAACGTGCATCAGCCCGACTTCTTCAAAGCGATGAACACCACGTTCACGAGCACGCCGATCGAGGATTGGAAAACGTACCTGCGCTGGCACCTGGTCAGAGCGACCGCGCCCGCGCTCTCGAAGGATTTTGCGAACGAGGACTACAACTTCAATCAAGCCACGCTGCGCGGGACGAAACAGATCAAACCGCGCTGGAAACGCGTGATCACCTCGGAGGACGGCGAAATCGGCGAAGCGCTGGGCAAGCTTTACGTGGCAGAGAATTTTCCGCCCGAAGCCAAGGCGCGCGCGCTCGAGTTGATCGACAATCTCAAGGAAGCGCTGCGCGATCGAATCAAAACGCTCGAGTGGATGGACGAACCGACCAAGCAGGAGGCGCTGAAAAAACTCGCCGCGTTCGGCGTGAAGATCGGTTACCCGGACAAATGGCTCGATTATTCGCTGCTGCGCGTCGATCGCGGGCCGTACGTGTTGAACGTGTTGCGCGCGGAGAATTTTGCCGCCGATCGCGACCTGAACAAGATCGGCAAGCCGGTTGACCGGACCGATTGGGGCATGACGCCGCCGACGGTGAACGCCTATTACAATCCGACCATGAACGAGATTGTTTTCCCCGCCGGGATCCTGCAGCCGCCGTTCTTCAACGCGAAGGCCGACGATGCGGTCAACTACGGCGGAATCGGCTGCGTGATCGGACATGAAATGACCCACGGCTTCGACGACCAGGGCCGGCAATACGATCCGACCGGTAATTTGCGCGACTGGTGGTCGAAACAATCGGCCGATGAGTACGACCGACGGCGGAAGGCAGTGGTGGATCAATACAACGAATACGAGCCGTTGCCGGGCCTGCACGTGAACGGCGAGCTCACCCAGGGCGAAAACATCGCCGATATTGGCGGCGTCAAACTCGCCTATGCCGCGCTGCAAAAAGCACTCGACAAACATCCCGAGGAGCGAACAACGAAAATCGATGGGTTAACACCCGAGCAGCGATTTTTCCTGTCGTTCGCGAACATTTGGCGCTCGAAACAGCGCGACGAAGATTTGAAGTTGCGCCTGAACGTCGATCCCCATTCACCCGCGCATTATCGCGTGAATGGTCCGCTCTCCGATCTGCCCGAGTTCCAGAAAGCGTTCAATATCCCCGACGGCTCGCCGATGGTGCGCGCCGCGGACAAGCGCGTGAACATCTGGT
>DATDFJ010000062.1:0-3852 GCA_036522675.1 Chthoniobacterales bacterium | reverse complement strand
ACTGCTAGCCGCTGTAATTGCGCCGCCACTCTTCTGGGCGGCGCAAGCCTTGGCCGCCTATGACCTGTTTCGTTTTCTCGCCGGGTTCGATTTCGAGACTTTTTTTCACCGGGCCCTGCTCATTGCCCTTCTTGCCTTGCTGTGGCCGCTCGTGCGCTCGATCAGCATTCGGAGTTGGCGGGATCTCGCGCTGGAACCAAACCGGCACTGGCGTCGAGATATTCTTGCCGGTTTTCTTCTGGCCGCGATTCCCCTGCTCTGTTGCGGCCTGCTGCTGGTTGTTGTCGGCGTTTTTTCACTGCGCTCCTCGGTCGACTGGATCGATTTCCTTCAGCTCGCGGGAGCAACAATTGCCGTCCCGATTATCGAGGAAACTTTTTTCCGCGGCCTGGTCCTTGGAATCTTGCTGCGCGCCGGACAGCAGTGCATGCCTGCCCGCCGGAGCTTCAGCGTCGGCGGGTCGATCATTGCCAGCTCGGCCCTGTTCGCGATTGTTCATTTCCTGAAAGCGCCGGAGCGAACGTCTCCGGTCGTGACCTGGCTATCGGGCTTCGGGTCAATCGCTAATTCCTTTCATCAGTTCGCCAACCCGATGCTGGTGGGCGCGGCCTTTACGACCTTGTTCCTGCTGGGTGTGATTTTGGCCGACGCGCGCATGCACACCCGCTCGCTCTGGCTCGCGATCGGGCTGCATGGCGGCTGGATTTTTGCAAAGGGCGCGTTCCAAGTGGTCGCCCGTCGAGAAGTCGTCGTGTTACCTTGGTTGGGCAAAAATCTTCTCGTGGGAATCGTGCCGCTCGCCCTCGCCGGACTGACGTGGATACTGATGCGCGCGTGGTCGAAATATGTCGATGCTATCAAAGTTTGATTTTGTCAGTGCCGTCGCTTCGCTGCTCTACCCGCCGGTCTGCGCAACTTGTTCGGCGAACATCAATGCCGGCGAATATCTGTGCGGCGATTGCGACGCGAAGTTGGTGCGGATTGTGCCGCCGTTTTGCGCGAAGTGTTCCGAGCCCTTCAGCGGTGCGATCAGCGCAACGTTTGCCTGCGCAAACTGTGGCCAACGCACATTGCATTTCGATGCCGCCATCGCGGCTTATCGCAGCCGAGGCGTTGTGCGCCGCGTGCTGCTCGATTTCAAGTATCACAAACAAGTTCACCTGCGTCACCTGGCGGCACGCTGGCTCTTCGCTGCGCTTGATGACGAGCGCCTCCGCGACCGCAGCTTCGACGTGATCGTTCCGGTGCCGCTGCATCCGGCGCGGGAGCGCGAACGCGGTTTCAACCAAAGCATGTTACTCGCCGAATTGCTGAGCGCGAAGATGTCGATCAAATCGACGCCGACGCTCGAGCGCATTCGCTACACCACGACCCAGACCGCGTTCGATCGCGCCGAGCGGATGCAAAATTTGCATGGTGCATTCCGTTTACGAAAAAACGCCGACGTGCGAGAGTTACGCGTGCTTCTGGTCGACGACATCCTGACCACCGGCTCCACGTTGAGCGAGTGTGCGCGCGTTTTGAAGAAAGCGGGTGCGCACTCAATCCACGCGGTGACGGCAGCGCGCGCATAGTTATGGCGATTTTCAAAAAACCGGCGATCAAAACCGAACCGCGCAAAAAACGCGACATCCCGCACGGCCTTTTCCAGAAATGCCCCGGCTGCGGGAACGTCGTCCACGAGATCGAGCTGGCACAAAACCAGCGTGTTTGCCCGCACTGTGACTATCATTTTCCGCAGTCGGCCCGGGAACGGCTCGACGCGCTCATGGATAAGGAGACTTTCGTCGAAATGGACGCCAGTTTGAAATCGATCGACACGCTGCGTTTTCAAGGCATGGCCAGTTACAAGGACCGCCTGAAAAATTATCAGCAGCGCACCGGCTTAATCGACGCCGTGATCAGCGGGCACGGCATGATCGACGGCTATAAGGTTGCTATCGCAGTGATGGATTTTGGGTTCCTCGCTGCCACGATGGGCTCGGTCGTTGGCGAAAGAATCACGCGCACGATCGAATACGGCACGAACGAGCGCGCCGCCATCGTGATCATCTCCGCGTCCGGAGGCGCGCGCATGTACGAAGGAATGCTCAGCCTCATGCAAATGGCCAAGACGAGCGGCGCGCTCGCGCGTCATGCCGAGCAACGGCTGCCTTACTTTTCTGTTCTCACCAATCCAACCACGGCCGGAGTGATGGCCAGCTTTGCCTCGTTAGGCGACATCATCATTGCCGAACCCAAAAGCATGATTGGCTTTGCCGGGCCGCGCGTGATCAAGGAAACAACGCACCAGGATTTGCCAAAGGAATTTCAGACTGCCGAATTTCTCCAGGACCACGGACTGATCGACATGATCGTGCACCGGCGCGACCTGCGCGAACAGATCAGCCGGTTGCTCGGTTACTTGAGCGTGGTGTCGTGAACCCGAGCGGGGTTGAACCGCGCCGCCAGCGTGGCATACAGGCGCGAGCTCCCACCCTCTCCTATCAGGACGCGCTCGCCTGGCTTTATCGCCTCCAGGATTTCGGCATCAAGCTCGGCCTCGAAAACATTCAACGTCTCATCGCGGCCTTGCATGTCGATCTTGGCGACGCGCGCGTCATCCACGTGGCCGGCACCAACGGCAAAGGTTCCGTCTGTGCGATGATTGAATCAATCGCGCGGCTCAAAGGTTATCGCACCGGCCTGTTTACCTCCCCTCACCTGATCAGTTTTCGCGAACGAATTCGGATAAATGGCGAGACGATCTCGGACGCCGACGTTGCGATCGGTCTGACGAAAATTCGCGACCTGGTGGCTGACTGGCAACCCCATCCGACTTTCTTCGAGATCACGACCGGACTCGCGCTCGATTATTTTACGAGCCAGAAGATCGACATCGTCGTGTTGGAAACCGGCTTGGGCGGGCGTCTCGATGCGACCAACGCTGTTCCCTCGGCCGTTTCGGTCATCACCGCCATCGATCTCGATCATCAGAAATGGCTCGGTAATTCGATCGAGGAAATCGCGCGCGAGAAGGCCGGCATCATCAAGCCCAACACGCCGGTCGTTTGCGCGCCGCAGCCCTTCCCCGCCGAGGACGTGGTCGGCGGGCGCGCCGCCGAATGCAAAGCACCGTTCCAGCTCGTTTACGAAAAATACGGCGCGATGCCGATCGGTCTGCACGGCGCACACCAAAAACAAAACGCAGCGCTTGCGATAGCTGCGTTGCGCGCGGCGAAGATCGACATCGACGATTCAACCATCACGCGCGGCCTGTTATCGGTGCAATGGCCCGCCCGTTTTCAGCGCTGGGACCATCGCACCATCATCGATGGCGCGCATAATCCCATGGCTGCGCGCGCGCTCGCAGCGACGTGGCGCGATACGTTCGGCGGCCAGCGCACGACTCTCGTGCTTGCCGTTCTGACAGACAAAGATTTGCGCGGCCTCTGCGAAGCGCTTGCACCGATAAGCCAGCACGCGATTCTGCCGCGGATCCGCAGCGAGCGTGCCGCCAATCCCCAGGAACTCGCCAGGATCTTGCTCAATCTCGGCGTTCCCTGTCAGATCGGCGGCACCGTCGGCGAGGCGTTGGAAAAAGCGCGCGCGCGCGAAGCGCCCATCCTCATCACCGGCTCACTCCATTTCGCCGGCGAAGCCCTCGCCCATCTCGAAGGCCGGCCCACGGCCTTCGAAGAATGCGTGCAGTGATATTGTAGCTCCTTTTTATACGCTTGAACCGAAAGCGGCGCCTCTCCTAACATTTGAGCAAAGCGGTTTCATGGAGAGCGACACCGAAAGGCTCCAATCAATTTGGGCGCGCGTTCTGCCGCCCGCGCTGCTCGCATTAGCTTGGTGGCTTTCCGGCGT
>DATDFJ010000061.1:0-8807 GCA_036522675.1 Chthoniobacterales bacterium | reverse complement strand
GCAAACTAGAACGCACAATCGCGCATTAAGATCGACACGCTGCCGGGGTTCGGGAAGTCGTTATTCGCAGTGGCGATGTCTTGTTTGCCGTCGCCATTGAAGTCGCCTACGACTGCCGAGTATGGATTAGGTCCCACGCCGAGGCTGGTTGCGGGTCCAAAACCGCCGGTGCCATCGCCGAGGAACATCGACACAAAATTCGCGCCCGTGTTTGCCACGGCCAAATCCTGATTACCGTCGCCGTTGAAATCGCCGATCGCGATGGAGCGAGGAAGACTGCCGACCGCCAAATTGCTCGGTGGCCCGAAATTGCCCGCGCCATCCCCTAACAAGATCGACACATTGCCGGAGTCTTCATTCGTGGCAGCGAGATCCTGGTGGCCGTCGTTATTAAAATCTCCCACCCACACTGAGGCAGGCTCGCTGCCAACGGCCACGTTGGTCGCCGAACTAAAAGTGCCATCGCCGTTACCCAATAAGATCGACACATTGTTGGAAGCGTAGTTCGCCACCACGAGGTCCTGGCGGCCATCGCCATTGAAATCGCCCATCGCGATATTGATCGCCTCCATACCAGCGGCGAAACCAGTCGCAGCGCCGAAATGGCCCGTGCCGTCGCCTAACGCGACCGAAACGTTATTCGAATTGAAGTTGGCAGTAGCGATGTCCGGTTTCCCGTCGCCGTTGAAATCGCCCACGGCTACGGAATAAGGACCAGTCCCAACACGAACGTTCACACTCAGAGTGAAACCGCCCGCGCCATTCCCCAGATAAATCCCCACCGTGTTCGCGCCGAGATTGGCCACCGCCAGGTCCTCATTGCCATCGCCATTGAAATCGCTGACCGCGATCGAGCTCGGATTATTGCCGACGGCGAACGTTGCCGGCGCGCCGAACGTACCATTGCCATTGCCCAACAAGATCGACACGCTACTCGTCGTAACGTCCGTCACCGCGAGGTCCTGCTTGCCATCGCCGTTAAAATCTCCGACCGCGGATGCATAAGGACCGTTGCCCGCGGCCACATTCGTGGCGGCTGCGAAATGGACCGGATTGCACGTCACTGGCGTCCTCACTCTCAGCGCGAATTTCTTGGTCACGCTCGCCCCACCGCTGTCGAACGCCTTGACCGTCACACGATACGTCCCGGCCGGATGCGCGTCTGTCACTCGCACGATTCCCGTTGCCGGATAACCTTCCAGCTTTCCTTTGAACGCGGTCGAAGTGGAAACGTTGATGCTCGTTGTATTCGTCGGCGCCGAATCCGGCGTAATCGTCGTATCGGCGCTGAGCGAAACGGAGGTTTTTGGGTAATTACCCAGGATCGGCGCCATCGCATTCAGGTCGCCACCGTTCGCGGTCGCACCGGCTAAGATCGACATCGCCAGCATCGCTGCCGTCTTGAGAACAAGTTTGGTACTCACGCCTTCGTTTCGTTTCAATCTGGCAAACTTGCCGCTGCTAATCCACGAAACTTGTTCGGTGAATAGTAACGATTTTGTTACCGTGATCCGTCACCTTCCCGCGGGCCGGGCGCCGTTCGCTGCTCCTTGCCGCTACTTCTTCACATCGGCAGCGATTGGAAAGCGCGGCTGTTGCTACGGATCCGTTACCGGTCGTGCTTGATTAGCTCTTTATAGGCGAAGCTTTTGAAGCGCTCTGGAGGATCTAAGACCGCTTTTGATCGCCGCGATCGCCGTAGCCCGACTTGACTGTCTTTGTTGCTTTCTTCTGCCGATCCTGTTTCAAGGAGCGACCGACATTGTCGCTCTCTTTGATGCGGCCCTTGGTATCGCGACGAATGTAACGAGCGTCGCCCTTCGGTTTGATGGTGGTGCGTTTCCCGCTGGATTTCTTCGTAGCCATTGCACGAATCTATCGCCCGCGAATGCCTTTGCGGATGTGCTTTGATTCCGTCGGCGATTCGTGATTTGGAAAAACGGCATAGATTGCTTCTTCAAATCAGCTGCAATTTCAGCGATACGGAGAAAGCGTTGACCGAATTACATATTCCTCGGGCGGCAAACATCGCCCGGATTGGTCTCTCGTTCGCCGCTTAGCTGTTCCGACGCGTTATTTTGCCGCTTTTTCTTTGCGCTTCGCGAGGGCGAGCCGCTCAGTTTTTTTGCGGCGCCGGGCGCGTTTCTTGGCGTTATCTCTGCCTTTGCTGTTTCCCATATGACCTCAACACTCGTGTCGCCCGCCCAACTACTCAACTACTCACCGATTCCAACGCTCTGTTCACCCCCGCCTGCCGGGCGTTTGACGCACACGGTGCCGACGATCATAATTCCTCTTTGAAGGTGGTGTACCATGGGGAACTTCCACTATCGCTTGCTCGTCATCGACGACGACGCTCTTACCCGACAGGTGTTTCAGACTTCGCTGTCCGGCGAGGGTTATGAAGTCTGCGTCGCAAAGGACGGTTTTGCGGCATTGGCGCAAATGCGTGGAGCGCTCCCGGACCTGATTGTCACCGACCTAAAGATGCCGAACATGTCAGGCTTCGAATTTCTATCAATTGCGCGCCGGCGATTCCCTCAAATCCCGGCCATCGCCATGAGCGGAGAATTCCAGGCTCCGGTCGAACCACTCGGCGTGCTCGCAGACGCGTTCTTTCCCAAACCGTTCAAGTTCGAGGAATTGACGGCAAAAATTTCAGACTTATTGCGTGACGCTCCGCCGCGCCCGGCCATCAAGAGGGACAGAGCGCCGGTCTGGGTGCCTCGCAACGGGGAATACTACGTCATCACCTGCACCGATTGCCTCCGTTCCTTCTCCATACCCGCAGAGAAAAACGTGCGGGTTCTGCGCGAGCTTCGCACGATCGACTGCATTTTCTGCGACGCGCAGGTCCGGTTCATCGTCGAAGAAAGACCGGAAGCAGCAGGGCTTCCGAAGGTCGAAAACGTTCACCGCTAAGTCGAGAAGACACACAGGTGTCTGGACTGTGCGTGTGAATAGTAACGAGTAACGACTTTGTTACCGTTGCTCCATAACGTTCCGTCGCCAGAATCAAGGGGAGCGCCGGGCGATGTAATTTTTGAATGTGAGAGGCGATTCCCTCTGGGCCCATCCGACCGCCCAATAACCGCCGGCTTTATCGGCTGCGACTGCCAGCACTTGTGTGGTCGGCATTCCGCGCATTTCGGGAACCGCAGCCTGGGTCCACGCGATCCCGTCCCATTGCTCGATCAAGGGATCATAGTTATCGCGGGCGTCGGTGCTGGTTCCGACAGCAACCACGTCGGTCGAAGATATCCAAGCCGCGTCGGATAGATTTGTGTAATGGCCATCGGGCACCTGGGGGTTGTCGACGACCGACCAGCCTGTCCCATTCCAGTGCTGGATTAACGGATGCGCGATAGCGTTACCGCCATCCTCATATTCGTAACCGATCGACCAAACATCGTTAGATCCGGGTGCCGTCACACCGTTGAACCAATTATACGCAGTCGTGTTCGGCGACTCGACTTCGGCCCACGCCGTTCCGTTCCAGTGCAAGGTGAGCGACTCATAGGTGAAGTCCCCCTCTTTGTAATAACCCACGGCCCACACATCATTCGCGCTCGTGGCAGTAACGCCGTAGAGGGCATCATAAGTGCCAGGGGCCGGCGTCGACACTACTGACCAGGAATGCCCGTCCCAATGCTCGGCGAGAGTATGAAAGACAATGTCCGTTCCGTTATAGCCGACGGCCCAGACGTCATTCGGAGCTAACGCTACGACTCGGGTAAGGGCGTTATAACCGGTACCCAACGCCGCGCCGCGAACAATGCTCCATTTCGATCCATCCCAGTGTAAGATCAGCGCCTGCCAGGCATAAGTCCTATCGTCGATCGTGTAACCGACCGCCCAGACGTCGTTCGAGCTGGTCCCTGAGACTCCGGTGAGATGATTGTAGGCGTTGCGACGACTGGGGCTCGACACCGTTTGCCATCGAGTTCCATCCCAGTGTTGAGTCAGCGTCTGCTGATCTCCCAGGGCCTGATTATAGACGTCGCCCACCGCCCATGCGTCCGTCGCCGAAATCGCGGTGACGGCCCAAAGACCTTGACCCACGCCGGGCACACTCGGGCTCGGGACAAGTTCCCATGTCCGGGACGTCGCGCTGCTTTCCGCGCGGGCGCTGGGCGGGCCGAAAGCGACAAGAAGAGTGATGAGTCCACCAATACCGAGTGTGCAGGCAAGCGGTACGCGAAAATAAGTTTTCATATATATCAACATGATAATCGCGGCAGATGCGGCACCCGCGCGGCAGACGCGAGGCGATTTGGTAACAATCCTGTTACCATACGCTCACGACTGACTACCCCGGTTTTCCCCAAGTGGTAATTGAAACATCGAAAGTACGGCAGCTTCTGATCGCTTCGAAGCTCGGGTTAGTCGACGCCTGGGGCGCCTTCTATGATACAGGTGTGCGTTCGCCTGTGCGGGAGAGGCGGTAGCTGATGTGGAAGAATGGCCGCAGAATCTAATTCAGAAGCCCAAACCACTATGAATTGATGAGGGGTCAAGCATCCATCATAAGCCGCTTACGATGCATGAGGCGATAGTCGGAAGCGATTGTCGATCTTGATCGAGGACGGTCGCGAAGGCGAAGATCAGCAGTCTCGGGTACCGCGGCAGGCCGGATAACGACTGCAACCCCAGAAGGACTGGCCAGCGCAAGGGCCGCGCCTTGCTTCCTTCAGAACCATCGTCGATCCACATTGCGGACAGTCCGGCGCTTCGCTTGTTGCGCTGTTCTGAGGAATTGCCGATGGAATCTTTGCTGACCTCTGGACGCCACGAATCAACTGCAAGAGCGCGTCTGACTCGACCAGTTCGATGGGTTTGGCACGCGCAAACGCGATCGCGTCGGGCGTAAAGTTCGTCGTGGCAACGAGCTTGGCTGCATCTGCTCGCCGGTCGATCATGACGCCAAAAAGTTCCCGCACGATTTGCACCGAGATGGAGTTTGTCTGCCGCTGCTTGCACTGCACGACCGTGACCTTTCCGTCGCGGCGCAGCACCAAGTCAACACCGCCATCTGCTCCGGCGCCAAGATTCGCCGTCACTTTGTATCCCTGACGGCGGTAAGCTTCGCCGACCAAATCTTCAAACTGCTTCCACGGCAACGCGCGCAGTGAATCGATTCCAGTTTGCCGATCGAGCATTCGTCTATTCGCGAGCGACCGCAGCGCGGAAATGACTGCAACGGCGATGAGAACAAAACCAACCAGCGGTGCTAGAGGCGCGAACGGCCTCATGTTTTTCAGCACGGCATAGGCAACGAACGCCAACGCGAGGCTCACCCACCAGGGAGCCAAAACCAAAGCGTCAGCCCACGAATTTTTTCTCCGCGGCATGATTGCCGCATTCTAAGCAGGAGCAGCCAGAAGGCGCGAGTACGAAGCACAATTGAAAGCGGAAAAGGAACAGAATGTAGCGAATGGGATGAGCGACATAGAAGGCAAAGCCGCGAACGGTAGAGGTGAGCGAGTGCGGGCAGCGAGCGAATTTCAATACCTTTTCAGCTTTCGGTTGTGAAAGAGGTAGAGAAACACGCGTGAGCGAGAGCTGCGTAGCTTTGCCTAGGTCAATACGCGACGCGTCCGCCCACCCGATGACCACAGCAAAGGAGTAAGCGCGACAGCGAGACCGTCAGTAATAGTGCGTTTCATCCAATCCTATCGTCAAAACTCAAAGCGTTAATTCCTCGGTCGATGACGATTCCGACGCTTGTTTGGCCGGTTTCGTCTGAACATGGATGCCGAAGTCTTTTTTTATCTCCTCAATCAGCTGAGAGAACTCTGATTCCCTCAATCCCGCCGACATCAAAGAACGTCGCTGCATCTTTTGTTGCGTTTGAAGCTTCCATTGCGCCGTAGGCGGAGCAGACAAGCGTGAGAGAACTTTGTTGATTTCGGCAACGCGCGAGCGAAGCGCCGCTTTATCCTTCGAGGGGACGCTCCACTTAGCCAGAGACAAAACAGCTTTCTTAAGGGCCGATCCCATGTCGGTCTCTAGCCGACGAAACCAGTAGGCGTGCGCCAGCCACATTGCTTCGGCCACTTCCGGCCTGTCTTTAAGGCGCTGAATCAGCGAATCAAGGCCCTCGCAAAAGTGGATGAACTTGCAGAATCCATTCAGCGCTCGGTCGAGTTCGCTTCGTTTTTTCGGCGGCCGTTGGGTCGCGTTCGCTAGCCGTTTGGATTTGCCGAGCGCGCGTGTGACAGCAGCGAGATTGGACACACCGCTTTTGTCCTCGCGGTATCCTCCGTCGAGGCACCAGAGGAATGATTCCATATCCTTATCTCGCTCGATCGTTTTTGTCAGTTCGAGAAATTCATAAAAGAAAGCCTCTAAGACGCTATCTCTGCGCAGGTAGTAACCGGCGCCAAAAAGCATTCGTTCACGCAACCGTCGCGGCAGGTCCAACGGATAATTCCATTCATAATATCGACGCAACGCAGGATGATTGAGAACTCGAAGCTGCTTTTTGGTAAATGTGTTGGGCAGCTTGCGTACAAAGCCAATCATCATCGCAATTTCGATGATACTGTAGAACCCTAGCAAAAAATCGAAATCATCGCGAATCCAAGTTTCGCGATCGCTGATGCCTTCCTCGTCATGATGCCGTAGTAACACAGCTAGTTTTTTGTCGCTCGATCGGCGCATACGCTTCAGAGCGCGCTCAGCAGGTTGTCTGGATAGCCATTGCTTTTCCAGATATCGGAGATTCAAGTCGCTCATCATAACTCGCCAAGCAAAACCGGCAGGGTCTGCCTAGCGGCCTTTTCCTTGCAAATTGAAATGTGATTCACGCCTGTGATGTTTTCGTACGGTGTTTTATCGGTCCCGAATTCGCGGTTCACCACCACCTTGTCTTTCCACGCCCAAAAAGTCAGCGGAGCGTTCAGCTGCGGATTCTTTGGAACCAATTTCTCCGTTTGCTCGAGCAATTCTTCAAGAAAGTCACTGTCCTCCGCTAGGTCGGCCAAAACTGGCGCGAAGAAAGATGCCAGTTTATCGATCCCCTCCAGCGGCACGCCAAGAGTGACCAGCGACCAAAGTCTAAAGAGTCGGGCACCACGATGCGCCGGGGCGAACCAAATAAGCTTCCAATTTTGCGGCCATGGTTTTCCCCCGCTGCGCAACTGATTGAGAACGGCGCGTCGGATGACGCAAGCTCCGAGCGAGTGACCAACGAGGACGACGGATTTATATCCCCAGGTGGCCGTACGCGGATCAGCGTCCTTCTTGTATTCTTTAATACTTCTGTTGACAAAATCAGAAGCGTTTGTGCAGAGCAGGAGCTTATTTAGGAGACGTTGCAATTCTTGAGCGCTCTCGCTCGCGGTTTGGACAACGCTAGGATATCCAAAACGAATGACGTCGTAATCAGCCAATTTAGGATCCGCGCAAAGCAGGTCGGGTAGACTTCCCCACGTCGTCACCGCCGCCCCCTTGAAGCCATGAACGAACATCAAAAGTCCATTCGGCGGCAAGTACGCCCATCGGGCCTTTGCCGTTGCTGTGTTGCTGCCGAGGTCAAGCTCCAGGGGCGGAGTGTGCGCATCAGCCATAACTAACTCTCTGCGTTATGCCACACCCTGCGAGCTCAGGTCTAGCGTATTCCACCGGCGGCATCACCCAAATCAACGACGCATCGACGACTTTTCTATTTCTTCGATTCGTCTTTCTTTGTTGCGTCGGCAGCCGCTTTCTCCGTCGCCGGGATATGCTCATCGTGCGACTTCTTCACGTCGTAGTTGGTGTGACCTTCTTCTGGTTTGTCAGCCGCTTTCTTCGCTTCGTCGACCATCTTTTTCTCAATCTCTTTCTTGTCGTCCCCCGCATGGATTCGCGACGGTCCGGCGGAGAAGCCGACAATGATCGCCGCCACTATTGCCAGGTAATTTGTTTTCATACAGTGATTAGCTCCTTCACCAACGTTCTCCGGCGTTAGCGGATCGAAGTTCTCGAAAATCTTCGGAATGTCGATCTTGATCGAGGACGATCGGTTATAGTAAATCTCGCGCAATGTTTGGTGCGCGGCTTGCGAGAACGGCGTTTGTTTTTCTGACATTCTACGCGGCAACAGCATTCGGGCGGATCGGTGAAACAGCCGATCAGTTTAGTCAGCGCTACGGCGCACCGACCGACACGCCGGCTTCGCAAGCGGTCGCGAAGACGGCACCGCTACTCGAGGGAGCGATTTATCACGTTTATCAATACGAAGGCTGGCAAATCCGCGCTGCATTCCTGCCTCCTGAGGGCCCGGCCGTGCGAATGGAATATTCCAGACCAAAGGCCGGCAGCAGTGCGCTGATTCAGGATTACGAGGTGCAGGCGATCATGAGCGCAAACACGCCGCCAGGAACGTCGTGGAAACAGATCGCCTATGACAATCCCGACTCACCCACCAAGGATTCCTTCGCAAAACCATCGAGGCGTATTTCGGGCAAGCGACAGGTCAGAAGATGTGGCAAAAGTTAGCGCTAAGTTCAGTTCGCCGATAACCGCTTTCGATTATCTGGCGCGGTGATTACTCTCCTGGGGGAACCAATAGAGAGTAAATCCCTGATACGGCAGAACAGCCTCCCGTATATTTTGCTGCACACCATCTTTTCCTGGCGGGACAAAAGGCAATATCCATTCGCGTTTCGTCCGCGACGTGGGCTCGACTTTCTCGAAGTCGTCAGGGTGCGTTCGATCCAGATGAAAATCCAGGTCTGAAGCATCGTCAAATATGGCCGTAACGCTAAGACAGTCTGCCGGTAGCCACGTCGTCCAGCTTTCCAGGTCACGACGCCTTCGCA
>DATDFJ010000060.1:0-9605 GCA_036522675.1 Chthoniobacterales bacterium | reverse complement strand
CGAGTACGCGCGCATGGTCGGGCTGCCGGTGCTCGATCATTGTCAGGATTACAACCTCGTCGGCGACGGTGTCGTGCATGAAGGTTATTGGAGCACATTGCTCGGTTTGCCCGGCTGGCCAGCCGCGGGCGAGGAAGCGATGGTCATGCGCAATATTCTCCTGGCCGAATGTTGCGATCATCACATCCATTGCCAGCACGTCACTTCGGCGGGTAGTGTGCGCCTGATCCGCGAAGCGCGCGCGCGCGGTGTGAAAATCAGCGGCGAAACTTGCCCGCACTATCTCGCCCTGACCGACGCAGCCGTGGAGAACTTCGACACCAACTACAAAATCAATCCGCCGCTCCGCGCGCAAAGCGACATCGACTCACTGCTGGAAGGAATCGCCGACGGCACATTGTCGATCTTGTGCTCGGACCACGCGCCGCACGCCGGGTTCGAAAAGGAAGTCGAGTTCGATCGCGCCCCATTTGGCATCGTCGGCTTGGAAACAGAGCTCGGTTTGTTTCTCGATCTGCTCGTGCACAAGCACCGCAAGATCGACATTGCGCGTTTGATCGAGATGTTCACGGTCGAACCAGCAAAATTGCTGAAACTCGACGCCGGCACGTTATCGGTCGGGGCGCCCGCCGACGTGACGCTGATTGATCCTAAGTTGGAATGGACTGTCAGGATCGATCAATTCCAATCAATGTCGCGCAATTCGCCTTTTGACGGTTGGAAACTAGAAGGACGCGCGGTTCGCACCATCGTCGGCGGACAAACAGTCTGGCAACTGTAGCCCGTCATTCCGAGCGAAGTCGAGGAAACCGATAGCATTACTCAAGGTGCTTCCGCGGGGTCCCTCGACTCCGCTTCGCTCCGCTCGGGAGGACCGGACAAGGTCAGCCGACGAAGCCGCCAGCGATGTAGCTCTCCAAGTGCGCGATGGCGGCGCTCTGGCAGGAGATGACGTGTTTGACCAGGTCGCCGATGGAAACGATGCCGATGACTTTGTTATTTTCGACAACAGGAAGATGCCGAATGTGCTTGTCGGTCATAAGCGCAAGACACTTGTCCACGCCCTCGAGCGGACTTGTCGTAAAAACATCTTTCGACATGATCTCGTCCACGCGCGTTTCTTTAGACGATTTGCCACGGAGAAAAACTTTTCGGGTGTAATCGCGCTCCGACAGGACGCCAACCAATTTCGTCCCTTTCATTACCAGCAGCGCGCCGACATTTTTCTCTGCCATCATCTCGATCGCCTTGAACACCATCGCATCCGGCGCAATTGAATAAACCTCGCCGGTCTTCTGGTTGAGAATGCCCGCGATATTGCCGCCTACGTCCATGATAAGTGGAAGGGGAATGGAAAATACAACAGCGCGGACTAGGTAGGCAAAATGATTTTCCGCCGGTCTGGGAGAGCGAGAGTCTTGCTTACGGGTGTTCGGCGAAGGCGCCGGACACTGCACGCGAGGCGCGTGCGCTCCCCAGGGTTGCCGATCAGGCGCGCGAGAACTTTTGCTCGACCAGGCGATTCAGATGTGCGGCGATTGCGGGATGATCGAGTCGCTGGATGACTTCGTTGAGGAAGCCGGTGACGATGAGGCGTTGGGCGACGTTGGTCGGGATGCCGCGGCTGTGCAGATAAAACATTTCGTCTTCGTTGATCTGGCCGGAGGTGGCGCCGTGGGTGCAACGGACGTTGTCGGCGAGGATTTCCAAGCCCGGCATGGAGTTGGCTTCTGAGTCGTCGCTCAGGAGAAGGTTGCGCACCTTCTGGTAGGCATCGGTGAAATGGGCGTGGGGCTCGACGCGGATGAGACCGCCGAAGGTGCAACGGGCTTTATCGTCGAGCGCATTTTTGTAAAGGAGATCGCTGGCGGTGTGCGCGGTCATGTGGTCCTGCAAGGTGCGGGCGTCGAACTCCTGCTCCTTTGTCGCGACGGCGACGGCTAACAAATCGCTGCGCGCGCCTTCGCCGACGAGGCGGCTCAGGCTTTCGAAGCGCGAATAACGTCCACCGAGATGCAGGTTCAGGCTCATGGCGGATCCATCATGATCGACCGTCGTAGTGTTCATCTGAAGCGCGCGCACGTTCTCGCTCCAATTCTGCGCACAAACGTAAGTGACCTTTGCGCCCGGTCCGGCGATGAGGTCGTTGACGCCGCAGGCAAACCCTGGCGCATTGCGATCGCACGATTGGAAATGCTCAATCACCGTCACCTTCGCGAGCTCATCCGTGACGAGCAGCAGATGGGGAAAGACCGACACGTTGTCGTGGCGCAACCAGTGGAAGATCTCGATCGGCTGCTCGATTTCGAGGCCACGCGGCACGAAGAGAAAGGTGCCGGATGAAACGAGCGACTTATGCAGTGCCGCGAACTTGGCCGACCCGAGCACGGCCGGCTGCGACATGAAGTATGTTCGGAAAAGATCGGCGTGCTCGACCATGGCCCGCTCGAGCGGCTGGAAAATCACGCCGCGCTTTTTCAGCTGTTCCGAAACGATCGTGCGCTCGACCAGCTGATCGTTCGCGAAAATCAGTCGCGCCGCGACTTCGTCGAGGCCGCGGGAGTATTTCAGGATATTCCGGCGATCGTCCTCGGTCAGCGGCGCTGGAGTTTTAAAGGGCGAGAGATCGAGAAGATCGACATTGGAAAACCGCCAGAGCTGGTCCTTGCGAGTTGGAGAGGGCAGCGATTGGAATTCGGTCCATGCGACGCGCTGCTGGTCGCGAAACCAATCGGGCAGATCCGAATCTCTGGGGCCTGAGAGATTCGTGCCCATTTTGGCCGTTTGATCCACTGCGACTGAGGACATGTCGATCTTACACAAATGCGACGGTCAAGACCGCCGCTACAGAAGAAGATTGCGCGCGAGCTAGCCGACGGAGCCTTCCATCTCGAGCTCGATCAGGCGCTTGAGCTCGACTGAGTACTCCATCGGGAACTGGCGGACGAGATCATTGACAAAACCGTTGACGCTCAAACTCATCGCCTGCGCTTCGGTTAGGCCGCGCTGTTGCATGTAGAAGATCTGCTCGGCGCTAACCTGGCTGACGCTGGCTTCGTGCTGCACAGCGTTGCCGGTGCCGCGGACGGTGATCGCTGGGTAAGTGTCAGTGCGCGACGTCGCGTTGATCAGGAGCGCGTCGCACTCGGTGTTGTTTTTGCAATGTTTGAGGTGCTTAGGCACGTGGACGAGGCCGCGATAGGTGGCGCGGCCTTTGCCGATCGAGATGGATTTCGAAATGATGTTCGAGGTGGTTTCGTCGGCGGCGTGGATCATTTTCGCGCCCGTGTCCTGATGCTGGCCGTTGTTCGCGAGCGCGATCGAGAGCACTTCGCCGCGTGACTTCCGGCCTTTCAACACGACGCCGGGATATTTCATCGTGAGGCGCGAACCGATGTTGCAGTCGATCCATTTTACCTCCGCATCCTCGTGGGCGAGCCCGCGTTTGGTGACGAGGTTGAACACGTTCGACGACCAGTTTTGCACGGTAATGTATTGAATCTTGGCGCCCTTCAGCGCGACGAGCTCGACCACCGCGCTGTGCAACGTGGCGGTGTTGAATTTGGGCGCGGTGCAACCTTCCATGTACGTCACTTCGCTGCCTTCATCGGCGATGATGAGCGTGCGCTCGAATTGGCCAAAGTTCTCAGCGTTGATTCGGAAATACGCCTGGAGCGGGTGTTTCACTTTCACGCCGGGTGGGACGTAGATGAACGAGCCGCCGCTGAATACGGCTGAATTAAGCGCGCTAAACTTGTTGTCTCCGATCGGGATCACTTTGCCGAACCATTTCCGAAAAATTTCCGGGTGGTTCTTCAGGCCTTCGGTCGATCCGACGAAAATGACGCCTTGTTCGCCGACGGCTTTCTTGATGTTTGAGTAAACGGCTTCGCTGTCGAACTGCGCTTCTACGCCAGCGAGAAATTTTCGTTCCTGTTCCGGAATGCCGAGTCGTTCGAAAGTTCGCTTGATGTCCTCGGGCACTTCGTCCCAACTGCGCGAGGGAGCGGTGCCCGGTGAGAGATAATAACGAATCTTATCGAAATCGATCGCCTCGAGATCCTTGCTCGCCCAATGCGTCGGCAGCGGTTTTTCCAGAAATGTTTTCAGACCGCGGAGACGAAATTCGCGCACCCAATCGGGGTCTTCTTTGACGTCGGAAATATAGTGAATGGTCTTTTCGCTCAGGCCGACGCCGGCATCGCGAACATGTTTTTCCGGGTAGGCGAAATCGCCGATTCCGCGATTGATCTCGACTGCTTTGGTGTCGGTTTTCATTGTCGATCTTACCTCGTAAATGCTGGCTCACTGGCTCCTTCGCGCGCCCAATCGTAGCCTCGTTCCTCGAGTTCGAGGGCCAACTCCTTCCCGCCGCTGCGCACGATCCGGCCTTGCACCATCACGTGCACGTGGTCGGGAACGATGTAGTTCAGGATGCGCTGATAGTGCGTGATTAACAGTATCCCAATATCGGGTCCGCGCAATGAATTCACCCCGTGAGCGACCGTTTTGAGAGCGTCGATATCCAGCCCGCTATCGGTCTCGTCGAGCACGGCGTATTTGGGCTCGAGCATCGCGAGTTGCAGGATTTCGGTCCGCTTTTTCTCGCCTCCGGAGAAGCCTTCGTTGACGGCGCGCGAGGTAAAAGACCGGTCCATTCCCAGCAGCTCCATCTTCTCATAGAGCCTGGCATAAAACTCGGTCGCCTCGAGTTCGTCGCCCTCGGGAAGCCGCGCCTGGACCGCTGCGCGCAAAAAATTGGCAATCGTCACGCCGGGCACCTCGCTCGGATACTGAAATGCGAGGAAAAAACCCAGTCGGGCGCGCTCGTCCGGTGCCGACGCGAGCAGATCTTGATCGTCCATGGTAATTTTGCCGGCCGTGACCTCGTAGTCGGGGTGACCGGCCATGACCTTGGCGAGAGTGCTTTTGCCAGAACCGTTCGGGCCCATAATGGCATGAACTTCGCCTTGCGGGACAGCCAGGCTGAGGCCGCGGACGATCTCCTGGCCGGCGATTGTCACGTGCAGATCCTTTACGATAAGCGCCTTCATTGGTCGGACCCAAAACATACGTGGTTTGGCAGCGCTGGCCACCGCCGCTTGAGGATTTTTTATGACACGCTGCTTTGAGCGGTACCCTGCCTGCTGCACAAAGGCTGCGCCGCTGCGCTTGACATGAGCCCTGAAACTGATCCCGAGTCATCACTCCAGCGCGATGCTTTGTCCCGGGCGACAAGCGAACTGAACAACGCGCTCCAGACGATCTCGGTTACGGCCTCGTTGATCGACGATGCGTGGCGCGGCACCGATCGCTCGGACGAATACATAGCGCTGCTGCGGAACAGTGTCGCCCGCGCCGAGCAAGTGGCGGCCGATTTTGTCAAACAAACCGGCGGCGCACGCGAACGGATGTTAATGCACCCGCGACTCGCGGACACAGCCCGGCCGTCGGCGCTGACTTCAGGCGGAAACGAGCAATCCATTTTGCTCGTGGACGATGATACGACCGCGGTTCTGTTGATGAGGCGGATTCTGGTCGAGGCGGGGTTTCGCGTCGTCAGTGCTCACTCCGGATTCGAATGTCTCGATCTGTTCCGCGGTTCGCCGCATTCCTATGACCTGATTATTCTCGACATGAACATGCCGCTGCTCGATGGCGAAGAAACCTTTCATCGCCTGCGGGACATCCGCAGCGATGTGCCGGTCATTCTTTGTGCCGGATTTATCCAGCAGGAAAAACTCAGTCGATTGATGAGCTCTGGTCTGGCGGGCTTGTTGCGCAAACCGTTGGCGCCCGATGAAATTGTCAATCATGTACGCGCCACGCTCGAGAGCTTGAAATATTCGCAGCCGGCGGCTGATTCCACGATATCGCAGCCGGCGATCTAACCACGGTAACCGATTCGCAAATAGCGGTTGCGATTTGCAATCCAGCGGCGTGATTGTCGATCTTGCGTTCCGACACAAGGCGCAAATCGAAATGCCGATGCGTTTACCCCGTGGTGTAACGGTAACACAGCGCCCTTTGGAGGCGTTATTCTTGGTTCGAATCCAAGCGGGGTAGCCACGTAAACACGCCTTCAGCCTGACGTGACGTCGCCGGGTGGGAATTTTGCGAGGTAGTGGCGCAATTGCTGGCGAAAAAAAGGCGGCCGCTGCCGCTTGTGAGATAGCGAGCGCGTCATTCGGGAATTACAAGCGCAACTCGGCGGCAGTTACGATTTTTAAGTAGGGGCGCAAGACGTCTCGGCTGGGGCACAATTATGGACGAGACAGTTTATTTTCAACATTATCGCATTTGCACCGACGAACACGATCTTCCGGAAGAGGTTAGCCGCAGCGGCGCGGCGATCAATTACAAGGCGGTCGACACCGACACGGGCGAGGCCGTGGTGTTGCAAGTGATTCCGCTGGCGGCGATTGCCCCGGCCAAGCTGGAACAGTTCGAGCAACGCGCCCAGGCAGTGCAAAAGCTCGATCATGTCAATATCGCCAGAGTCCGCGAAGCCGGCACCGACCATGGCCGTTTCGTCTTTGTGTCCGAGTATCTCCAGGGCGAAACCGCCGATTCCTGGGTCATCGCGCACGGGACGCTCGCGCCCGACGCTGTGCTGCGCGTTGCGCTTCAGGTGGTCAGAGCAATTGGCGCTGCTGCCTTTCAGGGATTGACCCATCGGGCGATCCAGCCGGCGAATCTGCTGATTGTACCCGGTCCGGCTCCCGAAGGTGGCTGGCCCCTTGTGAAGCTGTTGAACTTCGACGTTGCGGGAGTGGAGCTGCATTCGGCTAGTGGCGAAACACGCGAGCTGGCGCCGTCGTTGCCGCCGCAGTTTGCCAGCCCTGAGCAGTTGCGCGGCGGCGAGATTGATTTCCGCTCGGAGATGTATTCGCTGGCCGCGACGATGTGCTTTTTGCTGGCCGGCGCCGTGCCGCTTGCCGTCGCTGGCAAAAGCGTGCGTGCGCGACTGCGTTCGCTTCCCGAGTTACGACGCGCGCCGCGGCGCCTCCACAAACTGCTCGCCCAGATGTTACACGACAACCCCGAGATGCGTCCCCAGGATCCCGTCGCCGTGGAGAAGGAAATCCAGAAGTTGCTCGGTATCGCTCAACCTCGTGAGCAGGTCGTCCGCAGCCTGACACCTGTCGCGCCAGTACTGCCGGAACGGCCCGCTTCCGGGCCAACCCCGTTGACGCAGATGTGGCGCGGTGTGATCGCATTTGCGGCGTTGCTTTTGCTCGGTGGAGTTGCGGCTGCATTTCTGTTTCCCAAAGCTATGCCGTGGCATCACCGCGCGGATATCGGCAAACCAATCGGCGTGCCTGAAAGATCGACATCGTTGCCTCCGCAAAACAGCGCCATGACCGCAGCGAACCAACCACAGGCGCCACCTCCTGCTCCGGCGGCCTCAACCGCAGACCAGCCGGCGCCGGTGGAAGAACGGCAGGAGCGAACGACGACTGTTACTGCTGTTGCTGATCCTCCCGAGCGGATAGCCACGGCGACTGGCCAGGATTCATCTCATAGCGCTGCACCCGAACGACAACAGTCCACGGCCAAGGCGCAGTCGGCGACCATCGCCACTGGGCCGAGTTCATCTGAGGGCGCTGCGTCCGAAGGACAAGAGTCGACGGCGAAGGCGGAGTCTCGTCAAGCACCGACCGAGCCGGCGACCTCCGCTTCCTCAGCATCGCGGACGATCGCTGAAAACGCGACTCGGACTCCTCCGACTGCGGAACAGTCCGAAGCTGCACCACTAGCCGAAGCCGTAACGAGTCACGCAAAGTCGGAACGCACGACGGCTGCGAGCGAAACAAAAACACCGGGAGAAGTCGCTCACGACACCTCGACTACCGCACCTACTCGCCGCAGCGACAGCTCGAAGAGGAAGTCGCGTGTGGCCAAAGTCGAGGAGAAGCCGCCGAAGGCTATAGCGATCGATCCCGCGCTGGCCGCCGAAGAAGACGAAGCAATACGTCGCGCCGGTCAGGTCCGTGCGCAGTTTGTCGGCACGAGTGGAGACGGACGACTGCTTCTGCGATTGCCGTCGGGCCAGATCGTTACGGTCACGCCACGCAACGAGCAAGAGCACGCTGTGGAGCCGCGGCGTCATCGGCGCCCGACTGAGCCCGAAGACTATCCGCGAGCACAGCCGGTAAATCCGGACGACGAGCAGCCGCGCGATTAGCGGGCGATCACTGCTTTTTTTCCGGCTCGACCTTTGGAATTTTTTTCCAGTTGTCGATCTTGCCTTCGAACGCCTGGACGAATGCGTTGCGAAACGCGTTGAAGACCGTGGCGAAGATGTCCGGCTGCGGGCGTTCAAACGTGCCGGAGAACGGCACCTTCGTGCCGAAACGGTCCTTCGGATAATTGCTAATGATCTTGGTCAGCGCGCCGACAATCGCTTCCCAAACAAATGTCGCGGGGTTCTGCGCGCTTTTTTCGTTGAAGATGGTCATGTGATCGAAGACCGGCTCGACATAACCCTGGTAGCCACCCTCTTTCGCGCTCGCCTCCATCGCCATTCGGAACACGCCTTCCTTGAACGTGAAGCCTCCGTACGCCTTGGCGAAATCGTTTACTTTGACGAGCGGCAGGTCGCTTATCTCCAGGTTGGCCGCGAATGTTGGTCGCGCTGCGTAGGGATCGAGCGAGATCTGCGCGCGCGCGTTGCCTGAGCGCAATGGCCGGCCTTCGATTCGAAGGTCGGCGATCAAGCTCTTGGAAAGTTTTTTGCTGTTCGTCAAATTAACCGCCACCATTTGGACGTGATCGACGACGAGGTCGACGCTCGGGTCGCGACTGTAATCGCGGTAATGAATCTCGCCGTTGTGCACAGCGAACCGGTTGATCTTTAGCGGATACAGTTGCTTGATCTTTTCCGCCCAAGGCGCGTCCACCGGCGCCTGCTGACTCTCTTTGGTCGGGCCGTTCACGAGATTCATTTTCGCCGCGTGAATCTCGATGTTGCCGACAGCGGCGTGCTCAAAGATCAGCGCATGCCATTGCACGTTAAAATCGACCAGTGGCGCGGAGAAAAACGGCACCGGGACTTTGCCGCTCGTTTTCTTGATGTCGATGTTGTGGATCTGATACGCGCCGCGCCACAAGTGCAGGGTGACCGCGGCGACGTGCGCGCGATAACCGGGAATCTCCGAGAGCTTGCGATTGACGTAATCGCGCACCCAGATCGCCAAATAAGTGTGCAAGACCACAAAGATCGCGATGACCACAAGCGCGACCCAAAACCACCAGCGTTTTGCGAGAGATTTCATCCCCTCAGAAATCTGTGAACGCAGCATGCAACTGCATTAAGGGAACGCGATTGCGAATGAGAATGGCTGTATTCGCGGCGACGCGCGCAGGCATCCCCAGCTGCGCTGGGCAATACGTCCTTTTGCTTCTCTAAGCTCGATTCTAAAGAAGAACAAAGACGCGCCACATTTCGGCGTCGCAGAACCCCACCAAAGGAAGAAAATGAAAAAGAAACAGGACAATTCTCTGCGCGCTTCGGCGTTGCAAATCACCCTGGCCTTGGGCCTGATCTCGATCTCGGCGGTGTTATTTGCCTCCAGTCTGACTTCTTCGCCCGGCGGGGCTAA
>DATDFJ010000059.1:0-2730 GCA_036522675.1 Chthoniobacterales bacterium | reverse complement strand
CGTGTCTTCGATCTTGTTATGGCTGATGCCGTGCAGGCTTTGCGCGAACATCATCACCGTCGGCACACCGGCACGCGCGACTTCTGCGGCATCGTGCAACGGGCCTGATGGCATCCGATGGGGTTTTGCGCCGGTCTCGCGGATTGCTTCCTCGCAAAGATCGACAAGTTCCTTGTAAAAAAGGATCGGTTCGATGTTCCAAATCCGTTCCCAGGCAAGATCGACATTTCCTTCAGCAGCGAATTTCTCGCTTGCGCTTTTTGCTTCGCTCAACATTCGCGCGAGCGCGCGGGCATCGAGATGGCGTTGATCCAACGTGATCCGGCATTCTTCGACTACGCTTGTGACGATGCCCGGTTTGGTTGCGCAGGAACCGATCGTGCAAACGCCGCCGTTGCTGCGCTCGGCGATGCGATAAATTTCGGGACTCATTTTGGCCGCGGCGAGAAACGCGTCACGTCGCCGATTCATCGGCGTGCTGCCGGAATGCGCGGCCTGACCGCGAAAGGTGATCGCATGACGCTCGACGCCGAAGGTTCCGAGGACAACGCCGAGCGGGAGATCGAGATCGAGAAGCACCGGGCCCTGTTCGATGTGCAGCTCGAGATAAGCCGCGGCATTACTCAGCTCTTTGCCTGATTCTTTGACCCGCTCGAAATCGATGCCGTGTTCTTTGAGCGCGTCGACCAGACAAATGCCGTCTTTGTCTTTAAGGCCGCGCGTTTCGTTCATGTCGATCTTGCCCGAGCACGCCGAGGAACCGAACAAACTTTTCCCGAAGCGCGCGCCTTCTTCGTCCGCCCAATCGACCAGGCGCACCGTGACCGGCGAATGCGTGTCATATTGGACGTTGATCCGGCGCAGGATCTCGACGCCGGCGAGCGTGTTGAGACAACCGTCGAGCCAGCCGCCATTCGGCACCGAATCGATGTGACCACCGATGAGCAGCGCCTTCTCGGAAGCGCCCGCCAATGTCGCCCAGAGGTTTCCCGCGGCATCGTTGTGAATCTCGACCGGTAATGTCTCGAGCTTTCTGCGCAGCCACTCTCTCGCCTTCGCCCAAACCGGGGTAAACCCCACCCGTTGGGCACCGTTCTCATCGCCGGTAAGCGAGCGCAGCTCTTTCAACTCCGCGATTGTCCGTCTTGGATCGAGTGCCACGGATGGGATGCTATTGCAGAGGCAGGAGCTGGCGAAGTCGATTTTGCGGAGGGCGGGTCGATACGAGATTGACTGCAACATCCGAGCTGCGCTCTGGGCGCGAATGCAAAACGAGGACACACACGAGAATGAAAAACGCTTGCTTGATTGTGACTGCCTGCGCAGCCGGCGCGGTTGTATTGCAACTGACTTTCGCTCAGAGTCCGCGACCAGTAGTGCCGCGGCGCGCCGTGCCTGCTCCGCCGGTTACGCCAAATCCCGCGCCACCCATCGTGGTAAATCCGGCGCCGCCGATTACGCCAAACCCCGCGCCGCCGGTCACGCCCAACCCGGCTCCGCCCATCACGCCGAATCCAGCGCCACCCATTAACGTGAATCCAGCTCCACCGACCGTCACAAATCCCGCGCCGCCGATCACGCCGAATCCAGCGGCGGTAGCGACAAGCACATCAGCACCGACTCCATCACCGATCCCGACGCTTACACCGGTTTCGACCACCTCCGCCACGCCGACCGTAACGCCATTCTAACCAGCGGCTTTGCGTCACACGCTAAGGAGACGGGCTCGTCAATCACCCTCACGAAGCGCTGCCGCGTGCTCCTCTCCCTCAGGGAGAGGATTGAGGTGAGGGCCCGCTGTTTTGTGCTCGGGGACTCACTTGCTGCGGAGGCCAGAGCGATTTTTCTGGATCGATGGCGTAGATTATTGCGTTCAAGACACCATCGAGATTCGACATCACCGCTCGGTTGGAGAAACGAAGAACGCGAATCCCCTTCTCGTAAAGTTCGAGTTTCCAGATCCGAAACTTCACCGAAGTGTCGCGCATGCCCTGAACCATCAAGCTCGATCGCAAGCTTCGCTTCAGCGCAAAAGAAATAGAGAATCCGGTCTCCGATTGGATGCTGCCGGCGAAACTTAAATGCCGCGAGTCGTCGGCTCCGTAGATGTCGCCATAAGCGCTTCTCTGCTTCAGTCGACCGTTTTCGTAGTTGCCGCGCCTGCTGAACTCTCATCGATTACCCTCACCCTACCCTCTCCCTGAGGGAGAGTGTAAGCTTCTTGCGACGTTCGGTCGCGCGCTCACCGCTTTTCCACTGTGGCATGTATTTGCAATTGCGCGGCTTGCCCGCAGCGAGCCACGCCATTGAGGTCTCCAGACGTCGCTGTCGTGTTTCATCGCGTTTCGCTTCGGTCAGCCACTCGATATAATCCTTCTTCCCGCTCGGACTGAGGTTCTCGAATGTGTTGCGCGCCTTTGCGTTTTTTCCGAGCGCGGCCTTGAAGTACTCCGGAACTTTCGGGGCCAATTTCTTTGCGCTTTTGCGGATCGGCGATTTTACTCCGGCTCGATTGAGCGCAGCGGCTTTGCGCACGTAGCCGATCAAGCGCTTTTCCGAGGGCAAGTCCTCGACCGACGCGAGCCGGCCGAACTGCGCCATGCCGCGCTCGGAATCTTCGCCAAGTACGAGCGTGCGATTCCAGAACCACAGGCCGCAGTGATTCTTGAAAGCTGCCATCGCACAGAGCAGCCCTTTGTATTCAAAGTGCGGCACGCCCCACTTGATTGT
>DATDFJ010000058.1:0-5098 GCA_036522675.1 Chthoniobacterales bacterium | reverse complement strand
TTCAGGGACGCGCGCAGGTGCTCGACCAGCTCCGGACATTCAAAGACGACAAAGCCATTGTTGAACGCGTTGCGCTTGTAGGTTTCGGAGAAACTGCCGGCGATGACACACGGAATCCCCTTGTATTTCAGCGCGGTCGCGGCCTGCTCCCGACTCGAGCCGCTTCCAAAGTTCAAGCCACCGACGACAACGTCGCCCTTCTGATAGAGCGCGTTGAAGTTGGGATCGTAATTTTCAAATGTGACCGCGGCCATTTGCTCCGGCGTCATGTCGTCCCGGTAAGTGTGTTTGCTGCCGTAAATGCCGTCCGTGTTCAGATTGTCTTTGTCGATGAAAAGAACGCGGCCGCGCACGCTCGACGGAAAACCCTCCATGATCTCGACTGACGATGTCGATCTTGCGGTCTTTTGCGGACGACGAACCGCCGTTCCCGCAGGTTTTTCGTCAAAGGTTTGCGGCGCGCAAATGAATCCGGCCAGCGCGCTCGCGGCGACAACCGCGGGCGAGGCGAGATAAACGAACGCGTCGCGATCGCCCATGCGGCCTTTGAAATTGCGATTGGTCGCGCTGATCGCGGTCTCGCCTTTTTCCACCAGGCCGCGCCCGAGTCCGATGCACGCGCCGCAGCCGGGCGGCAAGGCAATCGCGCCGGCGCCGACGAGCGTTTGCCAGTCGCCGTTGGATTCCGAGCGCGCCTGCACTTCCGCGCTCGCGGGCGCCAAATAAAATTCGACACCGTCAGCGACGTGTCCGCCGCGGGCGCGAATTACCTCCGCGGCGTCGTGCAAATCTTCGAAGCGCGCGTTCACGCACGAGAGCAAATATGCTTTTTGGATCGGGACACGCTTTCGTTCCATTTCCGGCAGCGACACCATTGTTTTCACTTCGTTCGGGCCGGAGACGTGCGGTACGACCGTCGCCAGATCGAGTTCGAGCTCAATCGCGTAGTGAGCGTCCGGATCGGCGCTGAAGTCGTCCCGGTTCTTCCACCAGTTCTCGATGTCGATGTTGCTGTAACCGGAGCGGCTCGTCGCGCCGCGTTTTCCCGGGCGATTCGGATTCGAGAACTCGGGCACGCGCGAGCGCAGATAATCGACGGTCACTTCATCGAAGGGAAACACGCCCGCGAGCGCGCCCCATTCCGTTGTCATGTTGGCGATGGTCATCCGCGCCGACATCGGAAGCGCCGCCACGCCGTCGCCGACGAACTCAACAGTATGGTTGAGGACCTCATCTTTATTAAAGAGGCCGCACAGCGCGATGATGACATCCTTGCCGACTACGCCGGGCGAAAGTTTTCCTTTGAGCACGACTTTCGCGACCGGCGGCACCTGCCACCACGTCACGCCGGTGGCCCAGATACTCGCCGCGTCTGTGCGCACGACCGGCGTGCCGAGCGCGGCCGCGCCGCCGTATAGATTTGAATGCGAATCGCTGGCCACGACCATCGCGCCGGGAACGACATACCCCTGCTCGACCATTACCTGATGCGAGATGCCGGTGCCGGGCGGATAGAAATCAACGCCGTGCTCTTCAGCGAACTTCTCGATCTTGGCGTATTTGGCCAAATTTTCCGGCGACGTGTTTTGGATGTCGTGATCGATCGCGAACACCGGCTGCGCCGGGTCGGCAATTTTGGTCGCGCCAATCTGTTTGAACTTGGGAATGACCGCGCCGGTGTTATCGTGCGTCATCACGTGACGCGGGCGAATGGAAATGAAATCACCCGAGTGGACGACTGTTCCCGGCCGCAGTCCGTCGGCATGACGGCCGGCGATTTTTTCAACAAGTGTCAAAGCCATTGTCGATGTTTCGAGTCGCCAGTTAAAATATCGATAAGGCAACAATCTGTCGAGCCGACGACGCGCGAGAAAGTACTTTAGTTCACCGCCCGCCCCGAAAGTATTCGGGGCTAGAGATCACGGAGATCACAGAGAAATCCCAAAAAATTCTGTTCTCGGTGTCCTCGAGCGATCCCGCAGTCGCGGGAGAGCGGAGGGTAAAATCATAAGCTAAAGGATTTCCCGCGCGTGGATCTCTATGAAGGAGCCCTCGGCGATGAAGGCAGAGCGAGGCGATGCGGTCAACGTTTCGGTAAACTGGTCGCCATAAACTGCGGCGACATCGGCACGCAACGCGAACGAGTCGGCGTTCCAGATTTTCCAGCGCGGATGCGCGACGCGATATTCGCTGCAACGATCTCGCACGCATGTGTAACCCCAATAATGCTCGGTGATGAATTCGGCGTGTGAACCTGCCGGGAACGACTGCGGTTCGCCGCGGGCGCGCATCTGGAGCGATTCCCATTTGTCGGCGCGCCGCCATGAATATTCTACGTTGAGTGCAAGATCGACATGTTCGATCCGGTGCTTCATTGGCACCGCGAAATAGCGTTCGCCGTAAAACGTGCGCGCGATCAGAGCGACAGTCCGACGCGGGACGAGCTCACGAATGAAGACGACGCCGCGCCGCCAGGCGTCGGCCGATTTCTTGCGCACGTAAAAACGCAGGTTCACTTCCTCGAAATCGCGATGCAACGGGATCGGCAGACCGCGCAGGCGCGTATCGAGAAAGAGCAGACCGACTACGCTTATGAATGTTTCGCCGTATTCATAATCGATTTCCGTCCCGGGCGGAACGAGTGGCGCAAGAATGCGCGGATCGACGACAAAGTTGAGCATGGCGAGATAGCGCCAGTTGGCGGTGAGGAACGGCTGCACTCGCAGACCTTAACAGAACGTCAGGCGCGAGACGAAGAAGCGTTGACGCACAATCGCTCAGCGCCTTGGTCCTTCTCGCAAAGCGCCCTCACCTCAATCCTCTCGCTGAGGGAGAGGAACACGCGAAGCGCCAGGCGAGGGTAATTAGTGCAGGAGTTTTTCGAGCGATGGGTCGCGCTCGGTGCCGAGAGAGGTGGCCTTGGCGTAATGTTGTTTCGCCAGTTCCTTCGCTGGCGGGCGCGCCGTCGCGTAAATGACGGCGAGATTGAAATGCGCGTCGGCGTAATCGGGATTGTCCTGAATCGCTTCGAGAATTTCGCGCTCGGCCGCTTCCTGCCAGCCTTTCTGGCTGGCGGTGATCCCGAGATAATTATGAGCGGTTGCGCTCTTGGGATTAATGGCGAGCGCCTTGGTCAGTTCGGCGAGCGCTTCGTCAAATTTGGATTGCCGGTAATAAACAATACCGAGCGTGGTGCGAGCGAACTCGTCGTTCGGCGCGAGCGCGACCGCTTTTTTTAGAGTCAACTCGGCGGCCTTGAAGCGGTTGGTCCGAAAATAGACGACGCCCAGATTGGAAAGGGAATACAGGTTGTTCGGACTCTTGGTCAGGATTTCCTGGTACTGTTTTTCGGCCGTCCGATATTTGCGTTGCTCGAAGTTGTCCTTGGCCGTGCGGGCGAGCGGCTTCAACGCCTCCGGGACATCCGGATTGAACGCACCCGGCGGATTGTTCTCAGCTGTGGGGGGCGTGTTTTCGGCCGGCGGATATTTCGGTTGTGCACCGGTGATCGTGACGTCGTTCATCGCGCTTTTCTTGGCGAAGGAAAAGCTGGCCTTCATCGCCGCCGGATTGTGATCGGAAATCGAAACGACCGGCTGCCGCAGGAGGGCGAGCTCTTCGTCGCTCAATTTTGTGATCGGCTGCGTGAGCAGTTCGACCTGCTGGTTGAGCGTGTCGGATTTGATCTGGAGCTTGTCCAACTCGGCCAACAGCAGCTTCTTGGACTGGTCGCGCCGCGCTTCCTCTTCGCGTTCGCGCACCACGATCGCGCGCAGCATTTCATTTTCTTTTTTCAGCTTGGCGGTCTCCTCCGGAGTTGAGCCCTTGAGTTTGGCGTTCGCCAGTTGCGTCGAGAGATCATCCAACTGCGAACGCATCGCCACCATCTTTGTCTCGTATTCCTGGTTTTGCTTTTGGCTTGATGCCAGTTGCCCGCGCAACTGCTCGAGCTGCGCTTTCACGTCGGCGAGTTCCTTTTCTTTCTTCGGCTTGTCCGCGTTCAACTCGCGCACGCTTTTTTCGGCGTTCGCCAGCTTCTGTTTCAAATCATTGTTCTCGGCCATCAGGACCTGGACGCGTTTGTCCGGTTCCTTGACTCCTTTCAACTGCGCCAATGCGGCGTCGCGTTCTTTTGTCACGCTTGCGATCTGTTTGTTCGCCTCGGTCGCTTTTATGCCGGCCTGGTCTTTGGCTTTCTCCGCAGCGAACCGCGCTTCTTCCGCCGCGGTGAGGTCATCTTTCAAATGCGCGATCTCGGCGCGCAACGCCTGTTGCGCTTTATCGGTGCCGGGGCTTCCGGCTGCTTCGGCCTTCTTGAGCGCGTCCTGCGCTTTAACGACTTGATCGCGAGCCTGGCGTTCGGCCCCTTTGGTTTTTTCCAGTTCGCCCTTGGATTTATCCAGCTCGCCTTGAGCCTGAGTGAGTTTCGAATTCGTCTCTTGAAGCCGTCCGTTCAGCGATTCCTTTTCTTTTTGCGCGCTCTCGAGCTGAGTACGCGACTTGTCGAGGTCGGCCTGTAACTGGTCGACCTTGTCGTTCAGTTTTTTGGTTGCTTCCTTGATCGCGGCCTCATTTGAAACTTGCGGGGCCGGGGCGCTTGGGCGCGACGTCGCGACTTCCGCGCTGGGCTTCGGGACCGGCGCGGTTGCCTCTGGCGCCGGCGCGGTTTCGGGCAGTGGCGCCGAGCCGGCGGTCAAATCGCTTTGCGTCGCCGCCTTGTCCTGCACTCGCAGGATGCTTTCGCTGATTTTGCGTCCGCGATATTCAACGATCGCGGGTTGCCAATCGGAATGATTCTTCTGCAGATCGTCGATCAGGGTCCCGGCCGAGCGATATTTTGCGAGGGCGGCTTTGAACTGATTGTCGTGCTCGAGTTTCTCCGCCTGCTGCGAGGTCATGTAGGCGCGCAGAAAAATGTCGCTGGGGTCGTCGGTTTGCGCCGGCAATCGGAGAAGGGGCAAGAAGCAGAAGAGAACGACGAAAATCCGGCCAAGCCTCTTCATGCGACAACGAGCGGGAATCATAACCGGTCGGCCCGCAGTTGCAATATTGTCGTGCACGCAGCTTTGAAAGAGCCGGGAGCGTGCCAGCCGGCGGG
>DATDFJ010000057.1:0-2508 GCA_036522675.1 Chthoniobacterales bacterium | reverse complement strand
GCGTGGTCACTGGGACGCGTCGACCGCCGATTTGAATCGCGCTTTGGAGCTGGACCCGCGCAATCTTTTCCTGCTCCAGCAGCTTTCCATCACTTATGACATCCAGCGGCGTTATGGTGATATGGCCGCGATATTGGATCGGGCTCTCGCACTTGCGCCCGCCGATGCCAACACGCGTGCCGAGCGCGCATTACTCGATCTGCACGCCCGCGCCGATACGAAACCTTTGCACACTACAATTGCTGCGCTTCTCGCCGCTGATCCGGCCGGAGCGCGGCATTTCGCCGACACCTGGCTTTCTCTGGCTTTGTGTGAACGCGATCATGTGGCAGTGGCGCGTGCGCTTACTGCCATTCCCGCGGAGGGAATCACCATCGGCAGCACCTGGTTTCCCCGCACATGGTGCGAAGCGATCGCCGCGCGCACGCGCAATGACAACGAGTCCGCCCGCGCTGCTTTTAACGCGGCGCGCAGCGAAGTCGAAAAAACACTGCGCGACCAGCCCGAATATGCTCAGGGCCTCAGCGTTCTGGCGATGATCGATGCCGGTCTCGGAAATAAACAAGCTGCGATCGATGAAGCTCATCGCGCTGCGGAACTTTTGCCGCCGTCGAAAGACACGCTCGACGGCGCCGACATGCTGACTAATCTCGCCCTGGTCTATGCCTGGACAGGCGAGAAAGATCTCGCCTTTAAGCAACTGGAGGCCCTGATGCGCGTGCCCGCGCAGTTGAATTACGGCGAACTGCGCCTGCATCCTTATTGGGACCCGCTCCGCGGCGATCCGCGTTTCGAAAAACTCCTTGCCTCATTCGCACCGAAGTAGCAGCTGGGTCGGCTTGTCCGTTGGCGCGCCGTAGCCTTGGCGAAGGCGGCTCAAGCCGGATGACAAAGTAATGGCAGCGAGGCCGCGTAATTTTAAGAGCGCTGCCGACAGCGCGTTCCACTTGGGCGCGCCGCGGACAGCTCAAGACAAATTTGCTTTGCAGCTGACGATTCTTTTCGCGCATTCTCCAGCGCGTGTCGGCCGTCTTAGTTCAGCATCCGCCCGGCTTTCGCGCCCGGCGCGGATTGAACTGGGCGTTCGTTGGCCTGCTTTACACTTCCTTCTACACCTGTCGCTACAATCTCGCGATTGCGAACAAGTCGATCAGTGACGAGTTCCATTTTTCCCACGCCGACATCGGATGGATCATTGGCATCGCTTCGCTCGCCTACGGGTGCGGCCAGATCGTCAATGGTCTGTTGACCGATCGACTCGGAGGCAAGCGCGCGATGCTCATCGGCGCCGCCGGCACGATAACGATGAACATTCTGTTCGGGGTGGCGTCGTTCTGGGGATTACTGTGGCTGTTCGTACTGATACGCGGGATCGACCAATACATGCAGGCGTTCGGCGCGCCTGGCATGGTGAAAATCAATGCCGCCTGGTTTGCGCACACCGAGCGCGGCCGCTTCGCCGGCATCTTCGGATTCATGATCAATGCCGGGCGATTTCTCATTAACAGTTTTGGGCCTGCCTTTCTTGCCGGCTTTGTATTTCTCGGACTGTGGCATGTGCCGCCGCTGCATTGGCGCTGGCTGTTTTGGATTCCAGCAATCATCGCGACCGTCGCTGGCGTTTTGATGGCACTGATCACAAAACCAACTCCGCGCGACGCCGGCTTTGAACATCCCGGTGTCGAGGAACCGCAGGGCGCCGATGAAGTGCGGGCGAGCGTAGGAACCGTATTCGTAACCATTGCCAGTAATCCGGTGATTTGGATCGTCGCCCTCGCTTACGCTTGCACGGGCTCGGTGCGGCAGGGTGTGGATCAATGGTTCTTTCGCTTCATGCAGGAGGTGCATCATCTCGACCTTCATGACCCGCGGTTCAAATATCTCGGGATCGGAATTCCCTTCGTCGCATCGCTTGGCTCTTTGATCTCCGGTTACGTTTCCGATGTTGTCTTCAACGGTCGGCGGGCACCAGTCGCAGCCGGCCTTTACTTTATCGAAACGGTAATCGTTCTAGGCGCGGCTCAGTTCACCTCGGCCAACACCGCCGTTGCTTTTCTCATTCTGATTTCGTTCACCGTGAACGCGACGCACTCGATCCTTGGAACCGCCGCCGCCATGGACATCGGCGGCGCGCGCATGGCCGGCTTTGCGTCCGGGCTGATCGATTCGTTTCAATACTTCGGCGGCAGCCTCGCCGGTCTTTTGTTAGGCCATCTGCTCGATCGGAGTTGGGGCTGGTATTTTTACTTCATGGCGCCGTTTGGCCTCATCGGCGGCACCTTGATGTTGTCGATCTTGGGAAGGGTGACTTTGGCTAAGAAATAAATGTAGCCACGGCGCTCTGTCGCCGTGCTTTTCGTCAACGCCTCGACAGAGCGAGGCGGCTACAGCAACTTCAGTTGCTCGTTCGGCCGACGAAATGAGGTGGTCGAGAGTTTTGGTCTTTCCGTCATTCCAGCACGCCGGCAGCTGACTTCGAAAAGGTTTGCGATTTGCTCTGCGAAAACG
>DATDFJ010000056.1:0-21301 GCA_036522675.1 Chthoniobacterales bacterium | reverse complement strand
CACAGGCGGTTCACTTGCGGTCGGTTTGGACGCAAAGTAACAAGTCCGTTACTTAATGCCGCACTCGTGCGAGCAACCTCCGGCATTCCGAAGCGGTTTAACTATCTGAAAACCCAATCACCTATGAAGACAAGACAAATTCTCCTTATAATCTCAATCGTGCTGATGAGTTTCAGCGCATCTGTGGCATCGGCAGGAATGCGTGGCGGCGGCGGAATGGCGATGCACTCTTCGGGCAATCGGGCGACGGTACCGGCCACCTCGAGGTTCACGTCGGCATCTCGATTCAATCACTTTAACCGCTTCAATCGATTCAACCATTTCCACAATCGCACCTTTGTCTTTGTGGACGCGTTCGGATTCCCGTTCTTCGACCCGTTCTTTTATGGGTACTACCCGTATCCATACCCGTACTATGGCTACTATCCGTACGGCTATGATGGATACGGCTACGGCGGCGGGACGGATTACGGATATGGCTCCGATCGTTCGAGCGTGGTGGCGTTACAGCGGCAACTTGCTCGCGCCGGTTACTATCACGGTTCCATCGACGGAATCATGGGACCGCAAACTCGTAGAGCGATGCGCGCTTACCAACGCGCTCATAACATGCCGGCCTAGGATTTAGCGGAGTTTAGCTGCGCAAACCTTACCTGCTGGCTTCGCGTCGGAAAATACTGCCGCCGTAGCCAACCGCAGTTCCGGTGTTGCGACCGACGCACGAGATTCGCGAAAGATCGGAGTTAGTGCCGCTGATTTCGTGGGTCCAGGTTTGTCCGCCATCGGTCGTGCGCAGGATGATTCCGAAAGTGCCGCAAGCCATGCCGTGATTTGTGTCGGTAAAGGAAACGCCGGCCAATAATTGACCGGTGCGACCCTGCTGGGGAAGCCAGTTAGTGCCTCCGTCGACGGTCCGAAGGATGGTGCCGAACTGGCCAACTGTTGTTCCAGTGTTCGTGTCGGTAAATGAGACGCGCGTAAGATCGGCCGACGTTCCGCTTGCCTGTTGGATCCAAGTATTGCCGCCGTCAGTGGTCCTCAAAATGACGCCGGCGCCACCGGTGGCCGTTCCAGTGTTCGCATCCGTGCGCGAAATTCCGGTCAGCGGAACACCGGTGCCGCTCGTTTGCTTCACCCAGGTAGTGCCGCCGTCTGTGGTCGTAACAATGGTGCCGCCGTAACCGACCGCTGTTCCGTTGTTCGCGTCAGCAAAAGCGACGCCCCAAAGATCGGCTCCGGTTCCACTTGCCTGGGGGGCCCAGTTGTTGCCGCCGTCGGTGGTTCGGAGGATTGTTCCAAACTCACCTACGGCCGTCCCATTATTAGGATCGGTGAACCAAACGCCCAAAAGGGTGTTGCCTGTTCCGCTTGTCTGAACAGCCCAGGTGTGTCCTCCGTTCGTGGTGTGGAGGATAGTGCCAAAGTCACCGACGGCGGTCCCATTGCTTTCGTCACTAAAGGAAACGTCTTCGAGTGATAGCACGGTCGCGGCATGCGAACCATTCGCCCACTGCGTGCCTCCATTGCTCGTGTGAATAATCGTGCCAAACTGACCGACTGCGGCGCCGTTGTTTGGATCGGCAAAAGAAACAGCCGAGAGAGTGTTGCTCGTTCCGCTGATCTGGCGAACCCAGGTCGTGCCTCCGTCGGTGGTTCGGAGAATCATGCCGCTTTCACCGACGGCGGTTCCATTGTTTGCATCAGAAAAGCCGACGCCCCAAAGGAACAGCTTGGTCCCACTGGTTTGTTTGAGCCAAGTAGCTCCTCCATTGGTTGTTCGAAGAATGGTGCCTGTTTCACCAACCGCGGTGCCAGTGTTCGCGTCGGTAAACCAAACACCGTATAGGAAGTCGCCCGTCCCGCTTTGCTGAACGATCCAATTGGCGCCTCCATCGGTTGTGCGGAGGATGAGACCGTACCAACTCACAATCGTGCCGTTGTTCGCGTCGGTAAAAGAAACGGCGTTGAGCGCATTAATTGTCCCGCTCGTCTGACTTAGCCAGTTAGCGCCGCCGTCAGTTGTTCGAAGGATCGTGCCGCTATCGCCCACAGCGGTGCCGTGATTCGCGTCGCTAAAAGAAACGGCGAAAAGGACGTTGGCTGTTCCACTGGTCTGAGCGAGCCAGTGGTTCCCCGCGTCGATTGTTCTGAGAATTGTCCCATTGCTACCGACAACTGTTCCGATGTTTGGATCGACAAATGAGACGCCATAAAGCCCGTTCGTGGTTCCGCTCGATTGAATCGTCCAGGTATGACCGCCATCGGTCGTCCTGACAATCGTGCCGTAGTCGCCCACCGCGGTGCCGTTATTAGCATCAATAAATGACGCGCCATGGAGAAAGTTGCCTTGCGGCCGCGGGTTCTGCCAAACCCAGTGTGCGGCGACGTCAGTTGGCGGCGTCGTGCTGATTGCCGGTTGGCCGAATATGAGCGGCGTCAGATAGCTGAGTAAAAAAATAACAGCGAGGGAAAATGCACCGGGTGCGACTCGCTGCGCGGTTGAGATGGTTACTCGCGCATTCATTGGCAGTCCTCCGTGTGAAGTTGAACGCCGCGAATATACGCCCGAATCAAAGCGGTTGAAGAGAAATTGTTGGGCTGCAGAACGGGCGCTGACCGCGCTGCCAATCGATCGCGGACAGCGGGTGTTCACCGATGATTAGGGCATAAATCGTGCTGCCTAGAAGCGCGGAGGGTGACAATGTATTACCCCAAGTTGCCCGGCTCACGGCGCGTGCTCGCTACGGTTGTGGTGTGCCTGTTGATGGGGACAACGTATGCCGGCGTGATGTCGGTGCCATCGGATGAGCCAACGATCCAGCAGGCGATCGACGTCGCCAATAACGGCGATCTCATTTTGGTCTCGCCGGG
Source organism: Chthoniobacterales bacterium (assembly GCA_036522675.1). Classification (GTDB taxonomy): domain Bacteria; phylum Verrucomicrobiota; class Verrucomicrobiia; order Chthoniobacterales; family UBA10450; genus AV17. The sequence continues at coordinate 18,430 of DATDFJ010000056.1, read as the reverse complement.
GACTTACTTTGAGAACATCGATTTCAGAGGCAAAACCATTACGCTGCGCAGTATCGCCGGCCCTGACCAAACGGTTCTTGACGGTCACAACGCCGGACCGGTTGTAACGTTTCAGACGAGCGAGCAGGCGCAATCAGTCCTGAGCGGCTTCACGATCCAGCATGGTTATGCCGCGGCCGGTGGGGGCGTCATGTTAGTGGGGACGTCGCCGACGATTATGCGCAACGTGTTCCGCGGGAACACGCAGGCCGCCGGTGGCTTCGGCGCGGCGATCGGAGGCGATAACGCTTCCCCCACGATCGAGCGCAATACGTTTGAGGGAAACAGTTGCGCGACGAGTTTACTTTCCGGCGTCGTGAGCTTCGTCAATGGTTCCGCGCCGCTGATCATCAACAACATTTTCCAAAACAACTCCTGCTGCGCCATCAACCTGACATTGCCGTCCGGCTGCAGTCCGGTGATTGCCAATAACACGATTGTGCAGAACGGCGTTGGCCTGCGTGTCGACGCCAGTGTGCAGGAGGCGACGCTTTTCTATGCAAACAACATCGTCGTCGGCAACGGCGTCGGCTTGTTGGTGGACTACCTCACCGTTGGGTGCCAGCCGACCTGGATGAACAATCTCCTTTACAATAATGGGGCGAACTACTCGGGCATTACCGATCAAACCGGACTGAACGGAAACGTCTGTGCCGATCCGCAGTTCGTTTCGAAACACAACTTCCGGCTTAAATCGACCGCACCGGCGATCGATGCCGGCACTTTGCTCGTGCCAAACCTGCCTTCCACCGATTTCGCAGGTAATCCGCGGACTGTGGATGGCGACGGGAACGGCACCGCTGTCCCGGACATCGGTGCATTCGAGTTTGTGCCGTAAAGAATTTGCACGCCCAGACGGTTGGCGCGCGGGCGATTGTCGATCTTGTTCCTTAACGGCGGTCGGTCATGCCGGCAAATTGGCCGCCGGTTTCCCATTTCTCCTGCTTGTTCCAAGGAATCGTCGACGCACCGCGGTCGTCGGGATCATCAACCAGGCGGGCCTGTGATTTGTCCGACGCGCAGGAAACAAGCACCGCACTGCTCGCGCACAGAAGCGCGAGCGTAAGTTTTCGAATCAGGTCAAAAATGACTGCCGGCATAAATTACAGTGTCTCCAGGTTGCACTTGGACGCCACGCGCCAAAGTGCTGGTCACTATATCGCCGATGCCGGTGGCCGGTTCAACCGAAGAAACACGCAGCTTACCGATGCGCGTGCCCCCGCGGTAAATGAGGAGATCGGCGTTTGGCTGTAGACCTTGGCGTTTACCAAGGTTTAGCACGACGAAGTTATAGGCTTGATTGACGGCAAGGACAGTGCCGCGGAGTGAGCCCGGTGGCGCGGGCGCCAATTCACGGCGCGCGCTCTGAGTAATTGGAGCGACAGCGGCGGACCGCGATCGAGTCGTCGCAGTTCTTTCGCTTAGCGCGATTTTTCCGCTTGGGGAGCCGGAAAGTTTTTCGGACAAAAACGCGTTCTCCCGCTCGGCGCTTTCGAGCTGACGCCGAGTATCATCGAGCTGGGCCTGCAATTCTGCAGATGATGCTGCCCCGGGATTAACCGATGTGGCTTCTACGCTTGGGCTTGGCTCCTGGATCCGGTTTTGCAGCGACGTGACCTCAGCCTGGCTCGCCTGTAGTTTGCTTTGCAGGTCGGCCTTTTCCTTCAATACCTGCGCAAGGTCCGCCTCGGCCTTCGCCGCTTTTGCTTCTGCGTCCGCGTTGGGCGTCGGGCTGGGGCTCGTTCGATGTGTCAGCAGGCGTTGCTCCTGGGCGGCTCGGCGCTGTTCGGCCGCATCGCGCGCGCCGGCGGTCGTCGCCAGGTTCGCCTCCAAACCTTTCACGCGCGCTACGTTCAGGAAGCCGAACACGGCCGCGAACACGAGCATGATGGTTGAAATGCCAAGAAGAGTTTTTGGTGTCATGGAATTTGGCGAAGCGATTTCAATAACGTTGTAATCGCGAACCGCTCAACAATGCAAGTTCGCGATTAGACTAAGCGGCGCCGATTGCGAATTCGTAGCAGGAGCGGTTGCGCTCTTCCTCATCGCCATTATAAAAGACTCAATGGGACAACAGCACCGCGTAGGCGTGAAACGCAAAAGGCGCAAGGCTTATCTGCGCCGTAAGAAAGCTGCAGCAAAACCAACGCGCCGCGAATCCGCGGTTTCGAAGCCGAAAAAACAAGCAGCGGCGGCCGAACAAAAGTAGCGAGCTGCGCCCGGTCGACGCAGAGTTGCCTTCAGTTCGCCCCCAAGAGCGCTGCAGGCATGCGGTTCACCGCGTCGCGGCGCGCACGTTGCTGGCACGTTGCCAGCACGCGTGAGAGCACACAATAAAGCTGTTCGATTGGCAGATTTTTGCTGACGTAACCGTTGGCGCCGGCCCGAAGAGCGGCATGCATTTTTTCCTCGTCATAGCCGATACCGGTGAAAACAACGATGGGAATGCGCGGATTAATTTCGCGGATGAACGAGATGAGGGAGATGCCGTCGACCTTGGGCATGCGAAGATCGACAATCGCCACTTCACAGTCGTTATCGGCGAGCCAGGCCGCGGTTTGAAACCCATCGGTCAATGCCTGGCAGGTGTGTCCCTTCTGGCGGAGGTAGGTGACCAGGAATCGGCTGATGGCGGGATCATCGTCGATGATGAGGAACTGGAAGGAATCGCGAAGGACGGCTGGCATTTGGGCTCTATAATTTCTATAATCAACTAAAGCACTAACCTTGCCAACCGCTGCAACCCAGCCCAATCCCCTAGCGCAATCCAAGCTTCTTCTCGATTTCGCGCACGCGCTCGAACAGCTTGCCCAGCCGACGCACCCACGCCATTTGCTCCAGCGCCTTGGGCAGCGGCTCAGCGGGCGTGTCCCACCACGCGCCGCCGCTGATGTTTTTGGAAACGCCGGTCTGCGCGCCGATGGCCGTGCTGTCGCCGATTTCGATATGGCCGATGATCCCAGCTTGTCCGCCGATCAGCACTTTGCTTCCGATCCGAACGCTGCCGGCGATCCCAGCCTGGGCGGCGATGACGGTGTGCTTCCCGATGACGACGTTGTGGGCCACCTGCACGAGATTGTCGATCTTGGCTCCTTCCTGAATCCACGTCCGGCCAAATCGCGCGCGGTCGATCGTCGTATTCGCGCCGATCTCTACGTCATCATCGATCTGGACGATGCCAAGCTGCCGCACTTTCTCATAACGTCCTTCCCTCGGTTCAAAGCCGAAACCATCGGCGCCTATAACCGCCCCGCTGTGAACAACAACCCGCGCCCCGATGCGCGTGCGCTCGCGAATCGTAACCCGGGGATAGATGAAACAGTCCGCGCCGATAATTGTTCGATGACCGATGTAACTGCCCGCGCCGATTACGGTGTCGTCGCCAATGACTGCGCCGGCCTCGATCACCGCGTGCGGTTGAACTGAAACACGCGCCCCGAGTTTCGCACCCGGGTTGATGATCGCGCTCGAATGGATCCCCGGCTCAAATGCGATCGGTTTGGGCGCGAGCTTGAGCACGACTTGCTCGAACGCTTTCGCCGGATGAGCAACCCGAATCTGCGCCGCGGCGGTTTGCGCGGAGAAATCCCGGGGCACAAAAACTGCCGAGGCACGCGTGTTGCGGAGTTGCCCGACGTATTTTGGATTTGCGAAAAAAGAAATCTCGCCGGGAATCGCCTCGGCCAGAGAGGCGGCCCCGATGATTTTCTGCGCCGCATCGCCAATCAACTCGCCGCCCGATAGCGTGGCGAGCTCCTGAAGAGTGAACGTGACTGCCGGTGGCGAATCGAGATCTCTGGTCATTCCGAGCGCGGGTCGAGGAATCTCTAATTGTTCAGCCGAACCGCCCGGTTGCAAACAACGATCGCGCTGCCCGGGGAGACTCGCTCGACATGCAAGCTGTTTATCGGCCGTTTTGCTTCGCAGGCAAGAGCACACTCACTTCTGTGCCGCGCGGTGTCGACTCCACGTCAACGCGTCCTTGGTGATCGAACACGGTGCGTTTGACGATTGGGAGTCCAAGTCCGATTCCGCGCGCCTTGGTCGTAACGAATGGGGAAAAGATTTTGTCTTTCAGCTCGGGGGCAATGCCTTTGCCGTTATCGCGCACCGTCACTACCACGCCGCTGGCGCGACTGCCTTCGCGAATCGGTTTGGCCGTAAGGGTGATGCGCCGCTTGGCCTGGCCTGAAGTCGCTTCCGCGGCATTCGCCACCAGATGCGCAAACGCTTCGGTCAACGCTTTCTCGTCGGCGACGATTTTCGGCAAGTCGTCGGCCAGTGATGTTTCCACGGCGACTCCGTTCGTTCCCACGCGTTCGCGCGCGATCGCGATCGCCTTCCTCACCGGCCCGCGCAGATCGATCGGTTTGAAGACGAGCTCCGGCGGGTGAGCAAAGTTATTGATCTGGGTGATGATTTTGTCGAGGCGATCGATCTCCTTAACCACGATTTCGTTGAATTCTTTTCGAAAGTCGGCGTCGTCGAAGCGCTCGGGCAGAAGCTGCGCGAATGTCTTGATGGCGACGAGCGGGTTGCGGATTTCATGCGACATGCTGGCGGCCAGATCGGTCCAGAACGCGGCGCGGTCGAGCAATGCTTGTTTTTCCCGCAAGTCTTCCTCGACAGTCAAATCGTAAACCACCGCGACGGTGCCGAGTTCGTCGTCGAGACGCCGGGTTTCGACGAGCAGCGAGCGCCGTGTCCGCTGATCGATCCACTGTCGCGACGGCAATGTCGCCTTCGATTCGAGCGTCTCGCGAATGAATCCCGCCAGCCTGCTGCCGACAGTTTCCACCGGCTTATTCAAGACATCTCTACCGGAGACGCCGAAGATTTGTTCAGCCGTCGGATTGAACCAGCGGACGATCGCATTTTCATCGGTGGCGATGATGCCTGGTGGGATCGATTTAAGTAATGTCTCGGCGAGAGTTTTTTGCAGGGTGATCTCTGAATAGAGCAGCGCGTTCTCGAGTACGGTCGAGACATGCTCGGCCAGAACCGTGAGACCCTCCAAATGTGACGAATCAAACGGGTGACCGGTCAGCCGATGGCCGAAAAACAGCCAGCCGATGATGCGGCCCCGCGCATAAAGAGGGACGATCACTTCGGCGCCGAACGCGTCGAGACTGCGACGCAGAAGCAACCGTTCCGTGCGATCGACCGTTTGCGTGAGAGCGTCGCGCGAGATGAGATGGGCCTGCCGTTCGAACCAGCGAACTAGCGGGTCGCGTTCGTCAAATTCCAGTTCGTAGGTTTCGGGCAAACAACGTAACCCGGCGCGGAGCCGGTAATCTTCGCCGTTCCGCATCTTGGAAAAAATCCCAACGCGCGTAACACCGGCAGCGTCGGCGACATTTTCCACGACGCTGGCCAGGAGCGAGTCAACATTCTCGAACCGACGAAACACCCGCGGAAAACGCAGAAGCGGGAGCGGCGGCGTACCGTAGCGTTCCTGGACGATCTCGCTCCGTGGGGGCGCCAGTCGCGGCGAAATTAATTCCTCACGCAGCTCCTCGTTTTCCTCCATCACTTTCAGGTAGTCAAAAGCGCGTCCGACCAGGGCTTGGAAATGTTGGCGGTCGATCTGCACATCTTCTGCGGCGTAGATTCCGCTTTGCTGCGCCTCGCGCAGCGGTTCGGAACGCGCCACCCCGAGGCCGATGATTACGACAACGCGTCGGTTTGATTGGATCTCTTCGAGCAAGTCCCGGCTTTCCTTTGCCCGAAGATCGACAATCAGAAGCGCGGAGCCCGATTGCTCGAGCACCGCTTCGAGTCGTTCAGGTTCGGAGACGTGGCGCAGCTGAGCGATCGTGCGAACGAACGCCCGTACCCGCCGGACGAGGTCGGGATCGTGGGTATATAAGATGCAGACCCTCGCCGGAATCATGCCGCTGCCACCTCGCTGTCAAAGCGAACCAGCGGCAGCAAAATGTGAAAAGCGGTGCCTTTGTTCAGTTCGCTTTCCACTTCGATTTGGCCCCCATGTTCCTGAATGATTCCGTGCACAACCGATAGTCCCAGACCGGTCCCGTAATCTTTGGTGGAAAAGAACGGATCGAACACGTGCGGCACGTCTTCGCTGCGAATGCCTTCGCCAGTGTCGCGGATGGTGATGCGCAATACCTCCTGCGGGTGACCGTCGCCATTAGCTTCGGCCATCGCTGCGACCCATTCTTCTCCGGTCAAAATTTCTGTGCTCACGCTCAGTTGACCGCCGGGTTGCATCGCGTCCATGGCGTTGAGAAAGAAGTTGAGGAATACCTGCTCGAGCTGGTCGGCATCAGCCCGAATTGTATCAAGGGGCGCGTCCCAGAAGCGAGTCAATGTGATCTCTTTCTGAAACAAACGGTGCCCGATGAGCAGGAGCGATTTCTCCAGCACTTCGTGCACGTGTAATGGCTTCAGAATCGGTTTGGCCGGCCGTGCAAATCGCAGCAGCTGATTCACGAGCGAATCGATCCGGTCGATCTCGTGTCCGATCAGGTTGGAAAACGTTTCCCGAAAATCCGAATCCTGATATCGCTCGGGCAGAAGTTGGGCGAACGTCTTGATCGAAACGAGCGGATTCTTGATTTCGTGTGCCATGCCGGCCGAGAGCGTGCCGAGGCTGGCGAGCCGGTCGCTGCGGCGAATTTGCAATTCGAGGCGCTTGATCGCGGTGATATCAGTCAACACCATGAGCGTGCCGAGGACTTGTCGATCTTGCCCGTGAAAAATTGATGTGCTCGCGCGCACCGCGACGGCTTCACTATCGGAGCGCAGGATGATTTCGCGGTTCTCGTGGCTTTCGCCGGTTTGCAATGTGGCACGGAGCGGTTCCCGGATTGGTTCGGGCAGCTCCTCCAGCGAGCGATCAAGCATTTCCTGCGAGTTAATTCCGGTGATTTGCCCGGCTTCATTGTTGAACACGGTGATGCGTTCGTCCGTGCCCACCGCGATCACGCCGCTGGTGAGGTTTTGCAGAAGTGTCTCGTTGTAAATCTTTGCGTTCTGCACTTCGGTGAAGAGCTCGGCGTTCTCAATCGCGACGGCGAGCTGGCCGCATAACACTTGCAACGCGTTTTGCTCCACGCTGCCATAAATACGTCCCGTCTTGCGAGGTCCGAGCAGCATCACCCCGGCGAGTTGGTCGCGCGCGAAGATGCCCATCGCCAGCGCGATCTGGAGCGAATCTAACTGTCGCATCACCCGCTGGAGTTGCGCGGTGGGACGCACGCGCCGCAGCTCTTCCACGACGATTGGCTCGCGCTCGGCTTCCAACTGGACGATAGTCGCCTGGTCGCGGGCCATCTCCAGCCGATAGCGCGAGCCTACATCGGCCGGCGGATAGTGTTGCGAGAAACCCTGTCTGTCCGGCAGAAGAATCAACACGCAATCCGTATCGACTGCTTCGCCGATCGTTTGTGCGAACCGTTGCAAAAGATCGCGAAGTGTTGTGACAGATTGGAGAATCGCGGCTGCCTGTTTCATCGTCGCCTGCAAGTCAAGTCGACGTGCGCCTACGAAAAGGCGATCCGCCAGACGTTGCGAAATTCCGCGCGCTGGTGCCATCGCAAACGCGATTACGATTGCGGCTGAGACGTGCGCGATGGAATGCGCATTCCGGCCGGACTCGACTTGAAGAGCAGCGGCGATGAGCCACCACACGCCGGCGTAAAGCGCAAGCAGATAGCCGGTCAAAAGCAGATATGAAATAATCCGCCGAAAGAGCAAGCCTACGTCCATGATCTTTCGCGTCGCGATCCCGTAGGCGATGACGAGGCTGATGAAAACCACGCGCAACGGGGCAAACCAAATGGCGTGCGCCGGTCCGAGGTAATGCTCGAGTATGAACGCGAGCAGAAGCGCTAGCGCCACACCAGACACTGCGCCGATCAGAACAAAAGCAAGTTCCGCGTGTTCACCTCCGGTGGTCTTTCTCAGATCGCGCCAGTAGCTGATGATCAATACGGTAAGTCCGACGGCGAAGTAGGCTCCATACAGGTAATCTGCCCACTGACGATAGATCGGCGCAGGCGCGCCGCCAATCTCGTGTGGCATTAGCGCGCCCTTCAGAAACAGTTTTGTCTGGCACCAGACGACAACTGTGACTGTGAGCGCGATCCAGACGCGCGAGTTCCGAAAAACATCGCGCCAGTTTTGCTGTTTCTGCCGGATGGAGAGGCGCAGCAGATTGAGAGTGACCAAATACAACGCGCCACTCGCCGAGGCTTGGCGGATGGCGAACTCCGCCGCAGCGGGAGTCCTCGAGATGAAGGCCAAATAGAGACTGGCGAGCCACACATCTATGATCAGCGAAAGGAGCAAAAAACATTGATTCGCGAGCCGGTGCCGGTTCGCCTGGAACACAATCAGGCCGAGGGCGAACTGGACGATCAGTGCTGCGAGGATGGGAACAATTGGGCCGGTCATCTTCAGGACAAACTGCTCAGGCTCTGACCAGGCGTTGCCGCCATGGCCAGCTTCATGATGTCATTTGGAACGCGTTCCACGACCATACTGCTGTTGCCTCCGCCCAGCCCTCGGACGTTCACCAAAGCACAGTTCAACTGCGCTTTTCGTGCCGTTTTCGGCACAAAATCCAAGTCGCACCCAAAATTCGGTGTCTCATGGTTTGCCGTAGGAGGAATGAGGTTGTGCTTGAAAGCCAAAGCGCAGCAGGCCAATTGAAACGGTCCTGCCGCCGCCAGCGGATTACCGGTCACGCCTTTAATTGAGCTGACTGGCATGCGTTCCGCGAACGGACCGAATACTCTTCGGATCATCTTTACTTCGGCGGCATCCAACGCGGGATGGCCCGGTCCGTAAGAGCAAATGTAATCAATGTCGCAAACGCCCCGCGAGGCGTTGGCCAGCGCTAAACGCATGGTGAACTCCAGTCCGCTGCATGGCTCGTCTGGATTGTGATCGGATTGCGCTGAATATCCGGTGATTTCGAGATACGGCGCGATGCCGCGCGCAAGCGCCCGGTCCAAATTCTCCACAATAACAACGCACGCTCCTTCGGAAATCACTCCGGAATCACTCGTCGCGTCGTACGGTCGACTCGCATGTTGAGGGTCATCATTAGCAAGCGAGCTCAGCCCAGCAGATGCAAAGGAAGCCATTGCCAGCGGTGTAACGTGTGAGTCCGCGCCGCCCGCGATTGCCACATCCACTTCGCCCGACCTGATTCGACCCGCCGCTGATGCGATCGCGTCGATGCCCGACGGACAGGCCGAGGAGATGGTGACGGTTTCAGTTTCGACGCCGAGTTTCTCCGCGATGACATGAGCGACGGCTTGCGGCTGGCAGTTTTGCACGACACCCGGATTCACACCACGCGGCCCGCGTTCCTGCAGCTCGCGAAACCCGCGCTCCAGAACGTCCATCGCGCTGGTGCTTACTCCGACGCAAATGGGCAAAACCGCCCCTGGTTTTTCGAGCTTCGGATCGAGATGCGCATCGCGGAGTGCCATTTGAGTCGCGGCATAAGCCAATTGCGTATGTCTGGCCATGCGCCGCGGTTTCCAGTCCGGATCCATGTATTCGAGTGGATCAAAATTCTTGATCTCGCCTGCAATGCGGCTCTTGAAGTCAGTCGGATCGAATAATGTGATCTCGCCGATGCCGCTTTCGGCCGCGATAATAGTTCGCCAGAATGTTTCCAAGTCGGTGCCGTTGGGCGCCAAAACACCTATTCCGGTAATAACGACGCGGTTTCGTGTCATGATTTAGCCGCGTCGCAGGACAGAAACGAACGGCCGAATTGCTCGCTGCGGGCCTGCCGGTCTACAAATGGGAAGTGATTGTCGATCTTCGTCGCCACTGGGGGGTCACGCGGCCATTTTAAACACTTCGCCAAAGTGAGTCATTATATTTCTTCGGCCTCGTCGATTCGAGTTTGTTCACCGCTGGCCAGCAGTTATTCACAAATTGCAGCTTGCACACCAACCATTTCTGTCTCAGCCTTGCGCGCCGAAGGTCTTGATGAGCCGAAAATTCTTCGTTCTCCCCGGCGCACGCGGCACGCGCCTAGCTGCAACCCCCTTCGCCTTACTATGACCGTCGCTGCCGAAACACCTCAGGTTCTGGTCATCGACGACGAGATCGGCCCGCGCGAAAGCTTGCGCATGCTCCTCAAACCCAATTACCAGGTGCACACCGCCGATTGCGTTGAGGCGGGCCTCAAGCTGCTCAAAGAAAAACAGCCCGATACGATCGTCATGGACATTCGCATGCCCGGCATCAATGGAATCGAAGGGCTGCGCAAAATCCGTGAGATCGATCCCCATCTCTCGGTCATCATGCTCACCGGTTTCGGCGCGCTTGAGACGGCCAAGGAGGCGCTACGTCTCGGGGCCAACGATTACATCAGCAAGCCTTTCGATACTGGCGAAATGCGCGACATCATCGGGCGGAATGTCGAACGGACTCGCGTGCATCGCGCGAGTGAGCGCGCCGCTTCCGAAATCCAAGAACTGAATCATCGGCTGCTCAAGGAACTCGCGCAAAAGGAGCGGCTCGCGTCGCTGGGTCAGGCCTCGGCCGAATTTGTTCACGATTTGGGAAATCCGCTCACAATCGTCTGGGGCTACGTGCAGTTGCTCGCCAAAAAACTTGAGCAATCCGACAACGGCGCCGCGATGCAAAATGCAACCTCGGTCAAGGAGTTGAAGATCATCGAGCAAAACGTACGGCTTTGCCGTGAGCTCCTCACGATGTGGCAAAGTTACGGTAGCTCCGAAGCGTTGACCCGCAAACCGGTGTCGGTCTCGGCTGTTTTGCAGGAGGTCCTCCGCGGCGTCGCCGGCATGGCCACCCAGAGCGGAGTGGAATTGCGCATCGATGTCTGCGACGACCCATGCACGCTTGCGGGGGACGCCGTCCAGATCAAACGCGCCATTCAAAATGTCATCATTAACGCTATCCAGGCCTCGGCCGATAAAAAAGGTGTCGTCGGGATCGCGTGCACCCGCAAAGATTTCTATGTCGATCTTCGCGTCGAAGATGACGGCGATGGAATCCCCCAAGGTCAAATAAACAAGATTTTCGATCCGTACTTCACTACCAAGCAGGCCAAAAGCGGCACCGGTCTTGGTCTTTACATCAGCAAAAAAGTCGTCGAAGACCACAACGGTTCCATCAAAGCCGAAAGCACGCCGGGGGCCGGTTCCACTTTCACGATCCGGCTGCCTCTCTCACAATAGTTTTCTGTAGCCGCCGTCGTTGACCGCGCTTTCGTGTCGGGCGCCAAAAGGCGGTTTCACTTGTCAGCTCCCGCACGTTTGGGTTTTGCTGAGCGTGTGGCGTCGTACCGGGTTGCACCGCTGTTTGTAATTCGAATCGCCGGCGCACCGTTCGATGTGCTCGAGGCAATCACCACGCCGCAAACGTTCAACGCCGCGCGCACACTGCTCGGCACTGAAAGCAGGTCAGCCGAGCAGATGACACGCGCTGAGTCGAATCTTCGGGAAGCATTCATGCGCGAACTGACCGGCGCGCGGATTGCGCTTCTGCAGTCGGCGCGAAAAATTCTGCCACGCTATTTGATTTTTGGTGCCGAACATGTCCGCGAGTTGGTGCCGAAACTTTTGGCGATGGAGCGTGTCACGGCGGCGAACTTGCCGCCGCGGAAAAAAATTGCGCGCGCGCGCGAGCGCCACTTGTTGCTGTTTCTGCAGCGGCTGGCTGCCAAGAACGACACCTTGAGCGAGTTCGGTCCGGCGAGCTGGGGAAAGATCGATCCGCCACCGGACGGATTCGCCATGGCGAACAACGAAGCGCGCTGCGTGATCCTGTCGCCCGAGTCGGGTGTTGCAAAACGCGAATCATTTCTCGAGCGCTGGACTGCGCACGGGCTCGCCGCCGCCATGAACGCCGATCCCGCCGTGCGCGCTGAGCTTTTCCCCCGGCTTCACCCGAGCGGCCGGCTCGAGCAGGACGAATTCGTTTTCACCGAAAGCGCCGACCGGGTGCGGCTCGATGCCGGGACTTTCGGGGTCCTCGCGCGATGCAACGGCACGGTGCCGGCCCACTCGTTAGGCGTGGAACTGGAAACGCTAACGCGTCTGGCCGAAAACAAAATGGTTCGGTGGCAGGTCGAAGTGCCCGGGCTTAACGCGCACGCCTCTGATGTTCTCCTCGCCGATGTGCGAATATGGCGCGAGGGGCAGACGCGCGAACGCTGGCTCGGTCTGCTCGAGCCGATCGCGGACTTACCGCGCGCGTTCTCCCAGGCAAGCGACACCGCGGCGCGTCTGCAGATCATGGATCAGGCCCGGCAATCGTTGCAGGAACTCGGCGCGGCCCGCGCGCAATCGGGCCGCTTTCTCTACTCCGCGGTCAATCCAATCGGTGAAGAATGTTTTCGCGAAACCGGCTTCACCATTAGCGAGACACTGATCAACGAAGTCGCGACCGAAGCCGCTCCTTGGATCGACCTCTGGCGCGATTGTTACGCCTTGATTGCTGATCGTGTCGCCGCCGGACTGCGCGATCTGTTGCACAAAGCGCCACTCAAAAACGGCACGCTGCCGCTGCCCGCATTTCTGCGTCATTGCGAATCGCTCGATATGGCGCTCACCGGGCCGGCCATGGTCCGGTTTGCGCACGCTGCTTTCCAAGAAGTGAAAGCTGCGTTTCGCGTGCGCATGAAAAATCACGCTGGCGAGGCGGAGTACGAACTAACTGCGGAGGATTGTCAGTTCGTGCGCAACAATTTCCACTATGAAAAGTTCGACGAATACACGTATCCGTCGGCTGATCTGCAGCTCGCGGCCGAATCGGTCGAAGCAGTCGCGCGTGGCGATTACCAGTGGATCTTAGCGGAGCTGCATCCGCCGGTGGCTTTGCTTCAGCACGGATTTTACTGGTCGTGTCCGGACAAGTCCGCGCTCTCGGCGGCGCTCGCCAGCACGGTTTTCGGCAAACCGAATTTTCACTTCGGATTCTACGCGTCCGACTTTACGGCGACGACAACGGTTTGTCTGCCCGAAGCTTTGCCCAGGCTGAGTTACTTCGTTGCGCCGCAGCGCGGGGCGCCGCGCTGGCGCACGGTTTCGCCAGCCGAAACCGAAGTGTATGTCGATGAAACAACCGGCGATGTTTGCCTGCGACGCATTGGAGCGCGTGAGTATCTCGGCTCCTTTGCGCGCGCCGGCTGGGTGATTCCGCTCGGTTTTCATCCGTTTCAATTCGGGATGACGCCGCAGATGCCGCGGCTGCGTTGCGGGAATGTGATTGTGCAACGACGCGCCTGGGTGGTGCGTGACGACGAACTCGGCCGCGGTGATTTCACCGGCGTCTCGCGCGACCTCGTCGTCGCGGTCGAGCGCTTGCGCAGTGAACGAAATTTGCCGCGGTTTGTTTTTATTCGCCCAACCGAGCAGGCGCTGCGTCGCAGCGGCGCCGAGGGCCGCGACAAGGATACCAAGCCAGTATTTATCGATCTTGAGAGCTACCTGTTCCTGGAAATTTTCCATCGCTGGCTGACGAAATGGCACGAACTCGAGGTCACCGAGATGTTGCCCACGCCCGACCAACTCCTCTGGCGTGAGCCGGATGGTCGCCGCACTTTCGAGCTGCGCACGTTGATCGTGCCTAACGAATGAAAAACGCGGCCGAAATGGTAGGGCGCGACCGCCGGGCGCGCCGCAATCGTGCGACAACGGACAGCTCGGCGATCCGTCCCTACCAATGAAAATCATCGCGATCGCGAATCAAAAGGGAGGCGTCGGAAAGACAACCACCGCCGTCAACCTCGCTTGCGCGCTGGCCGAGCGCGGCCAGCGCATTCTCATTGTCGATCTTGATCCGCAGGCGAACGCGACCAGCGCGCTCGGTTTGCAGGAGATTGAAGCCGAAACTCTTTATGAACCGTTGCTCGGCAGCGGCTCGGTCACCGACAAAATCATTCCTACTCGGATTGAACGATTGTTCTTTGTTCCGGCCGATCTCGACCTCGCCGGCGCGGAAGTCGAAATCGCGCGAATGCCCGATCATCTCACCCGATTGTCACAGGCGTTGTCGATCTTGCGCCTGGACGGCACGTTCGATTTCGTTCTGCTCGATTGCCCGCCCTCGCTCGGCATTTTAATGACGAACGCGCTGGCCGCGGCCGACGAAATCCTGACGCCGATCCAGTGCGAATATTTCGCCCTCGAAGGGTTGGTAAAAATCGTCCGGGTGGTCGAGCAGGTGCGCGACTCCGGTGCGAACGAGAAGCTTGAAATCGGCGGCATCGTGATGACGATGTTCGACAGCCGCACCAATCTCAGCGCCCAAGTCGTCGCGGAGGTGCGCCAGCATTTCGGCAAACGCGTTTACCATACTGTGATCCCGCGGACGGTGCGCTTGAGCGAAGCGCCCAGCTTCGGCCAATCGATCCTCGAATACGACCCGCGCGGCGCCGGCGCCTACGCGTATCGCAAGCTTGCCCGCGAATTCATTCAGCGCCACGGCCCGCCAGCCAGTCCGCGCGCCGAATCGCGTACATCAGCGTCGGAAATCCTCTGAAGATAATTTCCTTCTCGACGCTCATCCCGTTTTTCTCGGCGACCCGCCGGGACTGAATGTTGTCTGGGTGCACCAGCGAGATCACTCGCGGCAGTTTGAGATCGCGAAAAGCATGATCGCGCACCGCACGCGCCGCTTCGGTCGCCAGTCCGCGGTTCCAATAACCCGGATGCAACCGATAGCCGATCTCCACATCGGGAATGTCTTCCGGCGGATGATGATAAAACCCGCAGTAACCGACGAACGCATTCTCCGCGCGCGTGAACAGAGCGAACAGCGACGGCATACCGGCGCGCTCCCAGCCAATCAGCTTTTCAATAAACGCCGCCGTCTGCTCGCGATCATAAGGCCCGAGTGAGAACCGCATGAACTCTGCGTCCGCCATCAAGGGTGCCAGAAGATCGACATCGTCTTTTTGAAACGGGCGCAGAGTGAGACGGCGGGTTTCAAGAATCGGCATTTGGAGCTGCGCGCTGTCTTTATTGCGTTGATGTGCAGACTAACAGCGCGCGAGCATCGAATACTAGATAAGAGATGCCTCCAAAGGGTGATGAATACGCGACGCCGGCGACACCGCCGCCGAGCTCGAGCTTGAACGAAGTGCGCGACGCGGCGCGCGACTGCACTGCGTGCCATCTTTACAAGCGCGCGACGCAAACGGTTTTCGGCGAAGGACCGAAGCGCGCGCCGCTCATGCTCGTCGGCGAGCAGCCGGGCGATTACGAAGACGTGGCGGGCAAACCGTTTGTCGGACCGGCGGGAAAAATTCTCGATCGCGCGCTGGCCGAGGCGGGGATCAATCGGGACGAAGTTTACGTCACGAATGCGGTCAAGCATTTCAAATGGGAGCCGCGCGGGAAACGCCGCATCCATCAGAAACCGAATTCGCGCGAGATCGCGGCCTGCCGGCCATGGATGGAAGCGGAGATGCGGCTGGTGAAACCAAGGCTCGTTATATGCCTCGGCTCGACCGCGGGCCAGGCCTTTTTCGGGCCGTCGTTTCGCGTCACGCGCGAGCGTGGAAAAGTTTTATCTTCGAAGCTCGCGCCGAAGGTTGTCGCGACCGTGCATCCTTCGTCATTGCTTCGTCAGCCGGACGAAGTCTCGCGCGATCGGGAGTACGCGCACTTCGTTGTCGATCTTAGAGCAGCGCTGAAAGCGGCAGAAGAAGGACTGTAGCCGCGTCGCTGCGCGACGCGCGCACGCGGCCCGCAGGGCCGCGGCTACAGCGATGGCTTGGGCGTCGGTGTGGATTTCGCTTTTTCCATCGGGCCGAGCTTTACCAGCTTGGCTTCAAGTGTGCCGTCGGGATTTTGCCAGGCGGCGCCGCTCACCTCGTGATTTTCCGCGATGTCTTTCATGGTCGCGCTTTTGCCGGCTTTTGTGATCGTGGTTTTCTCAGTGACTTTGAAGGTGCGCGATTTTTCTTTGCCGGAAATCGTGAACGTCTTCGCTGTCTGATCGACAGCCGAAATCATTCCATGAAATGGTATCGGCCGTGCCGAATGCATCTCGGGCGAGGGTGTCGGATCTGACCCTGTTTGCGCTGCGATGGTTAAAGCACAGGCAAGAATCGCAACCGCAGCGACAGCGAAAGAGCGAGTCGTCGTTATCATTTCGGCTTTCGTTAGGTCAGAAAAATCCTACCCGTTTTGACCGGCGCGATGCAACCCTGCATTCGCCCCCAAAATATGCTTGCCGGGTTGCGCGGTTTTTCATAAGCGTTTGGTTGCCAACCTTAACCAAGGAGAAACTTAATGACCACATCGCGCAGGTGGGGAGCATTGTGCCTGGGGCTCACGGCATTCACTTCGTTCGTTTTTAGTCCGCCTTTGTTAGGACAAAATCCTACGCCGCCTGCGGTGGTGGGATCGTCGCCTGCACCGGGCGCCGCGACGGGGGAAGCTGCACGGGTCATCGTGACCGGGTCGAACATTCCGAGCGCGGAAGAGGTCGGACCCAACCCGGTCGACACTTACAACCGTGACTACATGAACAAATCCGGTGAACGCACGACCGAGCAATTTCTCCTCGATATTCCGACGGTTAACGCAAACGTCGTTCCAACCTCCAATAACGAGAACGGTTCCAATACGGCGGTGGGGGCGGCGACGATTGCGCTGCGCGGTTTCGACGCCAGAGCCACCCTCATCTTAATCGATGGGCGGCGAGTCGCTCCCTATCCGACGGGGAACAATCCCGGTCTGGTCAATGTGATGTTCGTCGATTTGAATTCCATCCCGGAAGCCGCGATCGAGAGCATTGAAATCCTGAAGGACGGCGCGTCGACAACGTACGGCGCTGACGCGGTCGCCGGCGTGGTCAACATCAAGATGCGTCACAACTACGCCAATGGCGCGGAAGCGAGCATCGAATATGGCAATACCGACAACCAGGATTCGGACGAATTCTCGACCTCGGCAATTTTCGGCGTCGGCAATGACACCACGAATATCACCGGCGTGTTGAATTACTATCACCGCAATCCGATCGCCAACCGCGATCGTGATTTCTCCGCCGTACCACCGTTCCTCAGTTCCAATACGAGTCCATACAATCTTCAGCTCAGCAGCGATGTGGCCGGAACCGCTGGCGGGCTAAACTTGAACCCGGGTGGGACCGAATTTGCGGGCGCGCCGTCAGGAACCAATGGATTGGCGCCGGCAAGCCAGTATCTCTACAATGCCAACGCTCGTGTCCGGTCGGCCAGCGGCCAACTCCCCGGCTTCAACTTCAATGAGTTTTCGCTCTCGTTCCCGGAAAGCGAGCGCTACGGAGTGTATCTTAATGCGAATCACAAGGTCTTCGGCGATCAGATGGTTATTTACGCCGATGGATTCTATCAGAACGTCAAAACGCACAACGAACTCGCGCCCCCAGCCACGGGCTCCTTTCAGACCGCGGGCCAGGTCACATTGGCCATCCCGCCACAATCGCCGATTGCCCCGGGTGCGGAACCACCCAACACACCAACCCACGCGGAGACCGGTGTTCCAGATGATGCATTCAACCCTTTTAATCCTTTCCAGCAGATCATCTCAGGCGGCACGCGGGCGCGTCTGGCCGAGTTTGGGAACCGTTTGTTCGACAACGAAACCGACGCGTGGCTCAGCACGATCGGAATCAAAGGAGACAAGTTGTTTGACGGCAGCTGGGGTTACGACACCGGCTTCCGCTACAGCCAGTTGAAGAACATCCAGACCGGCCAGCAAGTATCCATCTCGAGGTTTAATCGAATCCTGAACGCAGCCGATCCGATTTTTGATCCGAATTCCTCTGAGTTTATCGGCACAACGACTCCGTTTAATCCCTTCGGCGATTTTACGGTTCCGATTCCATCCAATCAGGCCACCATTGCATTCGCCCGGGCCAAGCCAAAAGACGAAGACATCTCTAAACTGTGGACGATCGATGGTAATATCTACACGACCTCGCTCTTCGAGCTCCCGGGCGGTGGCGTGGGTCTCGCATTCGGCGGTCAGTTCCGGCGCGAATCACTCGACGAGGAGCCCGATGAGCTGAACGTAAAAGGCGATATCGCCGGTAACTCACCGGTACCCACCGCGCGTGGCGGAAGAAAGTCCTACTCCTTCTACGCTGAAACGCTGATTCCCATCTTCGAACCCGGTAAGAACGCGTTTCCCGGTTTCCATTCCCTCGAGTTTACCGCCGGGATGCGCTTTGAGGAATTCTTGAACAATAGCAGCAACGTTCTGGTGCCGAAAGTTGGCATGCGCTGGCAACCTTTCGACGAACAGCTCACCATTCGTTCCACTTGGGGCGAAGGCTATCGCGAGCCGACGCTCGAGGAACTGTATGGCGCTCCGGTTTCAGGCTTGGAGTTCTCTCGCGATCCCATGAACGGCGGGGCGTTTGAGCCGGAAACGAA
>DATDFJ010000055.1:0-2805 GCA_036522675.1 Chthoniobacterales bacterium | reverse complement strand
GGCATCGAACATGGCCCGCGCAATCTCGAGATCGGCTTCACGCGCGTGCGCGCCCGGACAAATCGCCGTCATGCCACAGCCGACGGCAGCCGGTGTATTCGGCATCGCGCGCACAACGGCGATCTTGCTCGGCTTGGCGATCGCGGCCGCGAGCTGCTGCTCGAGGTAGCTCGTCGGCACGGAAGCAGCCACGGAAATGAGAAGCGCCTTCGGGCCAATTTCCGGACCGATCTCGCCCAGGACTTCCGCGACGGCCTGCGGTTTCACGCTGAGCAGAATCACGTCGGCGCCTTTGACTGCTTTGCGATTGTTGCTGATTACCGATACGCCGAGCGTTTTTGCGCGGGCCGCGGTTTTTTCCCCGTGCTTCACCGTCGCGGTGACCTGTTTGGCTCCAAACAGCCCTTGTTTCAGGTATGCGCGTAGAAGAATGCCACCGAGTTTGCCCGCGCCGAGCACGGCAAGTTTTTTGTCACGAAACGGCTTAGCCATTGACGAATAGCAGATTCCTCGACTTCGAGCGGAATGACAAGGGCGACTCACACTCTTGGCAGCAGTCATCCTGAGCGCAGCGAAGGGCCTCCCACAAGCTCGTGGATCACGCAAATCACCCTGTGAGCATCGCTTCGATTGTGAGGTCCCTCGCCGTCGGAGCCTGTCCTGAGCGAACGAAGTGAGTCGAATGGGCGGCTCGGGATGACAGTGGCGAAGCTAGAACCGCAGCTTCACACCTCCGTAAAGGGCACGGCCAAGCGCCGGGAAACCGAACACCTCGGCGTAATGTTCGTTCGCGAGATTATCAACCCGCCCGAAGATCGACAGGTGCTGGTTGATCTCGTATTCGGCCGCGACATTTACGAAACTGTAGTCTTCGATGTCGAAATTCGGTCCGCCGAAATCTAGTTCCTCGCGCGCATTGACAAATTTGGCCTCTGCCGTGGTGCACAATTTTTTCGACCACAGATAAGACGCGGAAACATAAACTTCGTTGCGCGGCCGGCGCGGCAAACGTGCGCCTTGCGGCTGAGAAATATCGGCTGCGGAAGTGTTCTCGGCTTCAAGATAGGTGTAGCTGGCGGTCAAGATAAGGTCGGGAATCGGCATCGCGCGCAGTTCGGTCTCGACGCCCTGGGTCTCCGCGGCGCCGAGATTCAACGTCTCAAACAATCCGTTGAACCCGATGAGATTGCTCAAGTCGTTGTGGAAGTAAGTTGCGCCGAGCGTAACGCGCTTGTTCCAGAGCCGCTGTTCCATGCCGGCGTCCCAGCCAAGGTCTTGCTCCGGGCGCAGCGGATCGGTGTTGAATCGAAACAGGATGTCCTGGCTGCTCGGTGGACTGAAACCGGTCGCGACGCTCGCGTGCACAGTCGTGTC
This sequence comes from Chthoniobacterales bacterium, assembly GCA_036522675.1. Lineage (GTDB taxonomy): Bacteria > Verrucomicrobiota > Verrucomicrobiia > Chthoniobacterales > UBA10450 > AV17. Next base: position 1,431 of record DATDFJ010000055.1, on the reverse strand, counting down.
GGTCGTGTCGATCTTGTAACTGCCGGCGAAGCGATACGTCCAGATGTCGCCGTATTGGTTGAACGAAGTGTAGCGACCGCCGGCCACGAACACGAAATTATCGATATCGACGGTCATCTGCAAAAAACCGGCGACCTGCTTCGGGTGGTCGCTGATGAACGTGGGACCGAAAAGTACGAATGGCCGCTCCTGCCCCGCGTTCGTCGCGGTGTAGAAAAATCCCGAGGTGATCGTAAGCCACGAAGTCGGCCGCAAATCATTTTGATAATCGACCTGCGTGCGTTCGAACAAGGCGCGTGTCGGACCGAGAAAACCGTCTTCGTTCGGATCGTTGACCTGCCGCTCGTGATCGTAGCTGAAGATGAGCTTGTGTTCCCACCAGTCGCCGATGCGAAGATCGACGTGCGGCCCGATCAGCCAGCGCTCCGTCAAAAAATTATCGAGCGGGCGCGGATCAAAAATCGTGTTCGGATTTCCGGTGTCGCTCAGCGAATAGGTGAAAAGGCTCCCGATGCGCAGTTGTTGGCCCGGCGACCAGCCAACATCTGCGATTGCGGCGCTATTCCGATATTCGTTGTTCGGCCGCGCATTCTCGGTGTCGAGTCGACTCGCGCCGATCGAGTAATCGAAGTTGTCGATCTTGCCGTCGCTTTCGAACGATTCGCGAAAGGTGCCGTATGAGCCCGCTTCAGCGGATAGCATGACGCCCGGCGGCCCGGCGCCTTGCTTGGTGAAAATTTGAATGACGCCGGCGAGCGCGCGCGGGCCATAGATCGTGCTCTGCGGGCCGCGCACGATTTCAATTCGATCGACGTCATCGATCGTGAGGTCGGCGAAATTGAACGCCCCCTGCAGGCCTTGGTTGATCGGAATGCCGTCGAGCAACACCTGCGTGTGCTCGCTTCGCAGACCCCGGGTAAAAACCGAGGTTAGCTGACCGGCCGTTCCGGTCTGCACGACCGAGAGCCCCGGCACTTCGCGTAAAGCGTCGGCCACGCGTTCGGTTTGTTTCTCCCCGAGCTCTTCGGATGAAATCACGCTCACGCTGGCCGGCGATTGATCGAGCGGAATCTCGGTGCGCGTGGCCGAAACAATCACCGGCTCGGCTTCAGCCTCAGAATTAGTTGTCGATCTTGCGGTATCCTGCGCGCCGAGCGGTGACGCAGCAGCGATCGAACCGATAAGCAATAAACAAAATGGGCGATGTCGCATAACAAATTACCTCCAACTCCGAGAGTCGGACTTGTTTGTCGTCCCGCCGTGGTGGGAAGGCGCATCGCCCAGCTCTCATTCTTCTTTTTGCGAAGAAGTTTTTTCGAGTCGTCCGCACTCGCGGCGACACGAATGAGGTGGAGCGGTCGAATATTCTGGCTCCTGGCTTAACGATCCGGCAATCGCCGGACCACCTTCTTCCCGCCTTCACCCCCGAAA
>DATDFJ010000054.1:0-4756 GCA_036522675.1 Chthoniobacterales bacterium | reverse complement strand
CGATCTTCGAAAGTTGCGCGATGCGCTCGAGAAAGAATTGAACGTGAAACTGGCGCAGCTCTCGATGGGAATGACGAACGATTTCGCGGTGGCCGTTGAGGAAGGCGCCACGCTCGTGCGCGTGGGCACGGCGATTTTTGGCGAGCGCGAGCGCAAGTAGGTGAATCGCGTTGTCCTAACGCGATGTTAATTCTAGGCGGCCGAAGGCCGCCATTATTTAATATCGGCTTGAGGTCAAGCCGATCCACCCTCACGGATTGTGCGGCGCGCGTAGCGATCCGAGCATGTTGTGATCCGTCAAAAATTTCAACAGCTCGCGCGCGATGACTTTGTGTCCTTCGTAGCTCGGGTGAATCAGTTCGCCGAACAACGGAATGTTCGCGGGATAATTTGCTTCGGTCAGTTCCCGAACCTCGAGATAAGGAATGCCATTGCTCGTAGCGCCGGCCCGCAGCGCCTCCCGGTATTTTTTGATCAGAGCGGCTTCGGCTGGGTTCGCGAGCGCGTCGCGATAAACCGGCGCTATGATGATTGGCTGGGCGTGATGGCCCCGAGTGATGCGCGCTGTCTCCAACAAGTTTGCGACATAATCGTCAGGCGGCACCCGCGGAATGCTGAACGCGGCATTCTCGGGGTGCTTTTTCACACGTTGGGCATGACTCCAATGCGCAAAATGAATTAATGCCTGGCTGTGCTCCATCAGCGAACGCACGGCGACGTGCACCCAATCGGTCGGCATGACGACGCGGTCAGGCACGGAGCGCAGGCAGACATCGTTCCAGCCGAAGCAGACCGTGACGATGTCGGGCCTGAGTCGATCGATATCGTGCTTGAGCCAGTTGAGTCCTTGCAGACTGGTATAGGCTGGCACCGCTAACGGAACTGCTTCGATCTGCTTGCCGGGGTTCGCCGCGCGCAACTGCTTCTCCAATTGCAGCGGGTAGGGTAGTTGATCACGGTCGTAGCCGTGCGGGTCATTCGGGAAAACCAGCGGGACTCGATAGCCGAACGTAACCGAGTCGCCCAGGCACAGGATCCGAAACACACCACGCGGCTTTCGTCCGATATCGCCCTCGTGCCGGAGCCCCTGACCATTCGTCGAGACTGATGTAAAATCCCAGGCCACCTCCTTCAAGTTCGGACGCACTCGCCAAAAGAGAAGCGGATCGCCCTCGAAGATCGTCGCGCCTTCGCGTGACAGATCCGGACGCAACGATTGGGGCTGAATCAGCACATCGAGAAAGGAAATGTGCGGCAAAAAAAGTCGCGCTGCCGTTTCAAGGCCAATCAGCACGAGTGTAAGAACAAGGTAAGGGACCGAAAGGAAGATAACGCGGCGATGAAAGGGGATCGGCCGCGGCATCGGCTCTGCTAACCCTGAGTGAATTGATTGACTGGAAGATTCCACCACGTTTCGAATCAGCGAGGATACTGTTGGATTATCGCCGCAGTAAACCGCGAATCACTACCGGTGCGCGCTTCGCCATTGCCCTGTGCCATCGCTCTCGCTAGGATCGACATTCCCGATGCTTCTTGAACCGACGAACATCCAGCAAATCGCAAACGAGCTGGCGATTCGCTGGAACGACGGCGCCGAATCGTATCTCGATCTGCAATTTCTCCGGCGAGCCTGCCCGTGTGCCGCGTGCGGCGGTGAACCCGATGCTCTCGGGAACGTGCTGCGACCTGAGGTCAATTACTCCGAAAAGAGCTTTGAACTCAGCGGGTTCGAAATCGTCGGCGGGTACGCGCTGCAGCCGCGCTGGGCCGACGGCCACAACACCGGCCTGTACAGTTTTCAATATCTGCGGCGGCTCGCTGAGCCGGTGATGTCCAAATGAAATTTGCGACTAAAATCCTGGTCGTGATGTTGTGCGCCGCGATCTGTGCCACCGGCGCGCTCCTCTCGATCAAAGGACAGCCGACAAATTCTCTGCTCAAACGTAACGCTGTCCCGATCGATAATCGCACGAAGCAGACGCGCGTTTGGATCTGGACGTAGGTAGCGGCGGTTCATCCAAACGCCCGGCCGGCGATTGAGGTCAATCGCCCCTATCTGGAATCGTCACGCGCAGTAAGGTCGTTGCTTTAGCTCGAGGATGGAGTTGTCGATCTTGCAGCGACGCCGGCACGAGGAAAAACCCGCCTGGCGCAAGATCGACATCTGCGCAACTGAGTTTGCCGGTGAGACAGCAAACAATGGCAAATTGAGCGCGCGCAACGATCTCGCGCGGCGAATCCAAGTTCCACTTTTGCACCTCAAACAGCTCATGCCGGACGAGGAGTTCGCCTCTCGGCTCGGCTAGCCGTGGCGCAAGATCGTTGAAATCGATGCACTCCAGCGCTTGCTCGAGATGCAACTGGCGTGGTTTGCCGGTCGCGGCATCGAGCCGGTTCCAGTCGAAGAGGCGGTACGTGGTGTCGCTGTTCTGCTGAACTTCGACGAGCACGCAGCCACCGCCGATTCCGTGAAACCGCCCGGCTGGCAGCAACATAGCGTCGCCGGGTTTGACTTTGACGGTGTGAACGAGATGAGCCGCCGATCCAGCCGCGAGCGCCTTCTCGAACTCGTCGCGCGTGATCGATCTCTTGAATCCGGCATAGATCTCTGCGCCCCGCTTCGCCGCCGCGACATACCAGCACTCCGTCTTCGCCTCGCCGTCGAGCTTCGCTGCGATCTTTTCCGGGGGATGAACCTGAAGCGAAAGTTTCCCCTGCGCATCGAGCAGCTTGATCAAGAGTGGAAAACGCGGCGCGTCCGGCACGTCGCCGAAGATCGATTGTCGATCTTGCGTCCAGAGCTCGTGCAGCGTTTTGCCTTTGAGCGGCCCGTTCGCGACGACGCTCTGCGCATCTGGTCTATCGACAATTTCCCACGATTCGCCGATGCGTTCGCTTGCCGGCAATCTTTTTCCAAACAGCGCGGCGAGTTTTCGCCCGCCCCAGATTCGCGCTTGAAAAAGAGGCGCGAAGGTGAGGGGAGATGTAATTGCAGATTTCAAGTTCTAGATTTCAGATTGTAGCGGCGGCCGTGTCGGCTGCACTCTTTACTTCGCCGGCGACACGCCTGCCTCTGCAGCTATGAACATGAGAGCGCGACGATTCCTCCGCCACTGGCTGCCGGTGCTAGTTTGGATGGTCCTGATTTTCGTCGGTTCGACCGATCTGATGTCGGCCGAGCAGACCTCGCGCACCATTGCGCCGTTGCTGCGCTGGTTGAAGCCGAATATCTCGGTTGAGGCGATCGCGCAGGTCCAATTTTTCGTCCGCAAAGGCGCGCACCTGAGTGAATACGCGATCCTCGCGCTGCTGCTGTGGCGGGCGCTTCGCATCACTGTCCCACAGGCTAACATGTCAATCTTAGCCGGCATCGTTCTTCTCGCGTCTGCGGTTTTCGCGGTGAGCGATGAATTCCATCAGTCGTTCGTCGCCTCACGAACAGCCTCGCCGGTCGACGTGCTCATCGATATTTGCGGGGCTCTAATTGCGCTAGCGCTTTGCTCGTTGGCCCGAATCAGGAAAGCAGGAAAACAGGAAAGCTAATCACCAATCGGCAATCAGAAATGAGCAATCTGAAGGCTGGGCCTGACTGGGCTCGAACCAGTGACCCTGCGCTTATCAAGCGCATGCTCTAACCAACTGAGCTACAGGCCCAAATCAGCGGCTTCGCCGCCAAACTTCAGATTTCCGCTTGTCGATTTCCGATTTTCTTCTCGTGGCGCTTCGCGCGCATTTACTTAAATCGGCAATCGCAAATCGCAAATCGAAAATGAATTGTCCGCCTTCGCCACGGCTACGGCGCGACAGTCTTCGCTCGCCTCTAGGACGCGAGCGAAGACTGGAGGCAAGGGGATTCGAACCCCTGACTTCCAGCTTGCAAAGCTGGCGCTCTACCAACTGAGCTATGCCCCCGCGGAAGTCCCAGCCGCACTGGCCTTGATTGTAGATTGAACATTGCATAATGCAAAAGCGTACCGCCCGGCCGATTGCGCGGGCGCAAAAAACGCAGAAAAAATACGGGCCCCGGGCCACATTATTTGCCCTGGCCCAAGCCCGCAAGAACGCGCAGTTGCAACAAACGAGTTTGCTTGAAACCGAACCAAGCGGGATCTAGCTGATGAAGCTCGGCTTCGGCTTCCACGAACATTCCGAGATCGGCATAGCCCTCGATCGCCTGCAGACGTCGCATAGCCTGCAAATCTTCTGAGCTAACATCTTTGATGATAATTGCGCGCATAACTCGTCTGCGATGTTTGACGAGTTGCATGAGGGACTCTTCGCGAGCGAGCGACTGATGCCGGGATAGGAAAATGCCGGATGTCGATCTTACAATCGTCATCCGGCATTAGTCGATGTGCAGCAAAGACTGAATTGTGCGTTACCGTCTTTCTCCTTTGAAGCTTCGGTTTCTTTCGATTCCGAAGTCTTCACGGCGTGTCCAAGAACTATCAATTGATTAGCTCTTGGAGTTAGCCGTCGACCTATTCAACCAGCGCCGAAGCGCTGATGAATCTCTCCTTAGAAAGGAGGTGATCCAGCCGCAGGTTCCCCTACGGCTACCTTGTTACGACTTCATCCCAGTTACCGCTCATAGCGTAGACGGCTACCTCCCTTGCGGGTTGGCGCGCCGGCTTCGGCTACAAGCGACTCCCATGATGTGACGGGCGGTGTGTACAAGGCCCGGGAACGTATTCACGGCGCCGTAGCTGATGCGCCATTACTAGCGATTCCGGCTTCATGAAGTCGAGTTGCAGAC
>DATDFJ010000053.1:0-4014 GCA_036522675.1 Chthoniobacterales bacterium | reverse complement strand
CCGCACCATTGAAAGTTCGCAGCAGTTGCAGCGTGACCAGATCGTAAGCGAGTACGCCAGTCTCGCCGATGATCCAAAGAACATTGTTCGTCAATGCTGGCGTCACCCCATAGCCAAACGACCCGGAAAGGGACCGATGCGTGGCGCCGGTAGCAGGATCGATCTCCCAGAGGACACTGGTGCCAGCGGAGTAGACGTTGCCGGTTGGACCGATCGCCACCGAGCCGTACCCTTCGCCAACGCCGGCCCCGGTCCGTTGCCATAGCAAAGTGATGTGGTCGTTGTCGGTATACTGGTAGGCCGAGAGTGTCGGAGTTACATCGTTATAATATGCACTCACGTAGAGCTGCTGACGCCCTGCATCGTAGGCAACGGTGGTGCCACCGCCGCCAGAACACGCGCCCGACCAGAAATGATCCACCTCGCCAGTCGCTTGATCGAAAGCATAATATTGACAGGGCCCGACAACCACAATCGAGCTGCCGACGACGGTCGGCATCGAGAAGCCACCGAAGTTGCCGTTTTGCGTCCAAAGCACCGATCCGCTCACTGGGCCGAGTGAGACAGCGCTCAGATTGTTGGCATCGGCCACAAACGCAGTAACGCTTCCGCTGATTGTATCCTGCACAACGGTCGGCATCATCGAGGTCGGCCCTTGGAAAATCGGCACCGTGTAGAGAAGAGCGCCTGTTATCGCATCGAGCACGTAAAGCGCCGAACTAGAACTTGTGGGCCCGACAAAGGTAACAAACCCGCCGCCAACGCCTGGCTGCGACGGGAATAGAAAGTCGCCGGTGTAACTCCAGTTAATTGCGCCAGTCGAAAGATCAAACGCGCTAACCGTCGTCAGCGAAGTGCCCCCTCCCTGGTTTGCCATCGCGTAGATGGTATTTCCAACAATGAGCGGCGTGGAATATCCCACGTGACCCGAGGGCGCTGTCCAGCTGAGCGAAAGCGCTTGTGGGTTAAGAACCGCGCTCGAATTGCCCGTGTGGGAGGAATCATGTTGGTAGTACGGCCAATCGTCGGCTGCGAGCGATCGCGCAAATAGGACTGCCGCAGTAATGATTATCTGGATCCGAACGAACTCACGCATAGAATGTGATGGTGGAGATAGCTAGGGTGAGTCGAGGATAGTAATCGTTGCCTGTTTTGGATTACCCAGCTTGTAACCGCTGCCCGGTTGCAAGGTCATGATCGCGGTCTCAGTGCCTTCCGTCTCCGTGTCTTTCCTGGATGTGAGTGTGACTTTTCCCGAGGATCGACCCGCTGGGATAGTGACCTGACCCGGCGTGTCGCTGAGCCGATAATCGGTGTTCAACATTGCGGTACCGCTCATGGCGTACTTGACGGTGATCGGTTCGGATGCCGCCATCGAAGCAGTAACGGTGTAAACGCCGGTGTGTCCCTCATGCATCTGAGTTGGAACGGCAGTGACCGTAATCAGTGGAAGAGGTGTTGGTGTTGGCGTCGGCGTTGGCGTGGGTGTCGGAGTCGGGCTAGGTGTCGGAGTCGGGCTAGGTGTAGGAGTCGGAGTCGGACTAGGGACGCTGTAAACATCGAAGCCAGGGTGGCCGAGAACGTTGCCATAATCGACCACAAAATAACCATCAGCGAATGCGCCGGGACTTTTGTAGGCCGTATTCGAATCTCCCCGCGAACCGTCAAAAACTCGTAACAATTGCAGCGTGTTCAGATCGTAAGCGTACATTTCGTAATGGCCGATGATCCAAAGAACATTGCTCGTCAACGCCGGCGCCACCCCGTTTGCAAACGAACCAGGAATGGACCGAAGCGTTGTCCCGGTCGCGGGATCCAGCTCCCAGATCACACCGTTGCCCGCCGAATAGACGTTGCCGGTTGGGCCGATCGCGACTGAGTCACCACTGCCAACACCTGCCCCGGTGCGCTGCCACAGCAACGTAATATCAGCATTATCAGTGTAGTGGTAGGCCGAGAGCGCCGGAGCGAGTGAGCTGTCATAATCTTCGAGCACGTAAAACTGCTGGCGCGCTGTATCGTAAGCCACGGTGCAGCCTCCACCGCCAAAAACATTCCCCGACCAGAAGTGGTTCGCTGCGCCAGTCGCTTGATCGAACGCGTAATATTGACCCGGCCCAGCGAGGACAATCGAAGTGCCGACGATCGTTGGGATGGAGGAACCGCCGAAGTCGCCAGTTTGCGTCCAAAGCACTGATCCGCTCGCTGCCCCAAGCGAGACGGCGCTGACTTCGTTGCCATCCGCCACAAACGCAGTAACGTTTCCGCTACTTGGTTCCTCGACAACAGTCGGCATCATCGAACTCAGCCCTTCTGGAATCGGCACTGTGTAGAGCAGCGTGCCGGTTGTTGCATCCAGCACGTAGAGCGCCGAACTGGAACTAGTGGAGCCGACAAACGTCACAAATCCGCCGCCAACACCTGGCTGCGACGGGAATAAAAAGTTGCCACTATAACTCCAATTAATTGCTCCGGTGGCAAGATCGAACGAGCTAACCGTTGTCTGCAAATTAGGCAGGCCCTGCTGGTTTTGCATCGCGTAGATCGTATTTCCAACGATGACCGGCGTAGAATATTGAATAGGTAATGACGGCGCTGTCCACGCCAGCACAAGCGCCGACGGGGTAACCAGCGCACTCGAATTGCCAGTGTGCGAGGGATCATGCTGATAGTACGGCCAATCGTCTGCCACGACTGATCGGGCGAACAGCATCAATAGAGCAGCAATGATTATCTGAAGCCAAACAAAGCCGCGCATGGCACGCGAGGTGTAGCGATTTCGATGCCTTTGGTCAAAGATTTACCGCAACCTCCGAGAAAATGCCTGCGCACCTTCTTTTGCCGCGGTGGACACGAGGACCGAAGGTCCGCGACCCTGCATCGAGCTTCGCTCAGTCGCTTAGCTCGACGTTCCAGTAGGCAAGATCGACAAAGTGCCGCCAGCTCTCATGCTGCGGCGAAGTAAACGTGACCTGCACGAAAGGACGCCATTTCGGGCGCTTCGGTTTGCGGATCAGGGTCATTTGCGCTTCGCGCGGGAGACGGTTGCCCTTGCGCGTGTTACAGGGTACGCACGAGCAGACCACGTTCTCCCAGCTCGTGGTTCCGCCGCGGTCGCGCGGGATGACGTGATCAAGGTTCAAATCGTTGCGATCGAAAAGCTGGCCGCAGTACTGGCACGTGTTCTTGTCCCGCTCGAACACATTGTGGCGGGTGAATTTCACTTCTTTCTTCGGCAGCCGATCGAAAAAGAGCAGCACGATCACTCGCGGCACACGGATTCTCCATGAGATGGTGGTGACGGTTTCATGCTCCGGCGCCGTCGCGGAAAAGTCGCGCCAGCTTTCGAAATCGTGCGTCAGAAAATTATTGGCGTCATCGGCCGAAACGACATGGGCATGGCCGGCATAAACCAGCGCGAAGGCGCGCCGGGCGGTGCAGATATTGACCGCCTGCCAGAGCCGGTTGAGCACCAAAACCTGACTGTTGAGCAGCGAGTGCACTGTCGATCCTTACGATTGTCGATCTTGCGGTGCTGGGGAGCAACGCCTTAACACGTCGAGCGCCGAAAATCGCGCGACGGTATCACTCGCGTTTTTCCTTGTCAACGAGACCGATGCTTTTCCAGTCACGCTCCGCTGCTGGGAATGTCGACACCGATAACATCGTTGAGGTGTTCTCAAAGTAACGTCTGCCTCGTCTAGCGCGCCGGGACGCCGTGGACAGCGAGCCGTTTGGCACGAGCGCTTGGCCGCTCGCGCTCATCGACTGCGCCGGCGGCATCGCCCAGGTGCGCTTCTTCTGCAGGGAGAAATTCTTTAAACCGATTCTTATCGATCGCTTTCATGAAAGCTTCGTGCGGGGAAACGATGCCTTGTTCGAGCAGGGCAAAGATGGCGTCGTCCATGAATTGCATTCCCTGCGCGCGTCCGGAAATGATTACATCCTGAAGTTTCTGGGTCGCGCCTTCGCGAATGATCGCGGCCACCGCCGGATTGGCGATCAGGATTTCAT
>DATDFJ010000052.1:0-4719 GCA_036522675.1 Chthoniobacterales bacterium | reverse complement strand
CAATGATTCGCATCGTTCTTCCCCATCACCTCCGCACGCTCGCAAAGGTCGGCGATGAAGTGCATGTCGATCTTAACGGAGCCGCGACAGTGAAATCGCTGCTCGACACTTTGGAGGAAAAATATCCGATGCTCCGCGGCACGATCCGCGACCACGGAACGCTCAAGCGTCGCCCGATGGTGCGCTTCTTCGCGTGCGGCGAAGATATTTCGCATGAATCGCCCGAAACTCGGCTGCCCGATTCAATCGCTCAAGGCACCGAGCCGTTCTTTATCATCGGCGCAATCGCGGGAGGCTGACACGAAGGCAGAAGGAAGAATTAAGAACTATGAAAGCGATTAGCGGCGGCTGTTTGTGCGGTGCGATTCGTTACGAAGTCACGGCGGAACCGATTGCGATGTTCAATTGTCATTGCCGTGATTGTCAGAAAACGAGCGGCGGCGGCTACACGCCGGTCTTCTACGCGCGGGCGAATGCGTTCAAGATCATTAAGGGCGCACCAAAGTATCACCAGACCACGAGCGAAATGATCGGTGACAACGAGCGAGGATTTTGCCCTGAATGCGGTTCACGACTTTTCGGCGGAAAAACTGATTTCGGCCAAGGTATCGCAGCGGGAACGCTCGATGATCCGAGCGTGTACAAACCGCAGCACGAAATCTGGACTTCGGATGCGCATGATTGGGATGCGATGGATCCGAGATTGCCGAAGTTCGAGACGTACGCGCCACGCGGCTGAACTGCTCGGTCATATGAAACGTCTCTTTGTTGTCATGCGCACGAAAGGCGAGGCCTGGGATCCCGCGGTTCCGATGCGATCACAAGCGCAATGGCCGGAACATGCGAGCTTCATGGATGAACTCGCCGACAATCGGTTCGTGATATTGGGTGGGCCGCTCGACGAGGGAGAGAAGACGTTGCTCGTGGTCGATGCGGCGGACGAAGCTGAGATCCGCTCAACCCTGGCGCACGATCCCTGGAGCAAGTCCCACCTGCTCGAATTGGAATCGATCCAGTTATGGACCGTGCTGCTTCAGGCCGGACCGGCGATACGCGCGATGCCTTCGCCAGCGCAAAAGCAAGCGTGACCACGCTGTTCGAAAGCTCGCGCGCAATTGCAGTAGCCTGAAATCGAGATTACTTGAACACGGGACAGCAGGGCGAAATGTTCAGCACGATTCGGAATTGGCTACGTCTGGCCGGCGACCCGGCGATTGTAAGACGCGCGATAATGATGACAGTGGTTGTCGGCAGCCTCTTGATCGGGATCAATCACGCTCCGGCGATTGTTCACCATCACCTTACGCGGCTCCGCCTGGCGCAAATCTGCCTCACGATTATCGTTCCCTACATGGTCTCGACTATTTCGAGCGTTGCCGCACGCAACGACCGCAGCTAATTGCATCGGCTCGGTCCGGCTGATTTGAGTTGGGCAGCGGGAAACGGCTGCTCTACAGTCGCCGGCGAACATGCCGAACGCCCTCGACCTCACCAGTGAAAATGTTGCAGCGAACGATTGGCTCGCGCGACGCCTCCGTGGTTTCGGGCCACTTGGCATCCTCGCAATCCTCATCATTCTCGGTGGCAATTTTATCCTGGCGCCGCTCAGCGCGATTCTCGTGCTGCTTTGGGCCAAGATTTCGCGCACACCCTGGCGCGAGATCGGTTATGTCCGGCCGCAAAGTTGGACAAAAACGATTGCGATCGGGATCGTGCTTGGCGTCACCCTCAAGTTCACAATGAAAGCGCTCGTGATGCCGCTTTTCGGCGCGCCGCCAATTAACCAGGCATATCAATTCGTCACCGGCAACAGCGCCGTTATCCCGCTGATGATTTACACGATGATCGTCGTTGCCGGTTTCGGCGAGGAGACGTTCTACCGTGGCTGGATGTTCGAACGTTTCGGGAAATTGCTTGGACAAAGCCCGGCCGCCAAAGCCGCCGTCGTCCTAATCACAGCAATCTTGTTCGCGTCAGTTCATTATCCGGAACAACGATGGCCGGGCGTAGAGCAGGCCTTTATCAGTGGACTAATCTTCGGCTCAATCTTCGCTGTGACCGGACAGCTGTTCCTGTTGATGATTGCGCATGCGGCATTCGACCTGACCGCGCTCTGGATGATTTACTACGGCCTCGAAGCGCGAATCGCCCATCTCATTTTCAGTTCTCCATGAGCGAATCGTTCGAAAGCAAACGCGCTCCGGAACCGGTGGGCGCCTTCCCCCACGCCAAACGCGTCGGCAATCTTTTGTTTCTTTCGGGCATCGGCCCGCGTAAACGCGACAGCAAGGAAATTCCCGGAGTGACGCTCACGCCCGATGGCAAGATCGACAACTACGACATCGAAACGCAATGCCGCGCCGTTTTCGAAAATGTGCGGCTCGTTCTCGAAGACGCCGGCGCGAATTGGAACGACATCGTTGATGTCACCGTGTTCCTCACCAATATGAAAAAGGATTTTCCTATCTACAACAAACTCTACGCCGACTACTTCGCTGGCCCGGGTAAACCGAATCCGACGCGCACGACGATTGAAGTGACGGCGTTGCCCACGCCGATCGCGATCGAACTCAAAGTGATCGCCGCGCTTAAATGATTCCGGGGAGCGCACGCGCCTCGCGTGCTGTTTGACGCGCGCTCGCGTCAAACGTTATCGATTACGAGCACGAGCATGAGGTTTCGGGTCATCGCTGCAGATCACACCGGTATTACGGTTTCGGATGTCGAGCGCTCTCTCGCGTTCTGGCGTGATGTGCTCGGATTCGAATGTTCGCATAGCGCGCATCAGTCCGGCGAGATGGCGGAACAAATCACGGGAGTCAAAGGCGCTGAACTGAAACTCGCCGTCGTGAAAGCGCCTGATGGTCACAAGATCGAGCTGCTCGAATATCTAGCTCCAGCGGATCGCAAGAAAGATGTCCATCTTCGCCCGTGCGATGTCGGCCATGTTCACGTGGCTCTCACCGTCGACAGTCTTGCACCGCTGTTGCAAAAGATCGCCGCGTCGGGTTGGAAACCGGCGGGGAAACCGCAAACACTCACTGCCGGACCGAACGCCGGCAAGCGCGTCATTTACGTTCGCGATCCCGACGGCACAACGATCGAGTTCATGGAAGTGCCGGCTACCCAATCTGCGAAATCTGCGTAATCTGCGGATGCTTTTATGCAGTTCTCCGCCGACGAAGGTTTCGCGCTCCAGCTCGATCAAGACGATCGGCTGCGCGGTTTTCGCGATCAATTCCATCTGCCACTGGCCAAAGATGGCCACCCGGTAATTTATTTCGCCGGTAATTCGTTAGGCCTGATGCCGAAGGCCGCGCGCGAAGTTGTCGATCAAGAGCTGGAGAACTGGGCCAAGCTCGGTGTCGACGCGCATCACGCGACTGGCACGCCGTGGTACACTTATCACGAGCCGTTGCGCGAACCGATGGCGCAACTTTGTGGCGCCAAGCCGCTCGAGGTGATCTGCATGAACAGCCTCACCGTGAATCTGCACCTGATGATGGCCACGTTTTATCGGCCGACCAAATCACGCTTCAAAATCTTGATGGAGGACCCAGCCTTTCCTTCCGATACCTACGCCATCAAAACGCAAATCCGTCACCACGGATTGGATCCGAACGAGGCGCTCGTGCTCGCGCGACCGCGCAAAGGCGAGTTCACGATTCGGATGCAGGACATTGTCGATCTTATCGACGAGCAACGCGACCAACTGGCGGTCGTGATGTTCGCCGGCATCAATTTCTTCACCGGGCAGTTATTCGAGGTAGAAAAAATCACCGCTGCCGCGCACAGACACGGTGTCATCGCGGGATTCGACCTTGCACACGCGATCGGCAATGTGCCGCTCGCGTTGCACGATTGGAATGTCGATTTCGCCGTCTGGTGTTCTTACAAATATCTCAATGCGGGTCCTGGCGCAGTTGCCGCTGCCTTCGTGCACGAGCGTCACGCGATCAACACAAAGCTCCCGCGGCTCGCCGGCTGGTTCGGCAACGATCCGAATACGCGCTTTCAAATGCAGCCGGAATTCAGTCCGGTTCCTTCGGCCGACGCCTGGCAGATCAGCAATCCGCCGATTTTCTCAATGGCGCCGCTGCGCGCTTCATTGTCGATCTTCGATGAAGCCGGCGGAATGGAAGCATTACGTGAAAAGTCCATTAAACTGACCGGTTATCTGGAATTTCTTTTGCACGACCTCGGCTCGCAGCGCTTTAGCGTGATCACTCCAAACGAACCTCGAGCGCGCGGCTGTCAGTTGTCGATCCTGGCGCACGAACATCCGAAGGAGTTGCACGGCGAACTGCTCGCAGCCGGGGTGAAATGCGATTTCCGCGAACCAAACGTGATCCGCGTCGCGCCCACGCCGCTTTACAACAGTTTTCACGAAGTCTGGCGCTTCGCGAAAACTCTCTCTGACCATCGATGAAGGCGCGTCAGGCGATTGTTGTCGCTTTTGCTTTTGTCGCGCTGGTGCGAACGGCAGCGGCACGCGATGAAAAATCGATCGCCGACCTGGGCAAAGCGCTGGCCACGCTCGCGTCCAATGTCGATCCGGCCGAAGCCCAGCTGCTCTCGTTAACTGCGCACACGACCGCGCGCGAGCTTGCCCGCGAATATCGTGTCGTGCTCAACCCGGAATTCACCGTTTTCCTCGTCAACGTTGGCCTGCGGAAACGCGGCTGGTGCGGGCATTGGACGCGCGACATCGGCGAGCGC
>DATDFJ010000051.1:0-31063 GCA_036522675.1 Chthoniobacterales bacterium | reverse complement strand
ATTCTGCCGCTGGCTGACAAATCGATCTTTACCGCGATGCAACTGATTCGGCGTGCCGAACCGTTCGACGTCGCAGTCCTGTTTCCGAATTCATTGCGAAGCGCGCTGGAAGTTTGGCTGAGCGGAATCCGCCAGCGTGTTGGCTATCGCGGCCATTGGCGCAGCTGGCTGATGAACCAGATCGTGCGCGAATCACGCGAACCCGGCCCACCGCAACATCACGCGCGTCGTTATTTGCGAATCGCCGAAGATTGCGGCGCGGAGACGGGCGTAGCACGCATCGATGAGGTAGGGCGCGACCGCCGGGCGCGCCGTGACGAACAAGTTCGTATCGGCTTGTGTCCCGGGGCAGAATACGGCCCCGCAAAACGCTGGTTGCCGGAGCGCTTCGCCGAAGCGGCTACGGCGGTGAACGCAAAAACCCCGGTGCATTGGATCTTGTTCGGGACAAAAAGCGACCAGCCGATAACTGAGCAAATTGCTAAGGCGCTAGGCAATTCATGCACGGATCGCGTCGGCCAGACCACGGTCGAGCAATTGATCGAAGAGTTGGGCCAGTGTCGTTTGCTCCTGACCAACGACACCGGTGCAATGCATGTCGCGGCGTTGCTCGGAGTTCCAGTGGTCGCGGTTTTCGGCTCGACCGAGCCGCGTCTTACCGGCCCGCTCGGAGAAGGTCATACCGTGCTGCGTCACCAGGTGGAATGCAGTCCCTGTTTTCTACGCGAATGCCCGATCGATTTTCGCTGCATGCATGCGGTGCCAGTTTCCGAAGTGGTGGACGCGGTGATGTCGATCTTGCGCAGAGGTGATCCGGTCACCACGAAGGACACGGAGAGCACGAAGATGATTTGAATTTACTTCCGTTGCCTTCGTGTGCTTCGTGGTCTTCGTGGTAGTTTGCCGCCATCGTGAATCCCAACGCTCCGCGCATCCAAACTGAAGTGCAGGTGATGTTCTTCGATACCGACTCCGGCGGGGTCGTCTCGAATATCGCCTACCTGCGTTTTATCGAGACCGCGCGCACGCTATTGGCCGAAGAACTCGGGCTGCGGCTCGTCGAGATGGCTACAAAGCAGCAATACCCGGTGGTCGTGCGCACCGAGATTGATTATCGCCGCGCGGCGAAATTCGGCGACCGTCTGCTTGTTGAAGGCTCGTTGGAAAGAAGCGAGCGCGTCCGCTTCTGGTGCGCGTTCCGTGTCGTGCGACTGAGCGACAACGAATTGATCGCGACCTGCCGCCAAATGCTGGCGTTGATCGAAATGCCGGCGGCGCGTCCGCTGCCGTTGCCGCACGAGTGGGAGAAATATCGAGCTGTTGCCGCCACGTCAAGCGTTGGACAACGCGCCTAACGAATCACATGGTTGCCGCCGCGCAGACTTTACGCATCGAAGAAACGCTGCTCGAACCGCAGGCGATCAGCCCGCCGCCGGTCCGGCACGCGCTGCTCATTTTCCTGCTCGCACTGGCGGCGCTGTCCCATCTGGCGACGATCGGCTGGGGCGATCTTTACGGGCACACCGAAGGCCAATACGCCGGCGCGGCGCGTGAAATGATCGAGTCGCATCATCCGCTGCTGCCGACGAACGACGGTCTGCCGCGCTTGCGCAAACCGCCGTTGCTCTATTGGCTCACGATCGCTTCGTTCAAACTCTTCGGAATCAATACGGCTGTGGCGCGTTTGCCAATTGCGCTCGCCACCATCGCGACCGTCGCGCTTACGTTTCTGATCGGCGAGCGGCTGGCTGACTACTGGCGCGGATTTCTCGCCGGCCTGTTTTATCTCTGCTCGGTCGGCGGGTTTTTGCTCGAGCGCATGATCATGCCCGAGCCGCTCTTCAGCGCATTCGTCACTGCGGCGATTTTCTGTGCCGTCTGCGGTTATCAACGGCGCCGGTATCGGCGGTGGTGGTTTCTGGGATTCTGGATCTGCGCTGCGCTCGCATCGCTGAGCAAAGGTGTGCACGGACTCCTTTTTCCCGCCGGAGTGATCGGTCTGCTCGCAATTTTTTTCCGCGAAGCACGCATGCGCTTCCGGCCGCTGCTGCACTGGTCGTACTTGTCGATCTTCCTGTTACTCGTCGCGCCTTGGTACACCTGGACGGAGTCCCATTTCCCAGGATTCCTGCGTCAACTGGTGATGGTCGAGTGGCTGGGGCATTTGCACACCGCGCCGGCGGCGGCGGGAAGCGATAACGGCGTGCCGCGATTGCATTTTGTCGCGTTGCATTTCGTCTGGTGGTTCCCTTGGCTGCTTGCTCTGCTCCCCGGCATTCTTTTCGCCTGGCGTCGCGTCATCCGGCCGCGCCAAATCGAATTTGCCGATGCGTTGCCCCTTTGCTGGATGGCAGTTGGTTTCGTTCCGCTGCTTCTCATCGGCCAACGGCAGGATTATTATTCGATGAGCATGTGGAGCGCGTTCGCGCTCTGGGCGGCCGCGGCGTGGCTGAGAACACCGAGAAAATTGCGCGTCGGCGGGGCCGCCCTCGTCGGTGTTGTTGGAGCGTTCATCGGCGGCATCGCCCTACTGCTTCCAAGGTTCGTCGCTGGCGCAAACGCTCCTCATGCTAACGGAGACACAAGCTGGACGACGCTGCGCGCGTTGCAGCGAATTCCCGGCGCAGCCTGGCTCGGGCTGCGGCCGATGTTCATCATCATCGCCAGCGCGCTGGTGTTTTGTTCTGCCGCCGCGATTTACTTCTCTCTGACGCGGCGCCCGAAGCTCGCGTGCCTCGCGCTCGCCCTCGCCATGCTGCCGACTGGGCTGAGCATGATCGACGGTGTCGCGCGAATGGCGCCGCAGTTTTCTCTGGCCGATGCCGCTCGTTTCTTGAATCCGCGACTACACGACCACGACACAGTCATTTACGAAGGGTCGCTCGACGCGGGCAGCAGCCTCATCTTTTATTTGAACCGCCCTTTCTATCTCCTCAACGAGCCGCCGGACGACGAGATGCATATCGGCTCCAAAAATAACAATGTCGCAGTGGCCGAAGACCTCGTGTTACAAAAATGGGGCGACGCCGACGACGTCTATCTCATCATCGACCAGCAACGAGTGCCGTACTGGCAGGCATTACTGACCGATCGGTTCCACATTTATCATCAGGTCGACGCCTGCGGCAGACACGTTATCCTGAGTAATCAGCTCTAGGCGAACGCGTCGCGCAACCGGTTGATTAATCGAAGCGGTGCGCTACGTTCAGAGCCCATTTTTCACTGACGAAATTTTATGTCGCAACATCGCAGTCTTAAAGGCGCCAGCACGATCGCCGCGAAACGCAACGTTCTAAAGCGTTTCGAGCGCGTCGAACTGCTCAAGAAGCGAGGCCAATGGAAAGAAGGTCGCAAGGTGATCGGGCTGCCCAAGACAAAGCCGGACGTGTAGTCGACCTGATGAGTGACGCGTGACGAGATAAAGGATCACCGCTCGTCATTCATCACCTGTCACTCGTCACTTTTCATGCGCCTGAACCGCTACCTCGCTGCGGCTGGGCTCGGGTCGCGCCGTAAATGCGATGAGCTGATCGCCACCGGGCGCGTCACCATTAACGGCGAGGTCTGCACGAATTTCAGCGCGCAACCCGCGCTGCGCGACCACGTCAAAGTCGACGGCAAACTCGTTCACATCAATCAACCGCTGACGATCGTGCTGCACAAGCCACCTGGGTTCGTCTGCACCAAAAGCGATCCGCACGCGCGTGATACGATCTTCGATCTATTGCCGTCGAAATTTTCACGCCTCTTCAATGTTGGCCGGCTCGACGCGCAAAGCGAAGGTCTCATCCTGCTCACCAACGATGGGGCGCTGGCGCAGCAGCTCACTCATCCGCGCTACAAGATCGACAAGGAATACGAAGTCACGCTCGATCACGCATGGGACCCGGGGCTTAACGCGAAACTAGTGCATGGCATTTCGCTCGATGGCCAGCGCGCCCAAATTGCGCGACTACACTCTCTTACGCCGGCACGTTTGCGCGTCGTGCTACGCCAGGGAATCAACCGCCAAATCCGCAGAATGTTTGAAGCCGTCGGGTTCAAAGTGAAACATCTCGTTCGGATTCGCATCGGCAACCTGCGTCTCGCCGATTTGCCGCGCGGCCACTGGCGCGTGCTCAGTAAACGCGAAATCGCATCGCTGATCGTTGTGGCCGGCATCGGCGATGCGGGCCGGGATCAACTATCCCGGCTACAAAAGAGAAAATGAATCTAGACGACTGCATGGCCCTTATCACCGGCGCTTCCGCGGGGCTCGGCCGCGAATTTGCGCAGCAACTGGCGAAACGCGCGCGCCGCCTCGTGCTCGTCGCGCGCCGCGGCGATCGACTCAACCAGCTGCGCGACGAGGTCCTCGCGCGTGATCCAAACCTGCTCGTTCACGTTCGGGTTGTCGATCTTTGCGACCAAGCGCAAACCGACGAGCTGATAAGCTGGCTCGAGCAGGAAAAGATCGACATCGACCTGTTGATCAATAATGCCGGCCTTGGCGATGTCGGCTCGTTCGCAACATCCCACGCGCGGCGAAACTCCGAGATGCTGCTCGTCAATGTCGTTGCGCTGACGGCACTCACGCGAAAATTGCTGCCACCGATGATCGCGCAGAAACGCGGCGCGATTCTCAACGTTAGTTCTTCCGCCGGTTTTCTCCCGATCCCGACGTTTGCCGTTTACGCTGCGACCAAAGCCTACGTCAACAGTTTCACCGAATCGCTCCGGGCCGAGCTGCGCGGCACCGGCATCACCGTGACCGCGCTTTGTCCCGGCCCCGTGCGAACCGAATTTCAATCAGTCGCCCAACGTCCCGGTGGCGAACCCGAATACGGCCCCGACTTCATTCACGTCTCGCCTGAAAGAGTCGTGCGCGACGCGCTCGCTGCCGTGGAAGCCGATCGCCCCTTCGTCATTCCCGGTTTTATGATGAAACTCGGCATGTTTCTCGTCCGCCTCACACCGATGTCGATCTTGCGCTTGGCGTGGCGGCTGTCACCGAAGCGCTAACGAGACGAACTGAGCGATCGCTACTGAGAGCGCGTTTCGATTGCGATGGCGCGGTTTTGGTCGAGTATAATATGCCCTCTTTCAGTTTTCCGGTTGGTAGCCATGCGCCCATAAATTTTGAATGGGTGCTAAAAACCTAACGAGGATTCGGCCTCAAGCATCTGCAATTAATTGCAGATAAAAATCTGTCTGACGCGGTGTTCGGCTCGCGAACAACCGCTTTAGGAGGATTTGTAGGTTATGTGGCAGCCGTAGGGTTTGGTTTGGGCGTTGGAAACCGCCTTGCCACCGAGTGATTCGTCCAGCGCGGCTTTGACGTAGTTAGTTGAGTTCGGGATGTCGTTTGGATTTGGCGTTGGTTTGCTGTCGATCGCGCCTTCGTAAACGATTTTTCCGTCAGGGTTGATGATCACCATGTTTGGCGTGTTCTTTGCGCCATAAAGCTTGGCCACTTTACTTTCCGGGTCGAGCAGCAATCCGGTCTGCTTTGTTTTCCACGACTGCATTATTTTCTGCGCTTGCTCGGATGTAATGTTGCCTTCACTGCCGGGCGCGTTCGAATCGATCGTCAACCAAATCACACCCCTGCCGGTGTATTCGGCTTGGAGCTTTTGCATGTTGTTGCTGCCGTAATGCTTTTTTACAAAAGGACACTCGGGATTAAACCATTCGAGCACGACATATTTGCCCTTGTATTGCGAGAGCGAATGCGTTGTGCCGTTAGCGTCAGGGAGCGAAAACTCAGGCGCAGCGCTGCCGACGGGCGGCGCATCGGCGGCCCAAATGGTGGCAGCGGTGAGTGAGGCAACGACGGTAATGATGAGTTTTGTTTTCATAAATTTATTTTGCGGCAACTGTCGGCGGGAGTGTTCCAAGTTTTTCCAGCAACATATTTTTGGTCAACAACTCGGGAAAGACAATCGGCTGACCCGATCGCCCCGGATAAAGCACGTATAATGGGACACCCGGCCGGCCAAATTGTTGCAACAATTTCGTGATTATCGGATCGCCGTTGGTCCAATCGGCTTTCAATTTGATCACGCCGTGGGTTTGGAACGCGTCGCGCACGGCCGCGTTCTCGAGTACGCTGCGCTCGTTGAATTTGCAGGTGAGACACCAGGCCGCGGTAAAATCGATAAACACGGCGTGGTCCTGGTCGAGCTCGGCTCGCAATCGTTCGGGGGTGAACGGCTGCCAATCGCCCGACAGAATTGCTTCCCGATCGGCTTGCGCGGAGCGAAACTGTTTGCCGATGAAGTAAGCGCCGCTGAGCACGAGCAGGATCGACATCGTTACCGCCGCGATGACGCGCGCTTTCGCCGAAGCGGTCGGTGTTAAAAACGCGCCCTTGATCCAACAGGCGATGCCGACTGCGAGCAGAAAACAGCTCGCCCAAATCGCGCCGGCCAGCCCGCGTTGCGCGCCGAGCACATACAGAAGAAAAAGCAGTGTGGCGAGGAGCAGAAAACCCATCGCCTCTTTCACGCGCAACATCCACGGCCCGGGCTTGGGCAGAAACCGAAGCCACGCCGGTTGCGCCGAGAGCAGGAGATAGGGCGCGCCCATCCCAGCGGCGATGGCGATGAACATCAACAAAATCACCGACGCCGATTGCGCGAAGGCGAAGCCGAGCGCGGTGCCGAGAAACGGCGCACTGCACGGCGTCGCCAGCACCGTCGCGAACACACCCTGGAAAAATGAACCCAAGTCGCCCTCGCGTGCGCTCCAGCCGAGCAACCCGCGCGTCGCCGTTTGCGGCAGCGAAAACTCGAACACGCCGAACAGATTCAGCGCAAACACCAGGACAACGACACTGAGGACGAGAACAAAGTAAGCGTTCGTGAACTGGAACCCGCCCCAGGTCACGTCGCGACCGGCAGCTTTGAGGCCGATCAAGACCAACGCCAGTCCGATAAACCATGCGAAAATTCCGGCGACGAACGCGACGCCGCTGCGGAAAATTTTCCGGCGGCTTTGGCCGGCCTGTTGGATGAACCCGAAAATCTTGAGCGAGATCACCGGCAAAACGCACGGCATCAAGTTGAGGATGAAACCGCCGATAAAGCCGAAGAACAGAAACGCGATCACGCCGCGCGCATTTCCCATCGCCGCGGCTGCGCGAGCTGGTGGAAGCTCGAGTTGCCACGCGGTGCGATCGCTGCCGTCGGCGTGGTGCGCGAGCACAACCAGCCCGGGGATCGCGGAAAGATCCTTCGGCGACTCAACCGGGATACGAAATATTACCGCGTTGTCGTCGCGCTTTTCAATTTGCGGGTGGCCGATGGTCGCGTTCGGCGGCGGAGCCGGATAAAAATCGACCAGCGAATATTTGCTTGGAATGGCGCTTATTATTTTGAGTCGCAAATCCGCGTCGGTCCGGGTCCACTCCGCCTTCGCGATTTGTTCTTTCGGCCACTGATGCGGCAGCAATCGCCGATAGCGGGAGAATATTGCGCTATTGCTCGGCGCGCCGCCTGGCGCGACCGGCATCCCGAGCTGCAACGTTGCGCTTCCGGGGATACAAATTTTTTCGCAGACCAACCAGCTCGCCTCGGCCGAGAGCGTAACCTTCTCATTGTCGATCTTTGCTGGCGTTGTGATCTGCTGCATGAGCAGGACTTCGTTTTCGTAGCCGTAGGTCTGAATGTCGCCCGGATCAGTTGTCTTCAGCGGAATCGGCCATTGCAATGCGCCGTGTTCTGTCCAGCCAGGCGGCAATTTCCATTTCACTTCGGTGGGAAGACCGGCATCACCCGGCGAGTGCCAGTAGGTGTGCCAGCCGGGGGCCATTCGCAGGAGCAGAGCAACGGTGAACTCTTTACCGGGAACAACGGCGGTTGTGTCGGCCAGCAGTTCGGGTTTGACGAGCTCTTTGCCCTCATACGTCTGGGCTTCGCCCGGCTGAGCAATGGCGAAGATCGACAAATAAATTGCCGAACGAATGAGGGAGCGAAGCACCGGCTTCATCGCGCTACCTAACACTCGACCAACTCCGCGGCAACGCGCAACCGCGGCAGAAAATGGCTCGGGGGTTGCTGCATTTTAGCGGGTATGCGCTCAATCCTCATATTGTTCGGCATCGCCGCTCTCGGCTTTGCGATTATCCTCAAGAAAGATGCTCCCCCGCAGTCGGTCACGCCGGTGACTTCGATCAAGCGCCCGGAGCGCGCTGCGCAGTCGAGCAGGCACAAGTGGACAACAACCTCCTTCGATGAACGGCGCGTCGTAGCGCACGTCGCCGTCAACGAGCGCGAGCGATAGGCGCAACCCGCGACGCTGCCTCACGGCACAATAAAGATCTTCTGCGAATCCGGGTCCTTAACTTTGCTGCCCGGCGCGTAACCGCTCACGTCGATGTAACCGCTACCGAACGGATTGAGAACCAGACCGGGCCTGCCGGGGACTGGTTTCGCTGTCGGGAACTGTGTTGAAGCGCTTGGGCCTGATGACACTGAAGTGCGCGTCTTCGACGTGGCAGTCGTCTTCGTTTTCGACGTGCTGGAAGCGACCGAGCGGCGTGGCGGCGTCGGTGTCGCAACCGGGACTGGTTGGCCCGGTGTCGATACATCGGAACTCACCGGCGCATTGGCGGATGGCGGTGGCGTTTCCTCCTCTTCACCGAAGATGTGCCGATGAACAAAACGCACCGGCGCGGTGACGACGTGAAAAGAAGCGGAAGCAACATCGCGCGTTGTGTCGCATGCGGGCAGCAACACCACTGACAGCAATGATAATCGCGTGGCTAGCTTCATTTTCACTGCTCCCTATACAATTGTCTCCTGTGCGCGCAACTGTGCGGCCACTCACGCATTCGCCGCGCCCGCATCAGCGACAAACTCGGCAATCCTTTGCTCGCTCGTACACCAGGAACACATCAGCCGATAGATGTCGGGCTCGATGAACGAGTAAAAATCCCAGCCCCGCTCACGTAATGCCTGCGCGCGATCCTGACGTAATCGCACAAAAACCGCGTTCGCATCGACCGGCAACACAATGTCGATCTTCTCAGCGCGCAGCTGCTCCTCCAGTCGCGCAGCCATGCGGTTTGCATGTCGCGCGTTGCGCAACCAAACGTCGCCGCTCAACAGCCCGATCCACGGCGCGGCCAGAAAGCGCGTTTTCGACGCCAATTGGCCGGTTTGTTTCAGTCGATAATCAAAATCGCGCGCCAGTTCTTTTTGAAAAAAAATCACAAGCTCGCCTGCGGCCAGACCATTTTTCGTCCCGCCAAAACAAAGAACGTCCACGCCGCTTTGCCACGTGATCGTTTTCGGCGCGCAACCGAGCGCCGCGACAGCATTGGCGAAACGCGCGCCGTCCATATGAACAAAACAGGCGCGCTGATGGGCGAAGTCGGCGAGCGCCCGAATCTCGTCCACCGCGTAAACGGTGCCGAGCTCGGTGGATTGAGTGACGCTGATTACGCGCGGTTTTTGCGCGTGTAGTTCCGGCTGCTCATCAATCAACCTCGCCGCGACTTCGATGTCGATCTTGCCATCGGCCCCATCGGCCAGAAGCAGTTTTGCGCCCTTGGTGAAAAATTCCGGCGCGCCGCATTCATCAGTCTGGAGATGCGCATATTGATGGCAAATCACCGCGTGATGCGACTGGCAGAGCTGAGCGAGCGCGACTGCGTTCGCGGCCGTGCCGTTGAAAACGAGATAGACCGCGCAATCGGTTTCGAATAGCTCGCGAACGAGCTCCCGCACACGCGCCGTCCAGCGGTCGTCGCCATACGAAGGCGCATGGCCGGCATTTGCCTCGTCCAACAATGCGCGCGCCTCTGGACAAATGGCAGCCGTGTTGTCGCTCGCGAAATCGTCCCGGCGGCGCCGCGGTTCCATATCAATGTTGCTAATCGACGTTGGGAAGCATCGCAAACGCCCAACGCTGAACGCCAAACGCCCATCGTCGAATTGAGAATGCAGTTTTCGGCGTTCGCGGTTCGGTGTTGGGGCGTTCGACGTTTTCTGCCGCTCTAATAAAGAGAGATTGCCTGACAGACCAGAGCCCTGGGCCTCCGCCGCCTGCCAGGCAAATCACCTCTACTTGCTCCCGGACCAATCGCGATCCGCGCAGCAGAAAGAACAAGGTCAAAAGCTTTCATTCTCTGATTCGGAATGACCCCCTCAGGTGCGCGGGTGCGCGCGCCAACTTTTTTTCGCGCGGTCCAATCGGCTTTGCCGAGCCCATCAGCGCGCCTTATTGTCCGCCATGGGCTCTTTTCAGGCGGAAGTGGAAGGACGCGGCCACCGAATTTTTGAGCTCATCGATCAGCATCCGCAGCCGCTTTTCACCAAGGCGGGGCTTTATCAACGGGTGATGGAGCTCTCGATGCGCGATGAGGATTTCAAGGTGCAAATGTTCCGTTTTGTCGATGTGCTGCCGTCGCTGCAGCGCTCGCGCGACATCGTTCAGCACCTCGATGAATACTTCGCCGAAATGCGCAACGGCGCGCTTTTACGCACCGGTGTGCGCGTGGCGAAGATGGCACCGTGGATCAGCGCGTTTGTGTTGCGCCGCAACGTCGCCGGAATGGCGCGCCAATTCATTGCCGGAAAAAATCCGCAGGATGTCACCAAAACTCTACGACGCCGCTACCAGCAGAAGATCGGGTTCACGGTCGATCTGTTGGGCGAAGCGGTGGTGAGCGAAAAGGAAGCCGACGCTTACGCGACGCGCTGTCTCGAATTGCTCGAGCATCTGGCGCGCGAAACGCGCGACTGGCGCGACCCGCTTGGCGAGACCGTGGAATTGTTCCCCGTCGTCAATCTCTCGGCCAAAATCTCCGCGCTTTCGCCGCAAGTGACGCCGCGCGATATGGCGCAGCTCACGGAAAAGCTGCGTCCGATCGTGCGTCGTGCCAAAGAACTCGGCGCCTTTGTCAATTTCGACATGGAAAGTTTTTCGCTGAAAAATCTCACGCTCAAACTTTTCAAATCGCTGTTCACCGAACCGGAATTTCGCGACTGGCCGCATGCCGGGATCGTGATCCAGGCCTACTTGCGCGAGTCGGAAAAAGATCTGGTCGATCTTCTCGAGTGGGGCCGCGCGCGCGGGACGCGTTTCGGCGTGCGCCTGGTTAAAGGCGCTTACTGGGATTACGAAACGTTGCGCTCGACGCGCAACGGCTGGCCTGTTCCCGTCTTTCAGCAAAAACCGGAGAGCGATGCCAATTTCGAAAAGCTCAGCCGCATCCTGCTGGAAAATCATTCAATCGTTACGCCGGCGTTCGGCTCGCACAACGTTCGGAGCATTGCCGCCGCGCAGGCGATCGCCCATGAACTTGAAGTCCCACCGAGCCGGTTTGAGTTCCAGTTGCTCTACGGCATGGCCGCTCCGATCAAGCGCGCACTTGTCGACCTGGGCTATCGCGTTCGCGAATATTGTCCGGTCGGCGAGCTGCTCAGCGGCATGTCTTATCTCGTTCGCCGTTTGCTCGAGAACACTTCCAACGAAGGATTTCTGCGCGCCAAATTCGCCGAGAATGTCTCGGAGCAAGAATTGCTGCGCGCTCCAACCGAAGTTTTGCGGCAGAGCCGAAACGGACCGCCGCATTCAACCCTCACCACGACCATGACCACAGTCACTGCCACACAAGATCGACAACAAACTCGCGAGATTTCACTCGAAACCCCGCCCGGCGAGACTTATGAAAACGCGCCGCTGACCAATTTCGCCTACCCCGAGAACCAGGAGAAGATGCGCACGGCCTTGCGCGAAGTGCGGGAGCGCTTCGGCCGCGAATATCCGCTCGTGATCAACGGCGAAAAAGTTTTTACCGGCAAAACAATCCCATCGTTGAATCCAAGCGCGCCCGATCAAGTGGTCGGCGACGTCGCTGAAGCTGGAATAGAAGAGGCCGATCGCGCCGTCGAGGCCGCTCGGGCGGCATTCGAGAAATGGAGGTGGACGCCGTTCGAGGAACGCTGCCAGTTGCTCGAACGCGCCGCCGACATCATGGAGCGGCGGCGTTTCGAACTCTCCGCTCTTGAAGTTTATGAAGTCGGTAAACCGTGGAGCGAAGCCGACGGCGATCTTCGCGAGGCAATCGATTTTTGTCTCTACTACGCGCAACAAATGCGCCTGATCGGCCGGCCGCGACTGACCCAGCGCGTCCCGGGCGAGGAAAGCTATTATCATTACTGGCCCCGCGGCGTCGCCTTCGTGATCGCGCCGTGGAATTTTCCGCTCGCCATTTTGACCGGCATGACGACCGCGGCCCTCGTGACCGGCAATGCCGTCATTTTCAAACCAGCCGAGACATCGGCTGTCATTGGCGCGATGCTAATGGAGATTTTGGAGGAAGCCGGCGCGCCGCCCGGCGCCGTCAATTTTTTGCCCGGCAAGGGCTCAGTGATGGGCGCACATCTTGTCGACCATAAAGATGTCGATCTTATCGCCTTCACCGGCTCGCGCGAAGTTGGTCTCCGGATTTTCGAAAGCGCCGGAATCACCCGGCCGGGCCAACGCCATTTGAAACATGTCATCTGCGAGATGGGCGGCAAGAACGCCGTCATCATCGATTCGGATGCCGATCTCGACGAAGCGATCGTCGATTGCACCTATTCGGCGTTCGGTTACCAGGGGCAAAAATGTTCCGCCATGTCGCGTCTGATTTTGCTCGAAGATAATTACGAGCGCGTGATGGAACGGCTTGTCGCGGCCGCTGCCAGCGTGCGCGTCGGCAACCCGGAAGATCCGGGCGTTGTGGTCGGTCCGGTGATCGATAAGAATGCTTACCAGCGCATCCTCGAGTACATCGAGATCGGCAAATCGGAAGCGAAACTAGCCTTTCAGCGCGCCGAGGTCCCGCCACACGGCTATTTCATTCCGCCGACTATCTTCACCGACGTCAAACCGCACATGCGCATCGCCCGCGAAGAAATTTTCGGCCCCGTGGTGAGCGTGATCAAAGTGCGCGACCTCGACGAAGCCATCGCCGTCGCCAACGGCACCGATTACGCGTTGACCGCCGGATTTTTCTCACGCAGCCCGGCCAACATCGAATACGCCAGAGCGCGCATCGAGGCCGGCAACGTTTACATCAACCGCGGGTGCACCGGCGCGATCGTCGGCCGCCATCCCTTCGGCGGATTCAAAATGAGCGGCGGCGGCACCAAAGCCGGCGGCCACGATTACCTTCTGCACTTCCTGCTCCCGCGCGTCGTGACCGAAAACGTCACCCGTCACGGCTTCGCGCCGGAAGACACGCCGCTCTATCGCGACGAATTTCTGCCGAAGCGATCGCGTTAAACGGCCGGCGTTTGTACGATCAGATCTTTTCGCAGCACACCGATGCAGGGAAGATTGCGATAGCGCTCCATGAAATCGAGACCGTAGCCGACGACAAATACGTCTTCGATTTCGAAGCCGACATAATCGGCGTCCACCGCCGATACGCGTTGCTTCTTCTTTTTCAGCAACACGCAACTGCGGATGCTGCGCGGCCCGGCCAGCTGCAGTTTATCGCGCACGGCCGCGAGCGTCTGACCGCTGTCGAGAATATCGTCGAGAATCAAGATGTGCCGGCCAGCCACATCGGGCGCGACTTGTTTGAAGATAATTTCGCCGGGCTCGGTTGCGCCGTGATAACTCGCCACGCTCAGGCAATCGAGCTTGAGCGGCAACGGAATCCGGCGAAGCAAATCGGCCATGAATATCAGGCTGCCGTTCATGACCGCGATCACCGTCAGCTCACGATCGCGATAATCATTTGAGATTTGCCCCGCGATTTCATCCAGCCGCCGTTGAATCGTCGGCTCATCAAACAACACCCGCTCCAAGTCACCTTGCATACGTGACCCATTACGCCACTGCCGCGGCGAAAGATCAACGCGCGACTGCTGGACAGCTCAGTGTTAGCCTAGCGCGATGCGCGTCGTTCACGACAAGATCGAAGTCCGCACGAACGGCAAAGGCACGTATGCGATCACCGATGACATCCAGCACAAGATCGACAAGTGCGGTGTCCGCGACGGAACGGTGACGGCGTTTGTGCAGCACACCAGTTGCAGTCTCGTTGTGATGGAGAACGCCGATCCGACTGCGCGCGAGGATCTGCATGAATTTTTCGAGCGACTCGTGCCGGAAGACACCGATTACTTCGTGCACACAAGCGAAGGCGGCGATGATAGCACGTCGCACATCCGCATGGTGCTCACCCGCACGAGCGAGACGATTCCAATTGTCGACGGCCGGATGCAGCTTGGCACGTGGCAGGGCATTTTTCTTTTCGAGCATCGAAGGGCGCCGCACCGGCGCAGAATAATGCTTACGATTATCGGCGAATAAGGCCGAACTCTTGGCGGCGGCTCGGCGATCCGTTCCTACCGATAGATCGCATCCAGCAGCCGGAGCGATTTCTCGTTAGGCAAAACCGATTGCTCCATCTGGTTCATCACATACGCGAAAGCGATCCTGTTTTCCCGATCAGCGAACGCGTGGCTCCCGCCTGCGCCAGGCTGGCCGAACGATAATGGTGATCGGCCAAAAATTTGTCGCCGCGATTTCGCTGAATCTTTCATGAAACCGGCGGAGAACGCGGTCGGAATTTGAAAGACGCGATCGATCCGGTCGCTCAGAGTGGTTTTCATCCAATCCAAAGTCTTCGGGCTGAAGAATTGCTGGCCGTCCATTTGGCCACCGTTAGCGAGCATGGCGTAAAATTTGCCGAGTGAATTCCCACTGCCGATTCCGCCGAAGGAGACGATCGCTTGCGCGCGCAGCCCGGGTTTGTTCATCGCGCTGACGGTGTGCAAGCCGGCCGGTGACGTGAAAGCTTTGCGGGCGAGAGTTCCGGGCGTGGCAAGATCACGATAGAACTTTGCCGGCTCGGGCGGTTTGCCTCTTTTCGCCGCGTAAGTCGTGGCGACGCGTGCGTTTTGCTTTTCCGGCAGACCGATCCACAGATCCAGACCGAGCGGTTCGGCAAAAGTTTTGCGCCAGTATTCGCCGAGCGGGAGGCGGGCGATGCGCCTAACGAGTTCGTCGAGAAGGAAACCGAATGTGCGCGCATGGTAGCCATGAGCAGTTCCGGGCGGCCAGTTCGGTCGCTGTTGCTCGAGCGCCTGGACGACAGCTTCGTAGTCCAGGATATCGACACGGCGATCGAGGACGGCCAAGCCAACTTGATGCGAGAGCAATTGCGCCAGCGTGATCTTTTCTTTGCCGGCATGGCCGAATTGCGGCCAGAACTCGACGACGCGGCGCGCGATGTCGATCTTGTGTTCCTGCAAAACGTGCAGAACGCAGGCGCTGCCGAGTCCTTTTGTGGCCGACCAAATCAGGACGAGCGTATCGATGGTCCAGGGATGCTCGCGGTGGGCGTCTTTGAAACCGCCGTGAAGATCGACAACTGGTTGCCCGTTTTGCCAAACCGATACAGCCGCGCCGAGCTCGCCGAGCTTCTCGAAGTTTTCACGGAACAGCGGCTTGAGCCGCGCGCGAAGTTCGTCGGCACCAAGTTGCATCCTAGGCAGCATGGAGGGAGGCGCTCTGTCCCGTCGACTTCGAAAGTGGGACGACACGGAGGTCGTCCCTCCAATTAGATTAGTTCCTGAATGGATTTCAGATCGGGGTCGCGTTTGGCGATTTCGCGGAACGAAGGATCCATTTTGAAACTGGTGAGGAGATGGATCCGGGCGGATTTTGCGTTGCCAAGGAGCGCGTCGTAGCAGCCCATGTTGTAATAATAGATCGGCTCCTCCAGCAACGCAGCCGGGCCTCTGAGTAACAGCTCTTTGGCCTCGGCGGTTTTGCCGAGCTCATGCAGGCAGAAACCAGCATGGAGAAACCCGGCACAGCATTTCGGCGCGACCTGACAGAGCTTGCGGCTGACAATAAGCGCACGCGTCCATTTCTTGTCGCGCATGAGATGATGCAGCCGCAGTTGCAGAACTTCCGGGCGCTCCTGTTCGGTTTTATCGAGCGCATTAAGCTCAGCCAATGATTGGCGTGTCATGCCAAGTTCGGCATAACCGCAGGCCGCGCTAAATCGCCATGCAAATTCCACGGCTCTGTCGCTCTAGCAAAGAGCTTGCCAAGTTATTCTGGTAGCGACGCCGTGCTGCCCGAAAGCGTTGGGGGGTACGGCGCGCGCGGCGATTCTACCTACAGAAGCAGTTCTTCCAGCTCGGCGACGCGGCGCTCGAACAAATGCAGCGTGCTTTCGATCGGTGCCGGCGTGCTCATATCGACGCCAGCGGCCTTGAGGGTCTCGAGTGGAAACTTGGAACCGCCAGAGCGCAGAAAATTTAGGTAAGCATCGACGCTGCCTGGCTGGCTGATGAGAACACGCTCGGCCAGAGTCGTGGCCGCAGAAATCCCGGTCGCGTATTTATAAACATAAAACGCGCTGTAGAAGTGCGGGATGCGCAGGCATTCGAGATCGAGCTGCAGATCGACCACGAAATTTTCGGCGAAATACGCAGCGAGTAATTTGTGATACTCAGCTTTGAACACGTCGAGCGTGAGCGCGTCGCCGCTTTCTTCGATCGCGTGAATGATTCTTTCGAACTCCGCGAACATCGTCTGCCGGAACAGGCTGCCGCGGATATCGTCAATCTGCCGGTTGATGATGTAGGCGCGCATTGGGGGGTCACTCGTTTTCTCGAGCAGATGATGGGTGAGCAGCTCTTCGTTGAAGGTCGATGCGACTTCAGCGAGGAAAATCGGGTACTCGTAATCCTGAAATTTTTGCGTGTGCTGCGAGAACCAGCTATGCATCGAGTGCCCGGCCTCATGGGCGAGAGTGTAAACGTCGGCGAACACGTCCTCCTTGTAATTCATTAGGATGTATGGCGGCGCGCCGTAGCTGCCGGAAGAAAACGCGCCGCTGCGTTTTGATTTCGTTTCGTAGCGATCGCACCAGCGGGCATCGCGCAGACCCGCGGCGAGAAGATCGACATATTCGCTTCCGAGCGGGGCGAGGGCGCTCAGCACCGTATCGATTGCTTCATCGAAAGAGATGCGCGTGTCGATTTCAGCGACGAGCGGCACGTAGATGTCGTAGTGATGCAACTCGGGCAGACGCAGCACGCGCCGGCGTAATTCAAAATAGCGAAACAGGGGTGCAAGATGCGCGCGCACCGACTCGATCAGCCCGTTGTAAACGACGAGCGGGATGTCGTCCCGGAAAAGGGTCGCTTCCAGCGCGGAGGCGAAATTGCGTGCGCGTGCGCGAAAAACGTCCGCCTTTACCGAATACGCCAGCGCGGCTGCAAGCGTGTATTGGTGGTCCTCAAACTCAGCGTAGAACTGACGGAACGCGCGTTTTCGCAATTCGTCATCGCGTTTGACGAGAAATGACATGAACGAGCTTTGGGTAAGCGGCCTTTCGCGGCCGGTTTCATCCACCAGCCCACCGAACTTCATATCCACATCGGTGAGTTGCGAAAACGTATCGTCGTATCCACTCAGCGCGGCATCGCCCATGGCGAGCAGGCGTTCTTCTTTTGCGGACAGCACGTGCGGTTTCATCCGGCGAATTTTGTGGAGCTTGATTCGCCAATCGGCCAGAACCGGATCCGCCACGAACTGCGCGAACTTCTCGTCGTCGATCGCCTGAATTTCGGGAACAACGAAAGCCGCCGTCTCGCCGATCTTCGTCAGCAGATTCTGGATTTTGCCGACACGCGCAAGGTATTCGGGGTTGGCGCTGTCCTCCGCGAGCTGGAGTCCGGCGAAGTGATAAAGCCGCTCGATTTTCATTTCGAGCGTCTTCTCAAACTCGAGACAATCAACCAGTGTTTGCGCTGAATCGCCGACCCGCCCCTGCCATTCCTTCAGCCGCGGGAACGTCTCTTGCACCCAGCGGAAATCCTCCTGCCACTTGCCGACATCGGCGAACAAATGGCTCAGGTCCCATTTGTCGGAATCGGGAAGCTCAGCGCGGGTTAGAATCGTCACAGACATCACAAAACGTCGAACGCGCAACGTCGAACGTCCAATGTCGAATTCAGAGGCGCACCTTGCTGAATCCGGCGTTCGGCGTTGTGCGTTCGACGGTCGGCGTTTGCAGCCGACATTCTTTTCGAAGATCGACAATCGACGGATGCCGCGCGATTTTGCGCATCGCGCGCGCGGTCAATTCGCGGCCGGGCGGGATTTTGTGCCAGGGCGACGCGCCGGAGGGATGTGGCAACGGGATGAGATCGAACTCACGATCGGCGCGCTCGGTGCGAAAAGCGCGACCGATCACTTGTGCGAGTTTGTTGCAGTCGATGAACTGCGCGATTGCCAGGCGGCCGACTGGAATAACGAGACGCGGTCGCAGAATGTTTAGCTCGCTGTCCATCCAGCTGGAGCAGTTACGAATTTCGTCCGGGTTCGGCACGCGATCGGTGCCGCTGGAATTTTTGCCGGGAAAACAACGGCAGACGGCGGCGAAATAAATTGTCGATCTTACAGCGGCTTCGTTGAGGCCGCAGAATTTCTCGAACCATTGAAAGAGCGTGCGGCCGGCGGTATGCGCGAATGGCCGCTGCCGGAGCGGCTCGCGTGGCCCGGGCGCCTGGCCGACGATCATGATGTCGCTGAGGATTGCGCCGCCCGAGACCGGTGTTGATTGCATCCGCGGGCAGCGACGGCATCTGCGTAGTCGCACCACGTGCCGCGCGAGTGCGAGTTGGTTGCGCGACGCAGTGAGTCTTTTCAAAACCGGCGGAAGATAGACAACACGATGCTGAGCAGGATGCTCAGAACGATGCAGGTAACGATCGGGAAATAGAACGCCGAGTGCTCGCGCTCGATCCGAATGTCGCCGGGTAAACGGCCCAGCCATTTCGGCGCAAACCCAGTCCACAAAATTAAGCCGAGCAGCAACACAATCGCCCCGAGCATGACCAGGAATTTTCCGAGTTCGCGCACGCGAAAACTTCTTCGAGATCACGCTGCAGGCAATCACCAGTTGCGCCGCCGGTGCGCTGGCAGAGAGTTGAGCGATGCCGGTGCAGTTCAGGGATTATTACGAGACGCTCGGCGTTTCGAAAACGGCGACGGAAGAAGAGATCCGAAGCGCCTTTCGCAAGCTTGCGCGCAAATACCATCCCGACGTCGCCAAGGACAAAAAGGCCGCGGAAGAAAAGTTTAAGGAGATTAACGAAGCCTACGAAGTCCTGAGCGACCCGGAGAAGCGCAAAAAGTACGATCAGCTCGGGGCCGATTGGAATCAACCCGGGGGATTCCAACCGCCGCCGCAGTGGAGCGGTCAGCCGGGAGGCGGCCGCTTTTATCAATGGGGCGGCGGAGACGGAGGAGTTGAATTCGAATTCGGCGGTACCGGGTTCAGCGATTTCTTCGAGGCGTTCTTCGGCGGCGGGCGCGGCCGCTCGGCGTTTGGTGGATTTGGCGGACAAACAGCGACAGCGGAGCGCGGCGCGGACGTTGAGGCGGACATCATGGTCACGCTCGAAGAAGCGCTGCATGGGTCGACCAGGACGGTGTCGTTGCGCCGCGCAGGCGCCAACAAAGTCGAGCAATATCAGGTCAAGATTCCTCGCGGCGTGCACGAAGGGCAACGCATCCGACTCGCCGGTCAGGGTGAAGCAGGCGCGCGCGGCGGCAAAAGCGGCGACTTATTTTTGCGTGTGCGTCTGGCGCGGCACCCCGATTTTCGTATCGAAGGCAGCGATCTGATTCACGAAGAAAAAATCGCGCCGTGGCAGGCAGTTCTCGGAACGGAGCTCAAAGTTCCCACGCTTGAAGGCAACGTGCGCTTGAAGGTGCCGCCCGGAACACAGGGTGGCCAGCGCTTCCGCTTGCGCGAACGCGGTCTCCCGAGTGTCTCAGGGAAACGCGGCGACCTTTACGTCGAGCTGCAAATCAATGTGCCGAAAAAATTGAGCCAGCGGGAACGCGAGCTCTGGAGCGAACTGGCCAGATTGCAGGGCGGCTAAGATCGACATGTCCACAAAGGCGGCACAACTCTTATGAAAATCGCGCTTGGCACGGATCACGCGGGTTTCCGCTACAAGGAAAAAGTGAAAGAACTCCTCGGCTCGTTAGGCCACGAGGTGAAAGATTTCGGCACGTTTAACGAGGAGCCGGTGGATTATCCGCTCTTCATTCGTCCGGCAGCGGAAGCGGTCGCGCGCGGCGAATGCGATCGGGGGATTGTATTTGGCGGGTCGGGCAACGGCGAAGCGATGGTCGCGAACAAGGTGCACGGCATTCGATGCGCGCTGTGCTGGAACGAAGAATCGGCGCGCCTTTCGCGGCAACACAACGATGCCAACGTGCTGTCGATTGGACAGCGGTTGTTGCCGAAGGAGCTGGCGTTGAAAATCGTGCGCATTTGGCTCCAAACCGAATTCGAAGGCGGACGTCACGAGCGGCGCGTCGCTCAGCTCAACGCGATGTAGCGGCCAATTGGGGCCGCTCATCTCAGCCATTGATCGAGGCACACCGCGGCCAGGAAAACAGCGCTGACAAACGCGTTGCTTTGGAAAAATGCGCGGTTGATGGCAGCGACGTCGAGCCGGCGTGCGCTTCGGTGTTCGAACATGAGCGCAGCCGCGACGAGCGGCAACGCCACGTAATAAACCACGCCGAGCTTGGCCAACCAACCGAACGCGACCAGCGTTACGAACATGACGAAGTGCAGCAGCTGAGCGATCCGAAGGGTTGCCGGGATCCCGAGTTTCACGACCAGTGAGTAGAGCCCTTCACGCCTGTCGAACTCGTAGTCTTGCGTGGCGTAGATCAGATCGAAGCCGGCGACCCAGCAGATGACGCCGAACGCAAGAACGAATGGTGCAAGATCGACATGCGAAGTTTGCGCGATCCAGGCGCCGATCGGGGCAATCGCGAGCGCGAGCCCAAGAAAGAAATGCGTGGCGGCGGTGAACCGCTTCGTCGTGGAATAGAGGAACACGATTGCGAGCGCCAGGGGCGACAGCCAGAAAGTGAGACGATTGATCGCCGCCGCCGCAAACAAGAAAACCGCGGACGCAATCAGCAGGAGGATGAGGACAGCCGATTTCGGCACGAGCAGGTGACGCGACGCGGTGCGCGGGTTACGTTGATCAAGCGACCAGTCGACAAGCCGATTGAAGAGCATCGCGGCCGTGCGGGCTGCGACCATACAGATCAGAACGAGCAGTATTGTTCGGAGAGTCGGTCGGCCATGCGCCGCGACCAGGAGCGCGCCGAGCGCGAACGGCAGCGCAAAGATCGTGTGCGAAAACCGGATCAGCCGGAGAAAACGAACCACCGGCCCCGCCGATTGCCGCTCGCTGCCAAGTTGTCGATCTTGCGGGCTCACCTCAAGACCTAACTTCCAGGAGCTGCCGCAAACGCTCAGTCGCATCCGAGAGGATGGGAATGCCGTGCGCGAATAGCATTCGTTCTGCCTGCCAGTCCAAAAGTTTTCGGAGCGACCGGCGCATTTCATCCTGGTCGCGGCAATATTTGCGAGGCAGAAACGTGAAGCCGTACGGGTCAAAATTAATCAGCGCGTCGCCAACAATTAGCGCACCGCCATCCCGGCCGTGGTAGAGCGCTACTTCGCCGGCGACCGCGCCATCGATCTGGCGAACCTCGAATTCATTTTCTATTTTTTTGCCGCCTTTGATCTCCGCAAAGCGCTCTGGCTTTTCATTCCGGAAAACATCCGCGGCGGCGAAGATCGGTACACAAAGTTCCTGCGAATAGCTACTCGCGGCACGGTGGTGATTCGCGTTGGTCACGATGAGGCCGGCGATCCGGCCACACTCGTGCAGTCGATCAAGTTGAGAACGCTCGAGCAGGATTGGGTCGACAATGAAAATACCCGCGGGCGTCACGAGGGCAGTTGAGAAGAGATCGGCTTTG
Organism: Chthoniobacterales bacterium; assembly: GCA_036522675.1. GTDB lineage: Bacteria > Verrucomicrobiota > Verrucomicrobiia > Chthoniobacterales > UBA10450 > AV17. Next base: position 9,250 of record DATDFJ010000051.1, on the reverse strand, counting down.
ACGGCGGAGTCGTAGCTTTGCCAAACAAAGAGGGAGGGCGTGAGCTGAGTGAGCTCCTCGGCAACGGTCGGCACGAGAGGAATGTTGAGCAGGCAACTGGGTCAAGACAAGGGGGTTGAGCTGGGGGCCGAGGATGTCGTGGCATCCTAGCTGCTCTATTCAGTATGGAAATTATAGTAATGATCACCTTCTCCTATCAAGCTCGCGATTCTTCCGGTCGCATCGTTTCCGGAATCCAGGACGCCCTTAACGAAGACAACGCCGTCACCAGTTTGATGAGCCGCGGGCTTATGGTGCTCTCTTTGCAGCGCAAGGCGATGTCGGTCCGCTCGCGCAAGAAGACTTGGACGGTCAAGGAAACCGACCTCGTGCTTTGCACGCGACAGCTGGCCACCATGATCGAGGCCGGCATTTCACTCGTCCAAGCTTTGACTGCACTTTACGAACAGGCCGATCCCAAACGCCAGCGCAGCCTTCGCCACATCCTGAGCGACGTGACGACGCGCGTGCAAGGCGGCGAAACCTTTCACGAAGCGATTGCCAAACATCCGCGTGTCTTCAACCGGCTCTTTGTGAGCATGGTGAAAGCGGGCGAGACCGGGGGTCTGCTTGCGGAAATTCTCGATCGCCTTGCCGGGTTTCTTGAGGCCAGCGCGCGCCTGCGCAAAAAAGTGAAGTCGGCGATGACTTATCCCGTCATTGTGATCTGCATCGCGCTCGCTATTACCACATTCTTGATCGTTCGGGTTGTGCCGATCTTCGCCGAGATCTTCAAAGACTTCGGCGCCAAGCTGCCGGCCCCGACGCAATTTCTGATCGACGTGAGCGATTTCGTGCGCGGCAACTGGTATTTCATTCTCATCACAGTGATCGGAATAATTGCCGGTGTGCGCTTCTTCCTGCGCTCGACCCGCGGGAAACAGTTGTCCGATCGTTGGAAGCTCAAGCTGCCGGTGCTCGGCCCGCTCACGCAGAAGATCTGCATGTCGCGGTTCGCGCGCACGTTTGCGCAGCTCATCCGCAGCGGTGTCCCGATTCTCGAGGTGCTCGAGATCGTCGGCGGCACGGCCGGAAATTACGTCATTGAAAAAAGCATCCAGGGTGTGAGCGCAGACGTTGAGAAAGGCGACAACCTCTCGGTCGCGCTATCACGCAAACCGATTTTCCCGCCCATGCTCCTGCGCATGGTCGCGGCCGGCGAAGCGACCGGTAAGATCGACACAATGCTGGAAAAAATGGCCGACTTTTGGGACGAAGAAATCGAAGCGATGCTCGATGCGCTGACATCGCTGATCGAACCGATGTTGATTGTCTTTCTTGGACTGATCGTCGGCGGAATCGTGATCGCGATGTTCCTGCCAATTTTCAAATTGAACGAAGTGGTTTCACAAAACAAACAAAGCTAAGGAGAAGCTGCTCGTAAAGAGGGAGGGGCGGATCGCAAGGTCCGCCCCTTTGCTTTTGTTTTGGAGTCCAGCAAACGTCGAACGCTCAACGGCGAACATCGAATACGGAACTGCGGGGACCTGAATTTGATATTCGGCGTTGGACGTTCAGCGTTCGGCGTTTTTTCTGTCGGCAGACTATTCGTCGAATCGGTTTGCCACGGGCTGGTCGAGCGCGCGCCAGAAATACCATGCCGCCGCCGAACGATATGGTCGCCACTTTTCGCCGAGCCGCGAAAGCTGTTTAGGCGTCGGCAATTTTCTTCGGCCAAACGTTTTCGCAAAGCCTTTGCGCACGCCATAATCGTGCACCGGCCAGACGTCCGGCCGGCCAAGCTCGAAAAGCAAAAGCATTTCTACGGTCCATCGACCGATGCCGCGCACTTGGATGAGTCGCTCGATGATCTCTTCATCGGTCATTTTTGCCATTGCTCGGGCCGAAGGAACTGTGCCGTCGAGGGTCTTTGCGGCGAGGTCCTTTAAGGCAGCGACTTTGCTGCGGGAGAGTCCCGCGCCACGCAGTTTGTCGTCCGGCGTGTCGAGCACGAGCTTTGGATCGAGAAATTTCCGCTTCGGATAAAGGGCGCGCACTCGGCCCCAAATCGTGGCGGCGGCTTTGCCGCTCAGCTGTTGATAAGCAATCGATTCCGCAAGGGCGTCGAACGGCCGCAGCGACAATGCCGGCGTAATCGAGTAACGCCGCGAGCGCGCGATGAGGGCCGCCATGCGCGGATGGCTCGCCGCCAAATGTTTTTCCGGAGTCGACATGGCCGCTCTCCTTTCGCTCGGGAAAATGTTTTGCTCAACCGCGTGTTTTTGTTTTCGTGAATGTCCATGGCGCAAACCCAACTGACCTGGTATGGCCAATCCGGATTCAAAATTGTTACACCGGGCGGGAAAACATTTCTCATCGATCCGTGGCTGACGAATCCCGTTTTTAAAAAAGGAAAGGAAGCGTTGGCTGCTCTGAAAGATGTCGATCTAATTTTGCTTTCGCACGGTCACGGCGATCACGTTGGCGATTCGGTTGAAATCGGAAAGAAAACGGGAGCCAAGCTGGTCGCGAATTTCGATCTGTCTGCCGCGGTTGTGAGTGTTCTCGGTTATCCGAGCGATCAAGCCGGCGCGGATACAACCGGTCACATCGGCGGACAACTTTCGCTGCTCAATGGCGAATTAACGGTTTGTTTCGTGCCGGCCTGGCACGGCTCAACGGTGCGGAAGGATGAAAATTCGCCGCCGGTTGGCGCAGGCATGCCGACCGGACTGGTGATTTGCATCCGGAATGGCCCGACGCTCTATCACACCGGCGATACCGGTTTTTTTTCCGATATCGCGCGCGTTTCCGATTACAACAAGATCGACATCATGCTCGTCTGCATCGGCGACCATTTCACCATGGGACCGGTCCGCGCGGCCGATGCCGTAAAATTAGTCGCGCCCCGAATGGTCGTTCCAATGCACTACGCCACTTTTCCGGTGCTGACGGGAACACCGGAGGAATTCGCCGACGAATTAAAAAAGCGCGGCGCGAAAGCCGAACTGCGCGTAATGAAGGTGGGAGAAACAATTACGGTGTGATCTTGGGCAAGCTTTGAAGCTATCGTGATCAAAGCCGTCGAAGCTGGCGAATGAGCGACCAAAGTAAGGATCTAAACAGGGCATGGCTACCACATTGATCGATCGAATCACCCCGAAAGCATTTCGCGATTTTGCCGCTGCGGCGGTCGATTTCCTGAAGATGAATTCGGTCGCGGAGAAATTTCGCCATGGCAAACCGGTGGTGGTGAAAACGCGCAATCCCGGCAGCGAACAAATCGCCGATTCGGCCAATCTGTTTTTCCGGCTCGCCGGCATCCCGATCCGTTTCTGCAGCAAAATCGAAGAATGGCAACAGTGGGAGGTCGAGTGCTACCGGCTGCTCAACGGCGACGCTTTCCGCGCATTTACCGTCGGCAACCATTCCGTCTGCCTAGAAAAAGTGCCCGGGCGCAGTCTTTGGGACTACATGGTCGAGGGCACGTTGACGCGGCAGATGATGCAGGCGGGAGCAAGAGAATTCCGGCGCGTGCATCAGCTCTGGAGCGGCGAGTTCGAGGGGCCGTGGTCGCACGGCGATGCCACCATGCAAAACGTGATCTACGATGCCAAGACCGATCGAGCCCGCTTGATCGACTTCGAGATCGTGCACGAAAAATCGCTCCCCCCCGCCGCGCGCCATGCCGACGACCTGGTGGTCTGCTTGCTTGATCTCGTCGCCAAAGGGCGCATTCGAAAATGGCTGCCGCTGGCGGTCGCGTTTCTCGAAACCTATGGGGTGCGCGACGTCCTCGCCGAAATCAATCAGCGACTCGTCATCCCCGCGGGCCTGGCGCGGATTTGGTGGAACGTTCGCACCAGTTTCGCGAATACGGCGAAAGTGAAACGCCGCATCCAGTTGTTGCGAAACGCGGCGGCAACGCTTCAGGTCTCCTCAACTGTCGGCCTTGAGCCAGCGCGCAAGAGACGGCGGCCCTCGACGATCTGCCACACGATCAGCCCCGGGATGCCCAGTGCTAACTCGCGCACTCTGGCGATGAGCGAGAGAGCGAAAGCGGCGCCACCGGCGATGCCGAGAAGATTGCCGACGACGAGATAGCCGCCCTCCTGCACACCGATGCCGCCGGGCACGGGAAATGCCACCGAACGAATCGTTAGCACCATGCTTTGCAGGATGACTGCGTTTACAATCGTCGCGTGCAGGCCGAGAGCGTGCAGCGCAATCCAGATTTCTCCCGAGCCGCCAACCAAGGACACAATCGTCACCGCACAACAGGCGATCACACCGCCTCGACGCGCGTAGAGCTGGCGAATCGTTTCGTCGAGTGTCGCGCCGCCCTCGACCAACGAGTGCCACTCCGCCGAGCTGGCTAGCTTTGAAACGATCAGCGCGAGAAAACGAAACATCCCGAGCCGTTGCACGAAATAGAATCCGCCGACCGCAATCACGCCGGCTAGGGTTCCGAGCAGCGTTGGGCCGACAAAACTTTTTTGGCCCGTCGCATTCACCAGCAAGACAAGCCCAAGAATGGTGAACACTGCCTGGGTAAAAACTCCCAGCGTAATATCCACAAGCACGCTCGCCGCCGAGACGGTCAGGCGCGCCCCGTGCAATGACGCGAGCCGCGCGCGAATGATATCGCCGCCGACCGCTGCCGAAGGCACCAGCGTGCTGATCGACTCTCCCACCCAACGCATCCAGAAAAGCTGGCGCAGGCGCGGGCGTTCAAGTTTCGGAAACAAAACCCACCACGCGAGGGCATCGAGAAAAACCGGTATTAGCAGGTGGTAGATCGCGATCGCCAGTAGCGCCCATCCCGCCGTGGCCACAGCTCGACCGACGTCCGCCGCGCCTTGTCGAATCAGCAGTCCGGTGAAAAGCGCCGCGCCGGCAAAACCGAACAAATATAGCGTTAGCTTGATCCGACCGGCCGATTTCATAGTTCGCTGGACGGTGCGCGCTACGCGCAGCCGCAGGGGTTACCAGATGCGTCAGTTGCGTTGCGCCGTCAACGCGGCACAACGAGATCCGAGCAGGCGGTTATCTCCACTGGGACCAGCGCTGGTGTCTCAATCGGGAGCAGCGCCGGCGTCATCGTCTCCGGCAAAAGAATCGGCGCCGCTGCCCGTTTGCGCACCGGCTTGGCGGCAAAGACGCAGATCGCCAGCCATGCACTGCCGAATGCCATCGCGGCCAGTACGTCGCTAAGATAATGCGCGCCCAAAGCGATCCGGCTGAAGCCGACCAGCATCACGAGCAACACCACACCGCATTTCGTCAGCGTCCGCCACCGGCGGGCTTTGATTGCGGGCACCAAAAAGAGCGCGATCTGACCATAGAGCAAGGTCGCGCCGATGGTGTGCCCGCTGGCGAAGCTGTACCCGTCCCAATCCACGAACGCCCCGGCCGTAAAGGGGCGCGGACGATGTACGATAATCTTGACTAGCTCATTCAGGAGCATCCCGCCGGGCACGGCCACAACGAAGGTCACGAGCGAAAGCCAGTGCCTTTTCCAGGCAAAAAACACCACGCCCACAAAGACGACCACCCCGATCCATTGCGCTGAACCCGGCTCGCTCAGCGCGCGCAGAAAAGTGACAAAATGCTGGGTCAAACGGACATGAAACCAGTTCGCCAGGCTATGATCTGGGCCGAGCAACGGATTGATGACTGCGACGAAGACTGAGGAAAACGGGGGGTTTGTCACAAAAAGGCCGGCAAAGTTAGGCACCTTTCAATTGTAGTCAAATGAGATTTCGCATGTCGATCTAAAAAGCTCGCTTCGAGGCTCGGCGAATGAAGCCTTGCTAGAAAATCTTGATTCCGATACACCGGAGCCGCCTGGGTGAAACGATTAGCTTGAGACCTGCTGCTGATTTAGAACGCCTTATGAAATACATCGCGCGTCTGTTTTTTCTCTCCTGTATCGCTCTGACCGCATCTGCACCCGGGGGACCCGTCCCCGAGCTCCAACCCGCTCCCACTCCGGCAGAGCAAAATTCACGCGAGCTTTTCGCCTACGAAACGAGCTATACCTTCGAGAGCGATTTTAAGGACGACCACGACAAGCTCGGCGACGGCAGCTCGCTCTACGACCAGTTCAGCTACAACCACCGGTTTCTCATTACCGGCAACTGGTATTTCCGAGCGGGCGTCGAATATGAGCGGTTCGATTTCGGCGGTACCGACAACGGGCTGCCTGATCACCTGCAAACAATCCACGCCCAGCTCGCGATCGAATACGTCGTGCACGATCACGCGGGCATGAGCCTGGAGGTGAACCCGGGCCCCTATTTCCAGGACGACATTACCGGCAATACCTTCGACTTTCCCTGGAAAGCGTTTGTCACATTCCCGCTGAAAAAGGACAAGATCTTCGCGGTCATTGGACTCGGCGGTGGGATGTTTCAAGATCCGATAGTCGCTCCGGGTGGCGGCCTCGTCTGGCTTTTCACGGATCAGTTCCGGCTCGAAGGCGTATTCCCGAAACCGGCACTGGTCTGGAATCCGAACGACGATTGGGAATTTCGAGTGCTCGGCGACCTCTACTTCGAAGGCTATCGCACTGATGATATTGCCGCGACACAACATAAAATCACGCTGCACGACGCCGTTGTTCAGTACGGCGAGATCAAAGGCGGCGCGCAGGTGACATATTCTGGTTTCAAGCCATTCGACATTACTGTCGGTGGCGGTTACACCGCTTACCGCGAGTTCGACTTCTTCCGCGCCAATGTCCGAGCGAAACTCGACGGCGCGCCATACGTCAGGGTCGCCATCGAAGCGAAGTTCTAGTTGTCACCGCGATCGTGATCGCGACCGGCGTCGGCGACGCCGGCTACAACGATGGCGCAATCTTACGGGAAGATCTCGTCGAGCTTGCGCGCGACCGATTGCGGGCCGTGCACTTTCAAGCGCCCGGTCATGAACGCCCAAGTCCCTTTGAGCTGACCATTCGACATCGCTACCCAATCTTTGTCGCTCGTGATGAACGTCACGGTTGGATTGTCGATCTTGCCCTTGCCCATTTTGTAAGTGCCGTCTTCGACGTCGATCCACCATTCCCCCCCGTTCGGGCCGCTCAGTTCCCATTGATACTTTGCGTGCACGCCTTTCGCCTTGTCCGCTTGAAAACTGTTCTTCATGTCGTCGAACACCTGCTGTGGCGTCGAGTTCGCCGGCTCGTTTGACGCCGCCGGCGTGAGTACCGGCGACAAGGCGATCATGGTCGTCGACAGAAAAGAAAGTGTGCGTCTCAATTTCACTTTAACTTGCATCGATGGCCGCGCGCCGATTGGCCGTATCACGTCGTCTCATATAACTCTGGTCGGCGATGATCGAACACGCGGATGCGCTCGCGGGTGAGATCGAGAGCCTCCTTTGAAATGTCCGCGTAAATGATTTCTTCGCGATCGACGGAGGCGCCGGCAAGAATCGCGCCGTGCGGATCGACGATGATCGATGATCCGCAGAGCGTCACGCCGTCGTCGTTGCCGACACGATTGGCGAGGATGAGATAACATTGGTTCTCGATTGCGCGCGACAACGCAAAGATGCGCAGGTGTTCGATTCGAACCCACGGCCACGCAGATGAAATGACGAACAGGTTCGTATCCTGCTCCACCGCGAGCTTTCGCCAGATTTCCGGAAAGCGAAGGTCGTAACAAATCGCCATCCCGGCGGTGAAGTTGTCGATCTTGCACGAAACAAACCGATCACCGGCCGTGAACACCGGCCGTTCATCCAGGGGCGCCGCCGTGACGAGATGGGTTTTGCGGTACTTGGCGATGATTTCGCCAGCCGAGTTAATGAACGTCTGCGCGTTGTAGATGCGATCGCCGTCGCGATCAGACACGCCAGCGACGATTGCCATAGAAAGTTCTTTCGCGATCTGTTGCAGCTGCGGCACGGCGCCTTTCATCCAGGGTTGCGCACACTTTTGGATGACTGGCATCGAATAGCCGGTGTCCACCATCTCCGGAAAGACGACGAGATCAGCGGCCGATTCTTTCGCGCGCGCGGCGAATTCGCGAATCTTTCGGACGTTCGCGTCAATATCGCCAAGCGCGCACGAAATCTGGGCAGCGGCGACTCTCATCGTCTCAATATTAATGCAACGTTTTATCCAAGGCGCGGATTTTGCGGATCTCCGGCCAGCGCCAGGCCGCGCCGACGACGACGAGGATTGTGCCAATGCCGCCGGCGACGACGGAGATCACCGGGCCGAAGAGCGCGGCCGTCAGCCCTGACTCGAGCGCGCCGAATTCGTTCGAGGTGCCGATGAAAATGTTGTTCACGGACGAAACGCGGCCGCGCATTTCATCGGGGGTAATCAGTTGCACGATCGAGCCGCGAATGATCATGCTCACGCTGTCGAACGCGCCGGCGAGAAACAACATCGCCAACGATAACCACAGCGTTTTCGACAAACCGAAGATGATGGTCGCGACACCGAAACCGGTGACGCACCAGAGCAACGTTTTGCCCGCCTGTCGCATCGGCGGTAGGAAAGCAACGGTAAGCGCGATCGCAAACGCGCCGACCGCCGGCGCGGCGCGCATCCAACCGAGCCCGATTGCGCCGCAGTGCAGGATTTGATCGGCAAAGATCGGCAGGAGCGCAACCGCACCCCCGAGGAGGACGGCGAACAAATCGAGCGTGATCGTGGCGAGAATGACCTTTTTGCTGAAGACGAATTTCACGCCTGCGACAAGGCCCTTCCAAGTTCCTTGCTCGATGCGTTCGCGCGCCTGTTCGGCGCGCGGGATCGGCAGGACTAACAGGAAAAATAAAAACGCGGTGACTGCATCGATCATGTAAACGATCGGGAAACCGCTGTGCGCGACGAGAAAGCCGCTCATGGCAGGTCCGGCGACTGAGCCGATCTGCAACACGCTATTGTTCCAAGTCACCGCATTGGAAAACGCATCGCGCGGCACCAGCGTCGGAAAAAACGACGCGCGTGCCGCCCAATTGAACGTCCGCACGATCGCGCCGAGGAAGAGCAGCAGGTAAATGAGCGGGATCGATGCATCATCGAAGTGAAACTGCGGGTTGTGACGTTCGAACATGCCCGCGATTCCGCTCAGCCACTCGTTGCCGGCACGTAAGATCGACAATTGCGGAATCGCGAGGTGTTGCCAGGAGACCAGCGCCAAGGCCACGGAGCTGAGCGTGGTCAGAATTTGCGAGACGACGATGATGTGCTTGCGACTAATCCGATCGGCCAGATGACCGGCGGGCAGCGATAATCCAACAATCGGAA
>DATDFJ010000050.1:0-2351 GCA_036522675.1 Chthoniobacterales bacterium | reverse complement strand
TATGCGAACCGGGTTTATCGTCAGGCGGTGAAACTTGTCGGAAACGATGCGGACGCAGAAGAGGTTGTGCAGGACTCTTTCATGCTGGTTTTCGAGAAGGCGAAAAATTTCCGCGGCGATTCGGCATTCTCGAGCTGGCTGTACCGCGTGACCTTGAACGTTGCGCTGAGCAAGATTCGCCGGCACAAGAAAGATGAAACTGTCGACATCGAGGCCTACCTTCCGCGGTTCGCCGAGGACGGGCATCATCTCGTCAGGCCGGTCGTCGATTGGTCGAAAGATCTTGATCAACAACTGATCGACGGCGAGCTGAAGTCGATTGTGCGAAAAGCAATTGACCAACTCGGGGCGATCGACAAAGTGATTCTCGTAAGCGATCTCGACGGCTATTCCAATCGAGAAATTGCCGATGCGTTGAATCTGACGGTTCAGGCTGTTAAAGCCCGCCTGCATCGTGCAAGACTCTTCCTCCGCGGGAAGCTGGCGGTCGAGCTCGGCTATTCCGCCGCGTGATCTCCGTCATGCGGAAGACTGCAAGCGAAAAAGAATTTTGCGAACAAGCGTCGCGCGTTGTCACGGATTATCTTTCGGGCGATTTGGACCGGCGGACGGTTGAAATGTTCGAGGCGCATCTGAAGCGATGCCCGGACTGTATGTCCTTTCTCGAGACATACAAAGAGGCGATTCGTGCCGGAAAATCTCTTGACTGCGAAGATATTCCTGCTTCGATGCGAATGCGGCTGCGGGAATTCTTCCGGGAGCGGACCGGCCGCGGGCGCTCGAAGACGTAATTCGCCATTAAATTTTGTCTAGTGCTTCGCGCATCCAATCGCTAGAAGCCAGCGTCTAAGAACAAAACCGGAGGGGTGGGGTATGCGGAAAAACGATTGCAGCGGGCGGTCGAGTCGGTGGGCGGTCATACTTGCAGGCGGTGACGGTGTACGACTACGACCTTTAACGCGGCGGATCTCCGGCGACGAACGGCCGAAACAATTTTGCCCGATCGTTGGCGGAGAGACGCTGCTCGACCGCACGCTTTGTAGAACGCGGCTATCCATACCGGACGAGAAAACGCTGATCGTCGTGACGCAAAAACACGCGTCGTTCTATAACCGCTATGCGGATAAGATGCCCGCGCATAGCTTGGTCGTACAACCGGAAAACCGCGGTACGACCGCCCCGATTCTTTACGGTTTGCTGCGAGCCGTTGCCGTCGACCCGGACTGCTCCGTGGCGATTTTTCCCTCAGACCATTACATTTCGGACGATGAGTCGTTCATGTACTACGTCGACGCTGCTTTCGAAGCGGCTGCGGTCTTGCCGCAAACTGTGCTTTTGCTCGGCATCAACGCCAAAACGCCCGAGATCGAATATGGCTGGATTGAGCCGGCTGATCCCATTTTCCTGCCATGTGCGGGTCCGCTTTTCCGCGTCGCCCGCTTCTGGGAAAAGCCCAGCATGGCGACTGCGCAGCGTCTGCTCTCAAGAGGCTGCTTCTGGAACAGCTTCGTCATGATCGGCCGAGCGAAGACGCTGCTGGCGTTGATCTCGGAGAGCGTGCCCGACGTCTACAGATCCTTTGAGCCTATCGTCCCTGCGATTGGCTCTCGCCATGCGCCGGCAGCCGTCGAAGCTGTGTATTCGAAGCTGCGTGAGTCAAATTTCTCGCAAGAGGTGCTGGCGGCCCAGCCCTCCCGGCTCGCCGTACTGCCGGTAACCGGCATGGAGTGGAGCGACTGGGGCGATCCCGCCAGGGTCCTTGGTTCGCTCGCCAGGATAGGCGTCCAGCCCGAATGGGCCGCGATGCCGCTGGCGGCGTCCGCATAATCTGACATTCCCTGCATCTTTTCGCAGCAGACCGGCGTCTAAAGGTCGGAGCAAGAGGGTCTATGAACTGCGAAACGTTCACCAGTCTGATGGGAGATTACCGAGACAACGATTTGGATGCGGATGCGAGAGCTATATTCGACGGACATCGGAGCATTTGCACGGATTGTACAGCGCTTTTCAAAAGCTACAACGAAATCAATCGCGTTGCTCGCTCGTTGTCCTGCGATGATATGCCGGCTGCGGTTTTTAGTCGGATGCGTAAAAATCTTAGACAGAAATTGGGAGAGTCCGCACAGTACAATAGTTGAACAGCCGGTTTTAACAGCGAGAAGGAGAAACGCAATGAAAGCGGTGTCCGTGGTTCCATCGAGGCGCGAAATCAGTTTGATCCAGCAGGAAGAGCCGAAGCTTATGACGCCCTCGGACGTCATGCTCAAAATGCTGGACGTAGGCGTATGCGGCACCGACAAGGAGATCGCGGCTTTCCAATACGGCACTCCACCCGCGGGATCCGACTACCT
>DATDFJ010000049.1:0-10434 GCA_036522675.1 Chthoniobacterales bacterium | reverse complement strand
ACTTCCGCGATCATCTTGGTTCGATCCGCGAAATGATGATATCCAATGGCGCCGTTGTTGCTCGCTTTGACTACGATCCCTGGGGAAGATCGACAACCGTGATCAATACGACGCTGCCCGATTTCAATTACACCGGACTCTTTCGTCACGGTGCGAGCAATCTGCTCATGGCTGTGCGCCGCTTCTACGATCCAGATTTACGGCATCGGCCAGCTCATAGTGGTTCATGGAGATGACGGCACTTGCCCAGAGTGTCCGTATCCACCAGGGACGATTCTGGATGTGCTTCTTGAAAACTTGATGCAGCTGGTGCCGAGGATTATCGTAGGCGAGGACAGATTCAGGAACACGACGGGCATCGACATCCGGAGTCTACCAGTTTATGACCCGCTTCACCCAGGTGCCTAGGCGATGCGACGGGATTTACGATTGCTGATTGGGATCACCTTAGGTTTGCCAGTTGTAATCCTAATCGTCGGGAAGTTAACGTATTGGTTGCTGTTCCAGTGAGATCGAGGAACCAATACTCCCCCCACTAGGCGCTCGTTGATATTGTTGTTTAGGACGGCGAAAGGCGAAGATTATCGACTAGGGAAGATGGGTCGCATCTAAAACGTTTGACATTTCTTGGCGGTTGAGCAGGCAGTCTATTCGCTGTTTTCTCCCACTTCGCGTGGCAAAGCCTATTCGGCCGCCGGTTTTCGAGTTTGCAACGATTCGCGCTTCGTCGCGCTTTGATCACCAGAACGGCGGGAGCCCGACGACGAAACAGTACGCCGAACTCTCACCGCCGAACGGCGGGGGAAAGCGGGTCGTATCCAAACACGCGGGGGAAGCCGGGGTCGTATCAAACATTTGACATTCGTTCAGCATGGGCCGCACAACTCTACGTAGCAGAAGTGGTAGATGTTGAAGTTCACACGCATACCGCCGCAATAGCGTCAGAGGCTCTGCGCGTACTGATTTAGTGGGGCGTGCAGGACAGCTTTGGCGTCAAACGCTCTGGTCTCGCCCCGGTCGAAGGCATCTTTGGAGATAAGGTCGGAGACGATTTGCTCGGCGATTAACTGCCAGTCAACGAGGACGAGATCGGCGGGGACGTCGATGAGCGGCGCAAATGGCACCGTGGGTGGGCCACCGGTGAACGCAACGCGGCACCGGTTCATCGCCGTCATCAGCGCTTCCGGCGCGCGAAACGCGAACACCGACGCAACGCGCGATGGAAAGATCAGGCCGGTGTCCTTTCGCTTGCAACTTTCATCGAGGAACGTTTCGGGCCGGCGCGAGATCGCATCTAGAAATTCGCATGTTAAGCCTTCTTCGACGATCAGCGCTTCGAGCATCTGCTCCTTCTCAGCAAAAGCGCCGCTGCCGCGAACGACGCCAATGGTTTTGATCCCGCTGCGGGTGTGCCAATCGTGCAGAATGGTCTTGAGTGCAGACTCGCGTCGGATTTCGTAGCGACAGCGGATTGCCGGCAAACCAACGTCCGCGATTCCCACGATCTGAATACCGGCGTCTTTTAACCGGGCGACGATTTCCCGCACCGTGGTGTCGGGCTGGTACCACAGAACGGTGTCAAAATCATGTTTCTCGATCCAAGCGAGGAGCTGGCCAGTCTTCACATCGCGTGGCTCAAAAAGAACCATCGCGACGGCAAAACCGCGCAGGCGCAGCTCGCGGCGGACGCGGACGAAAAACATCCGGTAATCCTGATAGGCCACGAACGCCGACATGGCTGCTGGCATGCCGATAAAACCGAGAACACTGAAGTGTCTGCCCGAGCTGCGGCCCTGGAGGAGCGTTTTTGAGCCGCGGATACGCACGAGCAGTCCTTCGGTTTCCAACTGCTCGTAAACGCGCAGAGCCAGCGATATCGGAACGTGGAAATGCTTCGCAACGGCCCGGACGGTATGGAACATCTGCGGCTCTTCGCGCTGATTCAGCACGGTGTATCGCCGCAGGACATCGACAAGCACGCCAGTCTTGTGATCTTTGGCCCGAAGCAGCTTCGCCGGGAGCGGCGGCAAACGCCGGATGAGTTTCTTCCGAGCCATATGTCCAATGGGCTCTCCGGCAATTATAGGGGAAAGTTCCCGGGAAAGTTCAAGAAGGAAAAACTGGCGCTTATCATCTGTGCGTGCGCAGCGGCGGATGGCGCGGTCGCTGGTGGCGCGGATCTCTACTACGGCGTGAGCTTTATTGACGCGCAGCGACTTGCGCAACTGGAGCGCCGGCGAAGATGGCGTCGAGATCGGAGAGGACTTTGGCCGGGCCAAGGTATTGTTTGCCGGCGAAACTATCGGACACGACCTTGCCGCTTGGATCGACAACGACGAGGCAGGGAATGCCGTCGCCGGCATATCGGCTGAGCGCCGCCATCATCGGCAGCTTTTGATAATCGATCGCCGGCCACGGCATGTTGGCTTCGCGCAGGTAAGTTTCGAAACCGAACTGGTTGCGATCGTGACTAACAAAAATGATTTCGAACTCGGGATGCTGCGGGGCGACACGATTGTAATAATCGACCAGTTGCGGGGTGAACTTGCGGCAAGGGCCGCACCAATGCGCGGAGAAATAGAGCGCGATCAATTTCTTTTTCTCGAGCGCTTCGTCGTCAAACCGGGCGATGCTCCCGTTGTGCCAATAAACCAGATCGCCTTTGACTAGTGGATGAAGAAAATGGCTCGTGGTTGGAGGCGGCACGAGCGCGCCCCCGGCGCGCTGCTGCGCGATCTGGCTTCGATAGAGCGTGTCGAACTTGCGCGCTTCCTCGGCCGCGGCGGCGCGACGCCTGTCTTCGGCGGCAAGTTTTTCTTTCGCGGCGTTCGCCTGCTCCGGAGGAACAGCATAAGTGCCCTTCTTCAACGCGCTGATCAATTCCGCGGTCGCGCCTGCCTGTGTCAGCGTTGTTTCTTTTGTTGGATCGAGCGTGTCGGCAAAGCGGCGCGCGGCCAATTCTTTCATGACTGCGCCGCTTGAATAACCGGCACGCAACATCAGCGTGACATCTCTCGCTGTGAGCGGGACGGAACCGGCGTGCGCAACGAAGCGAGCAAGCAGAAAGACCAAGACCCACACGAACCCGCGGCGCATCGCGGTCTAGTGAGCAGAAGATGCGCCAGCGGCGCGACTTGGGTGGACTATCGCGACGCCGATCTGGGCGCCACGACGAGCGCGAACTCCCGGCGATACTCGGGTTTGGTCTTGGCTGCGGCCTCGGCGAATTGGCGCGCCTCATCGAACTGGCCGGTCGCGCTCGCAAACACGGCGCACAGCCATTGTCGATCGGCGGCATCAAGCGCCTCCGGCCAGATAAACGACGCCGAAACGGCGAGCAATTTTTGCGGCGGCAGCTTAGACCAGGGCAATCCCGCGATGCCGTAGCGCGTCTTCAACATGAGCTGATCGGCCGTGGCGCTGGCAATGCCTGTGTACTCGACGCGGTCGAGATCGGCGAGCGCACCGGAAAACTGCTTCTTATTAAGATCGACAATCAGATTATTTTTCCACCGAGCCAGCCATTGCGCGCGTTTGCCCAGCTCGACCTGCATGGCACGGTCCTTTGCCTCGGCATTTGCAATCGCCGCGGCCGCACCGAGGAAATCATAACGCGCCAGTCGGTCCCGGTAATGGTTCACCGCCGCATCCCACGAGTTCCCTGGCCCGGCGACCTTGGGCTGGTTTTGTGCCTCGTCGCCGATTGCGAATGCCGTTTGATCAACCGAACTCCTGGTCGCGGATTTATTCAGGAGTCCACCGAAAGTTTGGCGCACAGAAGCCAACGCTCCCGGCTTACGCGCGATGACTAACGTTCCGCCCCCAGCCAGCGCCGCAACGACGAAAAGCGCCGCCGCAAAAGCGAACCGCCGCAGCCACGGATGCCGCGCGCGCTCCGCTTTCTTGAAATCTTTAAGCGCCCGGTCGACTTCCTTTTTCTGCGCCCGTTTGATCGCGCGTCTGGCGGATTCCAGTTCGGCGACAAGCTCATCATAGGAGGAGAGCCGGTGACGCGGGTCCGGCGCGAGCATGCGCTCGAAAACCTGCGCTGTTTCCTCGCAGATATGCGGCATTGCGGCGCGGAAGTCGAGCGGCTGATACTTGAGCTTGCACAGTTTCGCGGCCGAATTCGTCTCCGCCTGGATCGGCGGTCTGCCCGCGAGCGCATGAAAGAGTGTCGCGCCCAGACTATAAATATCGCTGCGCAGGTCCTCGGGATGATTATTCAAGCGCTCCGGCGCGACGTAATAGGGCGTCCCCCAAATCTGCGCACGGGCCTCGGGGCTTTGCGCGGCGACGGCAGCCAGACCAAAGTCGCTGATCTTGGCCGTCTCGTTGTTCGCGAAAAGAATGTTCGCCGGTTTGACGTCGCTATGAATGAGCCCTTTCGCGTGCGCGGCCCGCAAACCTTTCGCCACTTGGATACCGGTTTGCAGTACACGCTCTTCGGCCAAAGATTTTTCTCGTTCGATCAAGTCATCCAGGCTCCCGCCATCGACCAGTTCCATCACCACATAAAACTGCCCATGATCGCTGCCGAAAGAAAAGACGCGCACGACGTTCGGATGATTAACGGCCGCGGCGAGGCGCGCCTCTTCCTGCAACTGTGCAGCGTGATTACCGCCATCGAGGTCGGGGCGCAAAAGCTTCAAGGCGACCGCGCGGTTGCGTGTGGTGTCGCGCGCTTTATAAACCGCGCCCATGCCGCCCAGCCCGAGCGTCTCCACCAGCTCGAACTCATTGAATGTGCGCTCAGCGCGCACCTTTTTCCCGCACTTCGGACACGGTACTGGGGCGAGCGGAAGAGCACCGGCCGTGTCGACGGCTGCGCCGCAACCGCGACACTTCTGTTTCATCGACCCTCGCCTCGCCCTCGGCATGGGCTGGATTGTAGCACCCCCCGGGGGCGAAGGGAAGAAGCCGCCCAGTGAACGCAAGCCAACCAGCGGCAACGGTGAAGCTGTCGGTCCCGAGCAGCGCAACCGGGCTTCGCCTCGATCGGTTCCTTGCCGCGCAATTGACTCAATTTTCCCGAGCACGGCTGCAACAGTTGATCCGCGATGGGTTCGTTCGGCGCAATGGCGCGCCGACGCGGCCGCGCGATCTCGTGCGCCGCGGCGACGAAATTGAACTGAACGAGCCGGCCCCGGAGAAGATCGACAATCAAGCCGAAGCGATCCCGCTCGCCATCCTTTTCGAAGACGACGATCTCATCGTCATCAATAAGCCGGCCGGTTTGGTGGTTCATCCCGGCGCGGGCCACACACAACACACGCTCGTTAACGCATTGCTGCATCATTGCCCCATCCTGTCCGGCATTGGAGGAAAAGAGCGCCCCGGTATCGTTCATCGGCTGGACAAAGAGACCAGCGGCTGCCTCGTCGTCGCCAAAAATGATGCCACTCATCGCGCGCTATCGGCGCAATTCGGCGCACGCACCGTGGAGAAAATTTATCTCGCCCTCGTCAGCGGAAAACTGCGCCGCTCAAAGGGCGTCATTGAAGAAAAAATCGGACGCCATCCCGTGCATCGACAGCGGATGAGCGTCGCTTCAACGCGCGGGCGCGCCGCGAAAACGGAATATCGCGTCGTTCGCTCGAACGAAAACTTCAGCCTGGTCGAGTGTCGTTTGCACAGCGGCCGCACGCACCAGGTGCGCGTGCACCTGCACCATCTCGGTCATCCTGTGCTCGGCGATAAAATTTACGCGCCGAGAACGGCGAAAGAGTTCCTGCGCCAGATGCTGCACGCGTGGAAGCTCGGGTTCGAACACCCTCGGACAAAGCAGTGGATGAGTTTCGAAGCGCCATTGCCGGCCGATTTCGAACGAGCAATCGAAACGGCGCTGTAAAGATCAGACGCGCGCGGCTGGGTCCGCGGTGACCGCCGCTTCGACTTCGGGCTTCCTAACCTCAGGCTTCGCAATCCTCTGACGTCGCAGAACGCGCTGCAAATCGGCGCGATGCGCGGCAAGATCGACTAGCTCGGCGACACGCGACTTCAAAGCGCGCGCGCGACTGGCGAGAAAGAGCACGAAAACGAAATATGCAGCGATCGACCAAAGATCGACATGTAAGACGTTGAGCTGCCGGTAAATCAGCAGACTGAGCGCGACGAGATTGAAGATCGCGGTCGTTGTCACAAAACGGTTGCGCAGGCGTACACGGGTGAGGCATTGCGCGTCAGCGTGGTACTCAGTCACGGTTTGGAGCGCGATGCTCCACCAGAAGTTGCCGTAGATTTGGATGTCCCATTCGTTCCAGCCACTGTCGACGGAATAACGCCAGCCTTCTTCCTCCAGCAGATCAAACATCGTCCCGAGCAGATAATGGCGATCGCGCCCATCCTTGCTCCAAAATAAGCGACGACTGAGTGTGCCCGCTGGTTGGCCGTTGGCCGGCACATACTCGCGCCGACTGATCACGCTGCGGGGCGTCCGTTTAAACCGCAGCCAGGTAAAATAGCGCGACCAGCCGCGGACGAGCGGTTGCACGAACGCGAGCACCATCACGAGCAGGCGCGCGTGCGCGGTGTCGAAGCGCGGTTCGATCCGTGCCCGCATCATATAGGAAAGCGCCACCGCCAGCGTCCCACCAAACATCAGGTACGGCACAATTCGTAAGGCGGGTAAAAAGACCCCGAGCCCGAAGAGGAATACGGTGAGCGCGAACCATTCAATGCTCCCGAGATAAATCGCGATCTCCGATTGCGCCGCCGGATAGATCGATTGAAAAAATCCTTCGCCGAACACGCCGTGGTAAACGATTGGCCGATTCAGGAACCAGCTGAAACGGGGCGCGCCATAAATCTGGCCACGCCATTTCGCGGCACCGGTGGGACCGAAGAAGATCAGGTGCTTGAATCGAAGCAGCGACTCGGCTTCTCCGTAACCGTCCTGTTGTTTGAAGAACGCGCGCAAAGTGAAGCGCCGATGGTGCCAGACGATCGCAGTGGGACTGAACGCGATCACGCCGCCCGCCTGCTGCAGGCGCCAGCAAAAATCGACATCGTCGCCCGCCTTGTGATACTCGACATCGAACCCGCCGACTCTCTCAAAAGCCCAGCGGTGAAACGCCATGTTACAACCGGGGATGTGCTCGGCGACCGTATCCGTGAGGAGCACGTGACTCGGCCCTCCCGGCGCCGCCGCCACGCACGCCTGCACCCAATTCTGCGCGGGCGGACTCACGTTTGGGCCGCCGACACCTGCGTAGTCGCCGCTGAGCAACGTGCCGATCAAATAATAAAGCCAGTCGACATCGGCCATGCAGTCGGAATCGGTGTAGACAAAGACCTCGCCTTTGGCCGCGGCCGCGCCCGCGTTGCGCGCGTGACTCAGGCCGTGATTTTTTTGGTGAATGTAACGGACAGTGGGAAACTGTGCGGCGATGTAGGCGGTGTCATCAGTCGAGCCGTCGTCGACGAGAATGATCTCGTAGCCCGGGTAATTGAGTCTGCCTAACGACTGAAGACAACCGGCGAGCGTTTTGCCACCGTTGTAAGAACACACGATGACCGAGACAAAAGGAGGCTGCGGCAACGGCCGATGCGGCAGCACAGCGTCGTCGCGGCCGAGTTTGTCGCGCAGCATGTAAAACGACTTCTTCGGCACACGCTCGCGCGTGACGAGCCCAAAGGCCCAATCCGTGATTTCCTTTTCTCCGGTGAACCATTCGTCCGTCCAGGCGAACAGAATTGTCCCGGCGAGACCGCATTTCACCACGCTGTCGATGTGCCAGCCGAGCATGTCAGCCTGTTCGTCCTCGGAATGGCGCAGTGTGTCCATGCCGAACTCGCCGAGGATGAGGGGCCGTTCTTCGGTCAGGTTTTGCAGCCGCAGCAGATAAGCGTCGAATTCGCGCTGATTGTGCAGGTAAACGTTGAAGCAAAAGAAATCGACGTTTTGCGGAAGCAAATACTCGGTCGGCGGATAAGTCGCGTAGGAATAGAGAACGTCGGAATCGATCGCGCGCCCGATTCGGACGAGTTCTTCCACGAACTCGGTGACACGGCCGACTCCGAGCCAGCGCACCATTGTGCTGGATATTTCATTGCCGACAAGATAACCGAACACGGCGGGATGACCGGCGAACTCGGTGACGGCATTGCGAACCGCGTCAGCGACGGCGTTGCGCGCGGCGCGCTGCCGCAGAAATTCGATGTGCTTTGCCCACGGCAACGTGATGAGCACGCGCATGCCCGCCGCTGCGCAACAATCGAGAAACCATCTCGGGGGCGCGTGATAAATTCGCGCCACGTTGATGCCGATCTCGCGCATCATGGCAAGGTCGGCATCCACCTGCTCCGGGCGCCCGAGATAATGCCCCTGCTCGTCCGGCTTGAACGGCCCGTAGGTGACGCCTTTGACGAAAAATTTATTGTCGTCGACGAAAAGAAACTTCGCCGCCGGGCGCACTCGTGAGGTGGCGTTTGAGCTCATCGAGCAGCAGGGAAGCTACCAGCTTCCCCTACAGTGTCAGCAGAACTTCGTGGATAACTTGCGCCGTGCGCTCGACGTGCGCCGGGGCATGCGTCGTTGAAAGAAATGCCGTCTCGAATTGCGATGGCGGGAAATAG
Source organism: Chthoniobacterales bacterium (assembly GCA_036522675.1). Lineage (GTDB taxonomy): Bacteria > Verrucomicrobiota > Verrucomicrobiia > Chthoniobacterales > UBA10450 > AV17. The sequence continues at coordinate 1,857 of DATDFJ010000049.1, read as the reverse complement.
AGGCCGCGCTCGCGACAACCATGAAAAAACTTCGCGAACATCTTAAGGTCGCTGCGTTTTGCGCCGGCAAGATCGACAATCGGGCCCGGAGCGAAGAACAGGCAGAACATCGAGCCGATGCGGTGGAACGTTGTTTCGATTTTGGAATCGCGGAGCGCTTCACGAACATGCAATTCAAATTGTGCGCCGATTTTCTCGAGCAACTTCCAGGCGTTGATCCGTTCGAGCTCGTGCAGTTGCGCCAGACCGCCGGCCATCGCGAGTGGATTCCCCGAGAGTGTGCCTGCCTGATACACGGGACCATTCGGTGAAAGCTGATCCATGATCTCGGCACGCCCGCCAAATGCCCCGATCGGCAAACCGCCGCCGATCACTTTGCCGAGCACGGTCAGATCGGGTTTGATTCCGTAAATTTCCTGCGCGCCGCCGGGCGCGACGCGGCACCCGGTCATCACTTCATCGAAAATCAAGAGCGCGCGATGCCGGCTGCATTCCTCGCGCAAGATCGACAAGAAATCTTCTCGCGGGAAATAAAGTCCGGCGTTCGCCGGGATCGGCTCGACAATGACGGCGGCGATATCGGTTTGGTTTTCCGCAAATGCTTTGCGGACAAGATCGACATCGTTAAAAGGCAGTGAAATCGTGAGATCGACAAACGCCTGCGGCACGCCAGCGCTGTCGGGCCGGCCGTGGGTAAGCGCGCCGCTGCCGGATTTCACGAGGAGCGAGTCGGCATGGCCGTGGTAGCAGCCGTCGAACTTGATGATCTTGTCGCGTCCGGTGAATCCACGCGCCAATCGGATGCACGACATGGCTGCTTCCGTGCCGCTGTTCACCATCCGCACCTTCTCGATCGAGGGCATCCAGCGGCAGATTAATTGCGCCAGCTCGACTTCGAACGGGTTCGGAATTCCAAAACTCACGCCGCGCGCGGCCGCGTCGCGCACGGCTTCGACCACGACTTTCGGGGCGTGACCGAGAATGGCCGGACCCCAGCTGCCGATGTAATCGATATATTCCTTCCCATCGACATCCCAGATGCTTGCGCCTTCAGCGCGCGCGACGAAGAACGGTTCCCCACCAACATTGCGAAACGCGCGCACCGGCGAGTTGACGCCGCCGGGAATGTGCTGCTGCGCGCGCGCGAACAGATCGGACGAGCCCGTGGACATTGGAGTATTGGGAGTATTGGAGTATTGGAGTCCTGGTTCAAACCCATTACTCCAGCACTCGATTACTCAGCGGGCGCGATGCGTTGACACTTGCCCGATGTGCCGGGATATTCCGCGCTCGCAAAATTCCCGCGGCGGGGTAGCCAAGTGGTAAGGCTGCGGTCTGCAAAACCGCTATTCGCGGGTTCGATTCCCGCCCCCGCCTTCACAAGACGCTCGGCCTTGATGGACAACGAGGCTTTTGCTCCACATGCCGGTTTGATTGATTTCGTTCGTCCCCGGCGGCTTCACCGGCGCGCGGCTTCGTCTATGTCGATCGGCTTCCGCCGGCTCCACTCCCGCGACCACTAACGACAAAACGGGCGCGGCGTTCGCGCGCGCTTTTTCGCGAACTACCCGCCCGGCTTCTGCGCGGTCTGCCGAATCGAATCGTCGCCGATCACGATAACGTGGCCGCGATAGGGCGGCGACGGCTTGATCGGAAACGGCGGCCGAATGATCGCCCAAGCCTGAGAGCAGAGCGTCAGCCCAACGATGGCGCCGAGAACGACTCTTTTCATCTTATGGTTTTTATATGCAGCATTTGTGCCAATGAAATCTGAGGGGGAAATCTTTTCCGAAGGCAGATCAGCGCGTGAGGCACCAACTCCATAGCACCGTCGACCGAATTGCGGTGTCGAGTTGA
>DATDFJ010000048.1:0-3901 GCA_036522675.1 Chthoniobacterales bacterium | reverse complement strand
GTGACCTTTGTTGGAAGTCCGGAGACCGCGATCGAAGCCGCATTCCGCGCGATTAAAAAAGCCAGCGAGTTGATCGACATGCGCAAACACACAGGCGCGCATCCGCGCATGGGTGCGACGGATGTTTGCCCGTTCATTCCGGTGAGCAATGTCAGTTGGGAAGAAGCGATCGCCTGCGCGCACGAACTTGGGAAGCGCGTTGGCGATCAACTGAAGATCCCGGTTTATCTCTACGAGAGAGCGGCGAAAAACAAAGCGCGCTCGAATCTCTCGATTATCCGAGCGGGCGAATACGAAGGATTCGCGGAGAAGATCAAACAGCCGCAGTGGAAACCGGACTTCGGACCGGCGGTGATGAACGAAAAAGCCGGCGCGACGGTAATCGGCGTTCGCGATTTTCTTGTCGCCTACAACGCAAACCTGAACACGAGATCGGTTCGCCGCGCGAACGCAGTCGCGTTTGACGTGCGCGAACAGGGAAGAGTCAAAACCATGGACGGTACGCCGCAGGGCAAACCGGTGCTCGATGAAAAAGGCGAGCCGGTCCGCGAGCCCGGCATGTTGAAGCACGTCAAAGCGATCGGATGGTTCGTGAAAGAGTACGGCATCGCGCAGGTCTCGATGAACTTGACCAATATCACCGAAACGCCGTTGCACGTGGCCTTCGACGCTTGTGTGGAATCCGCGCACAAACGCGGGATGCGCGTCACCGGCTCGGAGATTGTCGGAATGGTGCCGAAGAAATCTTTGCTCGACGCCGGCCGCTATTTTCTGCGCAAACAGAGCTGGTCGGAAGGTGTGTCAGAGGAAGAATTGATCGACATGGCGATCCGCTCCCTCGGTCTGAGCGAACTGAAGCCTTTCGACCCGAAGGAAAAGGTGATTGAATTCAAGATCGACAGCGGCTCGGGAAAGTCGCTCGTGAAAATGAGCATGCGCGAATTTTGTAACGAACTCGCGAGCGAATCGCCCGCGCCAGGCGGCGGCTCGGTCGCGGCGCTGATGGGCGCGCTCGGCGCATCGCTCGGCGGAATGGTCGCGAACCTCTCTGCGGGCAAACGCGGCTGGGACGATAAGCTTGCCTACTTCAGCGATTGGGCCGTCAAAGCGCAGGAGCTCAAGGATGAATTGCTCGCGCTCGTCGATGAAGACGCGGCCGCGTTTAACAAGGTGATGGATGCGTTCGGTCTGCCAAAAGGATCGGATGACGAAAAGAAATCACGCGCGGCGTCGATCGAATCCGCGACGAAGCACGCGGCTGAAATTCCGTTGAAGGTTATGGAGACTGCGTCGCAGTCTTACGAATTGCTTGCCGAAATGGCGGAGAAGGGAAATCCCGCCTCGATTTCCGATGTTGCTGTTGGGGCCCTGGCAACGCGCGCATGCATCGACGGCGCAGCGTTCAATGTGCGAATCAATCTCGCACAATTGAAAGACCAAGGGGCGAAATTGAATCTTTCCAACAAAATGGGGAAAATCTTGACCAACGCCGCGGCGCAATTCGAAAACGTCCTCAAAATCGTCACCGATAAATTGAAAGAAGCGTGAAGTCGCTCGTTCTTCTTCACGCGTCGCAACAGGTCACGCTTAGAGGACCCAGGCATCCGCGCGTCGGCAAGGAGTTCTCCGAGGTTGGAATCATTCGCGACGGCGGGATGCTTATTCGCGACGGTAGGATCGAGATCAGCGGCGAGAGCGACCAAATCGAGAAGAATGCCGGCGACGCGGAGATTGTGGATGTTGGCGGGCGGGTGGTTTTGCCGGGGTTTGTCGATGCGCACACGCATTTGGTGTTTGCCGGAAATCGGCTGGAGGATTTCGAGCGGCGCGCGCGGGGCGAGACTTACGAGCAAATCGCCAAAGCCGGCGGCGGGATTTGGTCAACCGTGGAAAAAACGCGCGCGGCGAGCGAGGACGAGTTGTTAGCCTTGGCAAAACAACGCATCGCATGGTTTTTGCGATGCGGCACGACCACGATCGAAGCAAAGTCCGGCTACGGGCTTACGCTTGCAGATGAGCTGAAGATCCTGCGCGTGATTCGCCGGCTGAACGAAGAGATGTCGCTTGAGATCGTGCCCACATTCCTGGGCGCGCACGCGGTGCCGCGCGGCAGTTCTGCGGAGGAATATGTCGATCTTGTGATGGGCGAAATGCTGCCGCGGGTTGCATCGGAAAAGCTCGCCGAGTTTTGTGACGTCTTTTGTGAGCGCGGATATTTCGATATTGACCGATCGCGAAGAATTTTGACTGCGGCCAAAAAGCTAGGGCTCAAATTGCGCGGGCACGTCGATCAACTGACGAACTCAGGCGGCGCGAAATTGATGGCGGAGCTTGGCGCGACGACGGCGGACCACTTGGAGAAAACGGACGACCAGGGCATCGCAGCATTGAAAGCGGCCAATGTGCAGCCGGTGCTTTTGCCGGGATCGGTTTACGCGCTTGGATCGACAATCTATCCGCGAGCGCGCGAAATCATCGAGGCGGGCCTAGCAATCGTGCTCGCGACCGATTTCAATCCCGGCTCTTCGCCGACACCGTCGATGCCGATGGTTCTTTCGCTCGCGTGCACACAGATGAAAATGTCGCCGGCCGAAGCGATCACGGCGGCGACGATTAACGCCGCCTATTCGTTAGGCCGTGGCGACAAAATCGGCTCGCTCGAGCCGGGCAAGCTGGCCAACTTCGCGGTCTTCGATTGTGAAGATTACCGCGAGATCGCCTACTGGTTTGGTATTCCGCAGACACACTCGACTTACGTGCGCGGCGAGCGCGTTGTCTGAATTGGAGGGCCGGCGTATCGCCGGTCAGTCGGCAACTGGAGCGGTTGCCCTACAATTACGCGCGGCGTAACGTCGCTTTCCTCAATGAAAGTGGAAGTGGAAAAGAAGCCGGAATCGGTCTCGACGTTGCAGATCGAGCTGCCGCCGGAAGAAGTCGCTAAAGAATGGGACGAGATCGCGAACAGCTTCGCGCGGTTTGCGAAGATTCCCGGTTATCGGACGGGGAAAGCGCCGCGCTCGGTTATTGAGAAGCGGTTCCGCAAAGAAATCCAGGAGGAGGTGACGAAGAAACTCGTCTCGAAAAGTTATCACGACGCGATTGCACAGAAGCAATTGCGCGTCGCGGCGCTGAGCAACGTCGAGGACGTGGAGTTCGGCGAGGACAAGTCGATGCGATTTCGCGCCACCGTGGTGACCGCGCCGGAGTTCGAGCTGCCGGATTACAAAAACATTCGCGTCCAGTTGCCGGACGCCAAGGTCTCCAACGCAGAGATTGACGCCGCGCTGGAGCGGCTGCGCGAGCAAGCCGCCGACTTTGTCGATGTTCCGGAACGGGGCTTGCACATGGGTGATTTTGCCGTGCTCGATTTCGATGGCGCGATTGAAGGGAAACCGATTCGTGAGATTGCGCCAAACGCGAGCAAGAACCTTCACGGGGGCCGAAAATTCTGGCTTCATCTTGCGCCGGAGAATTTTTTGCCCGGCTTTTGCGAGCAAATCCTCGGGATGAAACCGGCCGAAACGCGCAGTGTGCAGGTGGAATTTGCAGCGGACCTCCCGGTCGCCGAGTTGGCCGGCAAGAAAGCCGATTACGCGGTCACGTTGAACGAGGTCAAAGAGCGCGTATTGCCTCCAGTCGACGACGCGATGGCGGCAAAACTCGCCCCGGGCAAATCCCTTGTCGATCTTCGCGACATGATCGCGCACGACTTGGAGCATCAGAAGAAACACGAGGTCGAGCGGGCGAAGGAAGCGCAGATCGTGAAGTTCCTCGACGAGCATACGAGTTTTGATTTGCCGCCGCCGCTGTTGAAAAACGAGACGCGCCGCGCGTTGAACGAGCTGGTGCATCGTAATCGCGAGCGCGGTGTGCCCGATGAAGTGTTGAAAGGAAAAGAGAA
>DATDFJ010000047.1:0-6159 GCA_036522675.1 Chthoniobacterales bacterium | reverse complement strand
CTCGCCCTCGAGCGCCACATTCATCCGAAACACTCCGTGCGTCGACGGATGCTGCGGGCCCATCGATACTTCGAGCAACTCGCCGTCGAGTCGCGAAGCCATCGTCACCGGCGGTCGCTCCATCGCTTCGAGTGTTTCAACGGTCGTGCTCATTCCGATTCACGATTCACTGATCACGATTCACAATTCCATCGGCGCGCAGCGCCTCCGCTCCGTCCGACTGCGGCCGCGGCGAGTAATGTTTCTTGGCGCGCTCAAGCACTTCATCGTGCGGCGTCGGTTCCCATTCAAAATCGTCCGGCGGCACGTAATCCTTGCGCATGGGATGATCGGTAAATTCGTCCCACATCAAGATTCGGCGCAGATCGGGATGACCTTCAAATTGGACCCCGTAGAGATCGAAAATCTCACGCTCCTGCAATTCGGCGCTGCGCCAGATCGGCCTGAGCGACGGCAACGGCGTGCCGGCTAAACGATCGGCTGTGCGCATCCGAATGATCACCGGGCCATGCTTATTCGTCATCGAGTAAAGGTGGTAAACCGCTTCCAAGTACCCGGGAATTTTTTCTTCCGTTGGCTCGTCGACCTCTTTTTCGACTCCATCGATCACCTTCTTGATCTTCACGGTCTTCTTCACCGTTCGATCCAGCCAATCGACGCCCGTGACGTTCGAGCAAAAATCCAGTCGCAGCTCCGGATCATCGCGCAAAAACTCCGCGACCTCGCGCGCATGTTCGCTGCCGATCAAAAGCGACGGCTGATTCGCCGGCGCGGGATTCGGCACGATGTCGATCTTCGCTCCGGGCACGGCGGCGTCGATGCGCGCCTTGATCTGCTCCAACGACTCCACGGTTAAACGCGCTCGAGTTCCGGTGGATGAAAAAGGTCCGGATTTGCCGGCGGTTCCAAGTCGTGCTCGCCAAATTTCGGCACCGGGAATTCGCTCGGCTGTTCCGCTTTCAAGTGTGCCGCCTTCTGTTCTCCACTCAGCTTTTGTTCGTCGATCTTGCGTTGCAATTCCATGAACGCGTGGAGCAACGCCTCCGGCCGCGGAGGGCAGCCCGGGATGTAAACATCGACCGGAATGTAGCGGTCGATTCCCTTGAGCACGTTATACCCTTGCTTAAATGGCCCGCCCGAGATCGCGCACGCGCCCATCGCGATCACGTATTTCGGGTCGGCCATTTGGTTGTAGAGCCGGACAATTTGCGGCGCCATTTTCTTTGTCACCGTGCCGGCGACGATCATCAGATCGGCCTGACGCGGCGATGGCCGGAAAACTTCGCCGCCAAACCTTGCGATGTCATACCGCGACGCCGCCGTCGCGATCATCTCGATCGCACAACACGCCAGCCCGAATTGTAACGGCCAGATCGAATTTTTCCGGCCCCAATTGTAGAGCTCCTGCATCGACGTGACCCACACACCCTGCCGTTGCAGCTCAGCTCGCAGCTTCTCGTCGATCTGCTCGGTCATCGATACCAATTTAAACAACCTTTGCCCCACGCCCAAACCAGTCCTTCGATCAGTAGGAGCAGGAAAATGAGAATCGCAATGAACGCCCCGATCGGCAAACCCGTGAACGCGACCGCAAACGGCACGAGAAAAATCGCCTCCACATCGAAGATCAGGAAAATGATCGCGTAGAGATAATATTGTGACCGGAACTGAATCTGCGCGTCACCGATCGATTCCACGCCGCATTCGTAAATCGACATCTTGTCCGGCCCGGGCTTCGGCGGCTGAAAAAATCTTCGCCACAACCATGCCATCCCCAGTGGCAACACCGGAAACGCCAGCGCCACGCCGGCAAAAATGACGATGAACAAGTACGGATTCGGAGTCACTGAGGTCCATCAAAATCGCTCGGAAAGCTACGCTGCCAAGTTTATAATGTTGGCGTGGAGAAGGTCGCCAAAAAATTCCGCAGTTTTGCCGAGGCCGAAAAAGCCGATCGCGATTTTTACAAAAAGCTTACCGGCAATGAGCGGCTGAAGATCCTTGTCCAAATCCTGAATCATGGGCCTGAGCAAAGATTGGAGAGAGTTTCTCGAATTGTTAAACTCGCGCGGCGTTGAATACGTCATTGTTGGCGCGCAAAGCCTCGCCTTCCACGGCAGACCGAGATACAGCGGCGATCTCGACCTGCTGATCAAGCCTGACCGCGTTAACGCTCGCGCACTTGTCGATCTTTTGAACGAGTTCGGGTTTGCCGAATCTGGCTTCACTGAAGCCGATTTTCTCGAGCCGGACCAAATGATTCAACTTGGGCGGGCGCCGAACCGGATTGATCTGCTCACGAGCATCAGTGGTGTGAGTGTCGGGGAAGCATTCGCCACCAAAGTTGCAGCAGAGCTCGATGGCGTTCCCGTTTTTATGCTGAGTAAGGACGCATTGATCCGAAACAAACGCGCGGTTGCCCGGCCGCAGGATCTGGCCGACATCGAGTCGCTCCAGTCCTAGGCGGTGCCCAAACGCGAGACGACCAGACCGGTCACATTTTTCTTTCTCCTGCTGCCCTATGGGATCAGCAGCGGGTTTGTCGCGATCACGCTGCCGTTTTTTCTCACGCGCGCCGGCTTTTCGGTCGCAGCCGCGGGAGCGATCGTTGCGCTCGGCGTTTCGGCCAATGTCTGGTTGTTCTTTTGGGGACCAGTTGTCGATCTAACACTGACGCCGCGCCGCTGGTACATCTTGGCGGTGATTGTCGCGGCAGGCACGTTGTTTCTTCTCGGCATCGTGCCGTTTCAGCAAAGCGCGATCGCAATGCTGACCACGATGGTGTTCATCTCGCAAATCGCGGTCACCTTCTGCGTTTTGCCGATGGGAGCGATGATGGCCTACACCGTTCCTGATGAAGCGAAGGGGCGCGCCGCCGGTTGGTACCAAGCTGGGAACCTCGGGGGCAATGGAATCGGCGGCGGCCTGGGTGTTTGGCTCGGCGCGCATTATTCAAAAGAACTCGCCGGCGGCGCGCTCGCACTCGCCATGATCGCGGCCGGGCTCGCGATCTTTTTCGCCGCGGATTTTCGCGTGGTTGTCGGGTTCGGTTTTCGCGAACGGATGCGGCTGATGGGCCGCGATCTTCTCGCGATGCTGCGTTCGGCGATCCCGTTGCTCACCATGATCCTGGTTACCTCGCCGATCGGCGCCGGGGCAATGAACAATCTCTGGTCCGCAGTGGCGAATGATTGGAAGGCAGGCGCGAACACAGTGGCGCTCGTGACCGGTGTGCTGAATGGAATTCTTTGCGCCGCGGGATGTTTGCTTGGCGGCTGGGTCGCCGACCGCCTCGGACGATGGTGGTCTTATTTTGGCTTCGGCGTCGCGCTTGCACTGGTCGCGATGATCATAGCCCTCGCTCCAAGATCGCAGACCACTTACGCAACCGGCGTTCTGATCTACGCATTTTTCGTCGGCGCGGGTTATGCGGCGTATTCGGCGATTGTCGTCCACGCGATTGGCCGCGGCGTCGCATCAACCAAGTACGCGCTCTGCCAGTCGCTTGGAAATATTCCCGTCGCTTACATGACGGCATTGGACGGTTGGGCGCATGATCGCTACGGAAACTTTTGGATGTTGAATGGCGAAGCGTTGCTCGCGCTCGTTTGCGTGCTTGGCGGTTTGATTGCGCTTCAACGTGTCAATGCGAGCCGCGCTCGCGCATCCGCGCCCGCGGTGGCGGTTCTTCCTTGATTAAACAATTCAGCGCCGCTTTTGTTGAGCGGCCGTGAGCGATTTCATCGATCAAATTTTTATTCGCGCAAAACAATGGCTGCTCACGCCGTTGATGGGTCGTGCGCCTGACTCGCTTATTCAGATTAGCTCCGCCTTGATCAATATCGCCGCGCTACTCGGCGTTTTTCTAACGCTCTTCGCGCTGGTTTCGGTGCTGGAGCGAAAAATTCTCGCGCGGATGCAGAATCGTTACGGTCCGAACCGTGTCGGGCCGTTCGGTTTGTTTCAACCGATCGCCGACGGCATCAAAATGTTGATCAAGGAGGACGTTGTGCCGGCGCGGGCGGACAAGATCGTGCATTTTCTCGCACCGATCCTGATCGCGGCAGCGGCCATTCTTACGCTCGGGATCATTCCCTACGGCCGAAACATGACGCCTTTCACGATCGACGGTGGGATTTTATTTTTCTTTGCGGTTGGATCGACCACCGAGCTGGCGGTGTTCATGGCCGGCTGGGGCAGCAACAATAAGTTTTCCATGCTGGGGGCGATGCGTGCCATCGCGCAAATGATCAGTTACGAGCTCCCGCTCATCATCACCGTGCTCCCGGTCGTGATGATTGTCGGCGCGCTCAATCCGGAGACGATTGTCGCCGCCCAAGGCGGTTACGCGCTCGGGTTCGTTCCGCGCTGGTTTGTTTTTACGCCATGGGGCGCGCTTGCGTTCATTTTGTTTTTCGTCTCCGGCCTCGTCGAATCGAACCGGACTCCGTTCGATGTCCCCGAAGGCGAATCGGAAATCGTCGCCGGTCACATGACGGAGTATTCCGGCTTCAAGTACGCGACATTTTTCCTGGCCGAATACATCGGCATGTTTTCAGTCAGCGGTTTGGGCGTGACCGTGTTCCTCGGCGGCTGGCATGCGCCATTGTCGATCTTCGAATTCATCCCGTCCTATGTCTGGTTTTTCGCGAAATTGTCGGTTTTGATCTTCATTTACATCTGGGTGCGCGGGACGCTGCCGCGGACACGCGTCGATCAGATCATGAATTTTGCCTGGAAATTCATGCTTCCGATGGCGTTCACCTGCATCATCGCCGCAGCCGTGTGGCATTATGCCGGACGCGGGTTACGCGGCTGGCTCTGGTCGGCGGTGGTGATCGCGAGCGTTTACACGGTCTTGTCGATCTTGCTCGATACGCGTCGCAAATTCGCGCCCCGGAGGTATCGCTTCGCCGAATGAGCAGCGTGGCTTTCATCGCGATCGCTGTTCTGACACTCGCCGGCGCGCTGGCGGCGGCGACGCTGCCAAAGCTGATGCACGCAGCGCTTAGTCTGGTGATCGCGTTTGTCGGACTCGCCGCGTTTTTCTTTCTTCTCGGCGCCGAATTCGTCGGGCTGGTTCTAATGTTCGTCTATGTCGGCGCGGTCGCAGTTCTGATCGTGTTCACGATTTTGCTCACCCGGCGCGACGTGGCGACGGAACGGGGCTTCAATTGGAGCGGGATTGTCGTTGCGGTCGTGGTATTCGGAGTTTTAGCCGGCGCAATAGCCAAAACGCCGTCGCTGGCGGTGGTGGCGCCCGCGACCGAAGCGCTGACAGTAAAACACATCGGCGAGTTGCTCATGACAACGTACGTCTGGCCGTTGCAATGCGCTGGGGTCCTGCTCACTGTCGCATTGATCGGCGCGCTCGTGCTGGTGATGGAGGAAAAACGGTGACGCCAACGTTGCAGATCCTGCTAATAGTCTCCGCCGCGCTGTTCTCAATCGGCCTGCTCGCCGCGCTCAGCCGACGCCACGCGATTTTTATTTTGATCGGCATCGAGCTCATGCTCGCGGCGGCGAATTTGAACTTCATCGCATTTTGGCGGTTCGGCCCGCAGCCGCAGCCGCCGACCGGCGTCATGATCGCAATTTTCTCGATTGCAATCGCTGCAGCCGAAGCCGCAGTCGGCCTCGCATTGGTCATCGCGATTTACCGCCATTATCGAACGAGCAGTGTCGACCAGCTTGATCGACTGAAAGGCTGAGATGAAGCAAACGCCGACCGCTCAACGCCGAACATCCGACCTCGAATTGAAACAGGTCTATGAATTCGGCATTGGGCGTTCGGCGTTCGGCGTTCGGCGTTTTCTGCCCGTTTGAAAATGAGTTCGTTGTTTATCAGCATTCTCTGGATGATCCCGGCGGTGCCATTCGGGCTGTCAGTTCTGATCTTGCGGTTGCCGAAATCAGGGCGCAAAAGCGCGGCCACCCTCGCAGTGATCAGCCAAATCGCCGCGCTCGCATTGTCGATCTTCGCATTTGCCGCAACACTGCAAACGCCCGGTTTCCGCGTCGCTCGGAACTTCATCTGGTTCACCTTTGGCGATCAAGCGCTGCGTCTCGGCTTTGTTCTCGACCCGCTCGGCGCGGCGATGCTGGTCATGATCGCGCTCGTCGGCCTGTGCATTTTCGTCTTCAGCATCGGCTACATGG
>DATDFJ010000046.1:0-4402 GCA_036522675.1 Chthoniobacterales bacterium | reverse complement strand
GGCGGCCGTGCGCGCGGTTCGCGGTCTTTTGTTGTTGCGGTGGTGGGCCGTGTGACAAAGGGGCCGCCTTCGAGCGGGGCGGATTTGGTGAAGGCGACGTCGGGCATTTCGCTCGGGAGACCTTCGAGTGGGAATTCTTTGCGCAAGGGAAAGAACGGGTAGCCGTCCCACATCAGAATTCGGCGAAGATCTGGATGACCGTTGAACTTGATCCCCATCATGTCGTAAATCTCGCGCTCGTGCCAGTTGGCGGTGGGCCAGATGTCGCTGACGGTGTCGAGCGCACCGATCTCTTCCGCGACGCGCAGTTTCAGGCGCAAATGAGCGGCGAGCGTCATTGAATACAGCTCGTAAACGAGTTCCCAGCGGGGCTCTTCGCCGTAATTGTCGATGCTGGTGATGTCGATCAAATAATCGAACGACATATCGTCGCGGCAGAGTTTTGCGATCTCGCGCAAGTCTTCAGGAGCGATGGTGAAAGTCGTTTCGCCGCGGAATTCGTTTTTGGCGTGAAGTTTTGAGCCGAGCAGTTTCGCGAGCGAGTCGAGCAGTTCGCGGCCGGTCATGAGAAAGGATGAAGGTTGAGGGATGAAGAATGAAAAGATGGCAGCCCAGTTGTAGGGCAGGCGCTCCGGCTGCCAGTCTTGCAAACGCCAAGCGATGCGCTTGCCCCACAATTTCTCCGTAGCAGCATCATGCGAACGCTTCGGTCAGTTTCTTCGTCAGGTCGGGGCGTTGCGCGGCGAATGATTTCTCGCCTGAAATTTTTTCCTGCAATTTCATCAAGCCGGCGAGCAATGCTTCGGGGCGAGGGGGGCAACCTGAAATATAAACATCGACCGGCAAAAGCTGATCGATCCCCTGAAGCACCGCATAGGAGCGATACATCCCGCCGGTAGACGCGCATGCGCCCATGGCGATGACCCATTTCGGTTCGGGCATTTGTTCGTAGATGCGTTTCACGGCCAGCGCCATTTTGTAGGTCACCGTGCCGGCGACGATCATCACGTCGCATTGGCGCGGCGAGAACCGCATCACTTCAGCGCCGAAACGCGAGATATCAAAGCGCGACGCCGCTGTGGCCATCAATTCAATCGCGCAACAGGCCAATCCCATCGGCATCGGCCAGAGCGAATTTTTGCGCACCCAATTCAGTGCGGCGTCGAAGCGCGTGAAAATCACGTTGCCTTCGATTTTAGAATCGTAAGCGCCGGCGCGCGTGTCAGCCATGAGGCAAGGTTAAAGCGTCGGCAAGCCCGTGCAAGATCGACAATCTGGGGAGCGCACGCGCCTCGCGTGCCGATTTCGGCGCCCTCGCCGAAATCCCATTAGAAAAGAAGCACAAGTTTGCGATTTCGCCGGGCGCGATCGCCAGCACGCGAGGGCGCGTGCGCCTCCCCAGACAAAACACAGTCGCGGGCGTCGTTTGCAGCGACAGCCTCTCGAATGTATAGGAAGCGCTCTTCAACATGAATATTGACAGTGCAAAATCTCACGGTCACCTCATTGCTCCGCATGGCGGCGAGTTGGTTGACCTTAGACTCGAACCAGAAAATGCGGCCGAGCTTAAAGCGCGCTCGCGCGATTTTCCTTCCTGGGATTTAACGAGCCGTCAAATCCGCGACCTCGAGCTGCTGCTGAGCGGCGGATTCTCACCGCTGCGGGGTTTTATGAATCGGCGCGAGTACGAAGGCGTGCGCGATCAGATGAGACTGAGCAACGATGTGCTGTGGCCGGTCCCGATCACACTCGATGTGCCGGAGGCGTTTGCGAAATCGCTGAAACCCGGCAGCAGCAAAATCGCGCTGCGCGATTCCGAAGGCGTGATGGTGGCCGTGTTGTATGTCGAAGACGTCTGGCAGCCAGATCGCAAAACCGAAGCGCAAGCTGTGTTCGGCACCACGAGCATGATGCATCCCGGCGCCGATTACCTTCTGAATAAGGGACACGGCTGGTACGTGGGCGGGCGCGTCGAAGGTTTGCAACTGCCCACGCATTATGATTTTCGAACGCTCCGCCTGACGCCGGCCGATTTGCGCGCGGAGTTCGCGCGGCTCGGTTGGCGGCGCATTGTTGGCTTCCAGACGCGCAATCCGATGCACCGCGCGCACGTGGAACTGACCTTCCGCGCGGCGGCGCAAGTGGAAGCGAGTCTTCTCATTCATCCGTCGGTCGGCATGACTCGGCCCGGTGATGTCGATTACTTCACGCGCGTTCGTTGTTATCAGTTGCTCGTTTCAAAATATCCGCGCGGCACGGCCAAGCTCGCGTTGTTGCCGCTGGCGATGCGCATGGGCGGACCGCGCGAAGCGATCTGGCACGCGATCATTCGCAAAAATCATGGTTGCTCGCATTTCATTGTCGGCCGCGATCATGCCGGCCCGGGCAATGACGCCGACGGCAAACCATTCTACGGGCCGTACGAAGCGCAGGAGTTATTCCGAAAGCATCAAGACGAGATCGGCGTCGAGATGGTGCCGTTCCAGATGATGGTTTATGTCGAGGACCGCGATAAATATTTCCCGGAAAACGAAGTGCCGGAAGGTTCGCGCGTGCTCAATCTATCGGGCACGCAATTGCGGCGGCGCTTAAATGATGGCCGTGAGATTCCGGCGTGGTTCACGTTTCCCGAAATCGCGCGCGAACTGCGGCGCACGTTCCCGCCACGCCATAAGCAAGGGTTCACTGTGTTTTTCACCGGACTTTCGGGCGCGGGTAAATCGACAATCGCCAATGTGCTGATGATTAAGTTGCTCGAAATGGGCGGCCGCCCTGTGACGCTGCTCGATGGCGACCTGGTGCGTAAACACCTTTCGTCCGAGCTCGGTTTTTCCAAGGAACATCGCGACATCAACATTCGCCGGATCGGCTACGTCGCGTCCGAAATCACAAAGAACGGCGGCATCGCGATCTGCGCGCCGATCGCGCCCTACGATTCCACGCGCAAGGACGTGCGCGAAATGATTGAACCAGGTGGCGGCTTCATTCTCGTTCACCTCGCCACGCCGCTCGAAGTTTGCGAAGAGCGCGACCGGAAAGGTCTCTACGCCAAAGCCCGCGCAGGCATCTTAAAGGAATTTACTGGCATATCGGATCCGTACGAACTGCCAGCTGACGCCGAAGTGACCGTCGACACAGGTGAGCTATCGCCCGAGGAAGCGGCTCAGCAAATCATTTTGCATTTGGAACGCGAAGGCTTTGTCGGAATCAACGGAGGGGCGGCCGGTTCAATCTCTGCGTAGGTGGAACGCGCTGTCCGTAGCGCGTTGGTAAATGATGGCGGCGAAGCCGCGTAGAGTTAACATCGGCGTGAGGACACGCCGATCCACCATGACCGTCGATCTTACGATCCGCGCCGCGCAAATAACTGATGCCGGCGCGCTCGCCGGGTTGATGTGCGAGCTTGGCTACGACACAACGGAAGCGGAGATGCAGAGGCGGTTGGAGCGAATCCTGCCCGACGAGCGCTATCGGACATTTGTCGCAGTGCGCTACCTTCGAGTCCGTGGAATGATCGGCACCCTCGCGAGCTACAGTTTCGAGCACAACGATCTCGGCGGACGAATTCTCGCCCTCGTTGTGAGCGGTGACTCGCGTCGCAGCGGTATCGCTCGGCAGTTGATGGCCGCGGCGGAAGAAGATTTTGCCGATAGGAAGATCACCCGTATTGCCGTGAACGCGCGCTTTGAGCGCAAAGATGCGCACCAGTTCTACGAATTACTCGGATATCGGCGCAACGGTTTTCGATTCGTGAAGGTGGTCTCTAAGATTGAGGGTTAGCCAGACCGGCGCCGGCAGGCTGACCTGTCAAACGAGCGCACCACGCAGCATTGGCTGCCGTGCCGACTAGACTCGCCGATGTTACGCTACCCGGGTGGCGAGGCGGCCGTCTTCGATGTGGCCGCCGAAGTTGATGTGGCTCGCGTTGATGACTTCGTGGACGATTTTGCCGAGCTCGGCGGCTTCGTACGGCTTGGCGATGACGCCGCGGAAACCGAAATCCTGGTAGCGGCTCATGGTCGCGTCGGTCGCGTAGCCGCTGGAGACGATCGCGTTCACGGTCGGATCGAGCTCGATTAATTTTTTGAGCGCTTCTTTTCCACCCATGCCGCCGGGGAGGGTAAGATCGAGAATCACGGCGTCGAAGCGCTCGCCTTTTTCGAGCTGGATACGGTAGAGATTCACGCCTTCGAGCGCGGTCTCGGCCTGCATCACTTCATAACCCAGACGGGTGAGCGTGAAATTAACCAGCGTCCGGATCGCTTCTTCGTCATCGACGACGAGGACGCGCCCGGTGCCGGTAACCGGCTGCACAATGACGCCTGGCACTTCGGCCGGCAGTTCTTCCTGGAGCGCGGCCGGCAAATAGACGGTGAAAGTCGAGCCGAGATGGACTTCAGAT
>DATDFJ010000045.1:0-3863 GCA_036522675.1 Chthoniobacterales bacterium | reverse complement strand
CAATGTCGCTCATCAAATAATAGCGGAGCGCGTCGGCGCCGTATTTATCGATGAGCGTGTTTGGATCGACGATGTTGCCGGTGGTTTTGCTCATCTTCGCGCCGCCGAGGTTCCACCAGCCGTGGACTAACAATTGCGGCATGGCTTCGTCGGGAAAACCGATCGCGTGCAGCATGATGAGCCAGTAAATGCCGTGCGCGGGAACGAGAATATCTTTGCCGATGATTTGTAGGGCCGGCCAGCGGTCGAGAAATTCCCGCGGCTGTTTGTCGTGATTGTCGATCTTAGCGTCGTAACCGGCGAAGCTGATGTAGTTGGTGAGCGCGTCGAACCAGACGTAGGTGACGAAATCATTGTCGAACGGCAGCTCGATTCCCCAGTCGAGTCGCGATTTCGGGCGCGAGATGCAGAGGTCGCCGCTGAGTTTCTCAACCGCATTGCGCAGTTCGGTCTGCCGAAAATCGGGAATGATTGCGTCTTTACGATTGTCGATGTAACGCAGCAGCCAGTCTTTGTGCCGGCCCAGTTTGAAGTAGTAATTTTCCTCCTCGCGAAACTCGACCTGGCCCCATTCGGGACCGAACTCGCCGTTAGGACCGCGTTCTTTGTCGGTGAGAAATTGTTCCTGCCGGATTGAGTAATAACCGGACTGTTTGTCCCTGTAAATTTCGCCGGCATCGAAGAGGCGCTGCAGCATTCCCTGCACGACTTTCTTATGGCGTGGCGCAATCGTTTCGGCCCAGTCGTCGTATTTCACGTCGAGCTTTTCCCAAAGGTCACGAAATTGTTGGGTGATGCCTTTAACGAATTCCGACGGCGACATTCCAGCTTTGGCGGCGGACTGCTGCACTTTCTGGCCGTGCTGATCGACGCCGGTAAGAAAGAAAACTTTCTGGCGTCCGCCCTCGGGATCGCCTTTTAGCCGGTGATAGCGCGCAATCACATCAGCCAACACTTTTTCGTAAGCGTGGCCGATGTGCGGTGGCGAGTTGGTGTAATCGATCGCCGTGGTGATGAAAAACGTCTTCGGCACGCGTGACAGTGGCGGACTCGCGTGCCGCGCGCAACTGGAGCCGCCTCGGTATGCGACGCGCTGCTAGGGTCGGCGCGCCGCGCCGACCGCGGACGCCGCAGCGCGGCGTCCCTACCGATTAATGCATGTGTGCCAGCATCCTCGGTCCGCCCGTTTTGAAAAACCGCACGACGAGAAAAGCGGTAAGCCCGAGAAAGAGAATGTTGAGCACAGTTGTGTAGTTTAAGCTGATCGACGTCTCGATGATTTGCGCGGTGCGATGTTGTGGGATTAAGCCGAGCAGTTGAAACAGCAATTCAATGATCAGCGCCGCGCCCGCCATCGCGAGATAAAAGCTGCCGACGATAACCCCGGCCACTTTCCAGCCATAGTACTTTCGATAGATGTCGATGATCGGCAAGACAATCAAATCGGCGTAAATAAATGCGATCACGCCGCCGAAACTGATGCCGCCGTTCCAGAGCACGGCCGCGAGCGGGATATTGCCGACCGAGCAGACAAAGGAAAGAACGGCGACGAGCGGACCGACAATTGGTCCCCATGCCGTCGCGGCAACCGGATGCGAGGTGAGAAAAAATTTCGGCCAGAAATCCTGCGGCACCCACGCACCAAGGGCGCCGGCAAGGAGAAGCCCGCCCGCGATGTCTTTCCACACGGCAACGACGTCCATCACGAAATAGTGACTCGTCGCAGTGATTCCCTCGCGCGAAGTGAACCTTTGCCAGAGCGAGCCGCCGACTTCCACGCTCATATCCATTTCGGCATGGCCTTCCATCACCCCTTGGATTCCCTTGTCCGCCTGTTGTCGCGCTTCACCGAGCAACTTGGGCGATAGAAGAACTCCGAATAACACCGCCACGATCACGACCATGAGCGCGCCGCCCGCGAATTCCGCGAGGGCAAATTGCCAGCCCATCAGCACGATTAGCAAGATCGACAATTCGGCGACGAGATTAGTCGAGGCGAGCTGGAACGCCATCGCCGCGGTGAAATCGGCGCCTTTGCGAAAGATCGAGCGCGCCAACGCGACAGCCGCGTAAGAACACGACGAAGATGCTGCGCCGAGTCCGGTCGCGATAGCGAGACTTTTCGGCAAATCATCGGGCAACAGTCTGCTCATTTCGCCCTTCGAAACGACAGCCTGTACTGCGCCGGACAAACTGAAGCCGAGAATCAGCGGCCACAAAATTTCCCAGAACATGGCAAACGCCATCCAAAGGGCGTGACCCAGTGCTGCGATCAGGTTCATCTGTAGCGACGCTCTATGAGCGTCGGACAAAAGAAATGCGACGGTCATAGACCGCCGCTACAGCCGTAAGCATCGTTACGCCGCTTTGGCCGATTCCATCTCTTTGGTGTATTTGCCGAAGCGGGCCTGGCTGTTGCACCAGGCGCGATGATGGAAGGCCTGCTGGGCGGCCGCGATGTTTGCGGCGTCGCCTTTCCAGGCTTTGAGCACTGGTGCTTGCAAGGCGCGGCCGTAGGAGAAGCTCAACTGCCACGGCAAATCCTCCATTCGGTTCATCGCGTTCAGATGTTGCGTCGCTTGCTGGTCGCTCTGGCCGCCAGATAGAAAGACAAGACCCGGGACCGCTGACGGCACGACGCGTTTCATGCAGCGCACCGTCGCTTCAGCAACCTCCTGGACCGAGGCTTGCTGCGGACAATCTTTTCCGGAGAGCACCATGTTTGGTTTGAGCAACGTTCCTTCGAGCACCACCCCGTGGTCGGCCAAAGCGAGGAAAACGCTGCGCAAAGTCTGTTCGGTTACATCGAAGTAGCGCTCGATCGTGTGATCGCCATCCATGAGTACTTCCGGTTCAACAATCGGGACAAGCTCGCCCTCCTGGCAGAGCGCGGCGTAACGCGCGAGCGCCTCCGCGTTCGCGTCGATGCATGTCGAAGTTGGAATGTTCTCGCCGATCGTAATGACCGCACGCCACTTCGCGAAACGCGCGCCGAGCTGGCGGTATTCCGCGAGCCGCTCGCGCAACCCGTCGAGTCCTTCGGTAATTTTTTCGCCTGGGAAGTTCGCGAGCTGCTTCGTGCCCTTGTCGACTTTGATCCCGGGGATGATCCCCTGCTCTTCCAGCGCTTTCACGAACGTGCGGCCGTCGCGCGTTTTCTGGCGAATGGTTTCGTCAAACAGGATGACACCGCTGATAAAATCGCCCGCGCCTTTGGTCGTAAACAAAATCTCGCGATAGCCGCGGCGGTTCTCCTCGGTCGAAGGAACGCTGATGCTCGTCAAGCGTTTTTCGATCGTTCCTGAACTCTCGTCCGCGGCCAAAATCCCCTTCCCCGGCGCGACCAATTTTTTCGCTATCGATTCCAAATTGTCAGTCTTCATTGTTCTCTCCTTCCAGTTGGAGAAAAGATTATAACCTTCTTCTCTGCAACTGCTTTTACCAACTCCCGCGGCCGCGACGTCAAAGGCAGGCGGCAATGGCATTTTTCTCGCTTTGAAAGCGGGGGAAGGTGTTTCGGAACGCGATTATTCTCATCCTTGCTGCGGGCCTGATCGTCCCCGCCGGCGACGCCTTTGCTGACGGGACGCTCGAGGGCAGTGTCGAGCTGCCCAAGCCGCACACTGCCCGACCGTTGAACCATCGGTATCGAAGCGATGTGGAGGTGCCCGAAGCGCCGACGGATCCGCCGATCGCGGTTGTTTACCTAACCGGCGACGGCGTTAGCAAACCCGGTAGCGGCGCGCCGCAAACCGCAGTCATGGCGCAAAAGAACGCCATGTTCGATCCAGAGCTTTTGCCTGTGCAGGTCGGCACAGCGGTGGATTTCCCGAATTTGGACGACATGTATCACAACGTCTTTT
>DATDFJ010000044.1:0-25202 GCA_036522675.1 Chthoniobacterales bacterium | reverse complement strand
GGCCTCCCGGGCAGACGAAAACGCGGCGGAAAGCTCGTGGAGCTGTTCGCGGAGGTCAAGGATTTGTTTCTGGAGATTGAGCACCTCACCAGTACTCAGTTGGGGCAGGCGCATCTGGCCCTCCGCCACCTGCAACTGACGACGCACCAGCGCCTGGCGCAATCCATTCCACCACTGCGCCACGAGAGACAGCGGCTCGGGCGGCAACTTCTGAAGAAGCCAGGAGGAAACGATCCCTTCCTCCGCCGGACTTAAGGTCGCCATGAACGCGTTGAGTGATGCTGGATCGTTTGCGCGCACGTCACTTTCCAGAATACGAATGAGCAATTGTGCCTCCGGTGTTTGCGCCAGTACTTCGCGCCAGTTTTGCTCCAGAAGAAACTTCCGTGCCGCGTCGTCGCGCAAGGCGAGCAGGCAAAGCATCGCGACCTCGTGCGCCGGGGCTGCCAGCGGCTTCCGGGCTGGTACCTCAGGTGGCGGTACCCGTCCGGGCGGCTGCTTTGCCGCTAACGCGGCAAAATCGGACGGTGGAACACCCAGTCGTGCGCTGACCTTGTTTACGATCTGGCCACGCATAATGGCGTCGTGCACACGCGAGACAGTCGCGGCCAGCTCGCGCGCTGCCTGCATCTTTGCGCCGATCGAGTTCAAATCCACGCTCGCTAGCTTATGGTCGATCCAGTGATCGAAAAAATCGCGCGCTGTTGCGACCCGCTTCTCGAACGCTTCCCTGCTTTCGCGGCGCACGAGTGAATCGGGATCCTGACCTGGCGGCATTTCCGCGACACGCACGATCAAATCATTTTCCAGCAATGCGTCGAGCGAACGCTCGCCCGCTTTTTGCCCTGCCTCATCCGCATCGAAACAAAGAACCACTTCATCGACATAGCGCTTAAGGAGGCGGGCTTGATCCGGAGTGAAAGCGGTGCCTTGCGGCGCGACCACGTTGTTGAGTCCGGCCTCGAAGAGTGCAATCAAATCGAGCTGCCCTTCGCAGACGATCGCGCAATTCGCCTCGATCAAGGCCCGCTTCGTTTTATGCAAACCGAAAAGCACGCGGCCCTTGCGAAAAAGCGGCGTCTCCGGCGAGTTCAAGTATTTTGCCGCCTGCGGGTCGGCTTCAAGCAGGCGACCGCTGAAGGCGATTACCTCGCCGACATCGTTGCAGATCGGGAACATGATTCGGCCGCGGAACCGATCGTAAACCTCGGTGCTCCGCGGCCGTTCGTCATCGCGCGGTTTCACCAGGCCGCTTTGCAGCAGTTGCTCGCGCGAATACTCTCGCTCGAGCGCCCACTTCAGAAATCCGTCCCAGGCGTCCGGCGCAAAGCCGAGCTGCCAGTTCTTCGCGACGTGTTTATCTATGCCCCTGCCTTTGAGATAATCGCGCGCCGGCGCCGCCCAGTCTTTCTTGAGCAGATTTTCATGGAACCATTCCGCCGCCTCGGCGTGCAGCTTCAGCAAAACCCGGCGCGTTTCATATTGTCGATCTTCGCCGTCGCCTCTGCGCTCTTCCACAACCGGAATCCCTGCGCGCGCGGCGAGTTTGCGCACCGCGGCGGGAAAATCGACATGTTCGTAGTCCATCACGAACCGGAAAACGCTCCCGCCCACGCCGCACCCGAAGCAGTGGAACGCCTGCCGCTGCGGGCTCACGTGGAACGAAGGCGTTTTCTCCTGATGAAACGGGCAGAGCGCCTTGAAATTAGCGCCTGCCCGTTTGAGCGGGAAATACGAGCCGATGACGTCGACGATATCGTTCGCGGCAGCGATTTGCTCGATGGTTTGCGGTGGAATTGCCACGGGCCGAATGGCAAACTTATCCGGCAGAAAGCGAGTTGGAAATATGAAGATGTTATTGTCGATCTTGAGTGCGGCCGCGCTTGTCCTGCCGGCCGGTGCCCAGACGCGCGACGTGATTCACAAAGGCGACGTCGTAGTGGTGCCTTTGCGCGGCGAGATCTCGCTCTCGATGGTGATGTTCTTGCGTCGCGCGGAGAAACTCGCCGAGAGCAATGGCGCTGCCGCGATCATTTTTGAAATGAACACCTACGGCGGCAGAATCGACGCGGCCGAGGAAATTACCAACGTGTTGAATCGCGCCACGATCCCGACCTGTACGTTCATCAACACGAACGCCGGCTCGGCCGGCGCGCTCATCGCGCTTGCGACGCAACATATCTGGATGGCGCCGGTGAGCGCGATTGGCGCGGCCGCACCGGTTTTGCCTACCGGTGAAGACGTGCCGCTGACCGAACGCGAAAAAACGATCTCCTATTTCTCGGCGCTGATCCGCAATTCGGCGAAGAAGAACGGTCATAACGAAGACATCGGTGAAGCGTTCATGAACAAGGACAAAGAAGTGAAGATCGGCGACCGCGTGATTCACCCGAAAGGCACCGTGCTGTCGTTGAACGCACAGGAAGCGGCCGAAAGAATCAATGGCAAACCGCTGCTCGCCGACGGCATCGCGGATTCCATTGTCGATCTAATGCAGAAGGCAGGACTGAAAGGAAACCTGGTCGCATTTCAGCCGACCGGTTTCGAGCAGCTCGCGTTTTGGATTACAGCGCTTGCACCTCTGCTTTTGCTCGTCGGCATCCTCGGCGCGTATCTCGAATTCAAAATTCCTGGTGTGACCTGGCCCGGGGTGATCTCGGCGATTTGCTTCGCGCTGTTTTTTCTTGGCCACTATTTCGCCGGCCTTGCCGGCTGGGAAGTGGTCGCGCTTTTCGTCCTCGGAATGGTGCTAGTCGTCATCGAGATTCTGTTCTTTGCCCATTCGACGATTGTCTTCGGCGTAGTCGGCATTCTTCTCATGCTCGCCTCATTGCTCTGGGCCATGATCGATCGGTATCCAGGCGAAACATTTCTGCCGAGCGGTCGCATGCTCGCAGTGCCGCTGTTGAATCTTTTCCTGGCTATGGCCGGCGCAGCGATCGTGATTACATTGCTCGCCCGTTATCTGCCGCGGACCAGCATCTATCGCCGATTCGCGCTCATGATTTCAAATCCGCCCGGGCCGTCGCTGGCCGGTGCGCCGCGGCACTTCGCGACCGCGCTCGCGCTCTCGCCCGGCGCGCAAGGCACTGCGTTGTCGATCTTGCGCCCGAGCGGCAAAGCCCGTTTTGCCGATCACGTCGTTGATGTCGTCACTCAAGGCGAATACGTCGCGCCAAACACGCCCATCACCGTGGTCGAAAGCGACGGCATGCGCGTGGTAGTGAAAGCAAGCTCGTAGAATTTCACCCGCCAGCGACGACGCGGAGGAGTTCGATTCGGTCGCCTTCGTGCAACGGGCGGTCCGGCCATTCGTTCCGGCGTAGTGCAGCGCCGTTGTGCTCGATCAAGATTGTTTGAGGCGGTAATTGAAAACGTTCGACGAGTTCGGCGACGGTTTGCGCGTCGCGCGCGTCGATCTCTTCGCCATTGAGCGAGATCGTCATATTCCAAAACAAACGTCGAACGCCCAACGTCGAACGCCGAACATTGAATTAGTCATGCGACTACGCGTCGTCTGAATTCGACATTGGGCATTCGGCGTTGAACGCTCGACGTTTTCTTCATGCTCCAGAAAGCGCCTGGTCCCAGTCTTTCCAGACCGGTTCGAGACCGCGCCGGCGGAGGACGGCGGCGATTTCGGCAGGTGAACGTTCGTCGCTAATCTCGAACTGCCCGCTGGCGACTTCGTCTTCGCCGTTTTGGAATTCGGGCGCGACGATACGACCGCGGACGGTTTGGTGGAGATGCCCGCGGCCCGCGCGTGTGTAACCGCCGGGCTCGGTGTGGCTGCCGGCGCTCATCATGGTCACGCCTAACGAGACGAGCGAATCACGCAGCGCCGCGCGCTCGCGCGTGCTCAGGACGATGCCGACCTGCGGAAACGCAATGCGCAACGCGCACACGAGTTGGGCAAGCTCGCGATCGTTCATCGAAAACAGCCCACGAAAACCGCCCGCGGCCGGACGCAGTCGCGGCACGCTGACAGTGATCTGCGCCTGCCAGCAACGTTTCAGCAAGTACTCGAGGTGCGCGGCGAGGGCAACGGCGTCGTCTTGCCAACGTGTTAAACCGATGAGCACACCGATACCGAGCCGCCGGAAACCGGCAGCGTAACCGCGCTCGACGCAATCGAGGCGGAAATTGAAATCGCGTTTCGGACCGGAGGTGTGCAGCTCGGAGTAAACGGCGCGGTTATAGGTCTCCTGGTAAACGACCAGACCGTCCGCGCCGGCGTTGACGACCGGCACGTAGTCGGGCGTTTCCATCGGACCGACTTCGATTGAGATCGAAGAAAAATCCGGCGCGAGCGCGCGGACGCATCGAGCCAAATAATCGCAACTGACAAACTTCGGATGTTCGCCGGCAACGAGCAGGATCTGACGAAAACCCTGCCGCGCGAGATGGCGCGCTTCGACGACGACTTCATCGACGCTAAGGGTGACACGCAGGATGGGATTATCGCGCGAGAAACCGCAGTAGCGGCAGTTGTTGATGCATTCGTTGGAAAGGTAAAGCGGCGCGAACAAGCGCATCGTGCAGCCGAAGTTTTGCAGCGTGACCGCGTGCGCCGTCTGCGCCATGAGTTCGAGCGCGGAATCCGATTTCGGCGCGATTAACTCTTCGAATCGCCGCACGAGTGGGGATTTTTCGAGCGGCAGACTATCAAGTGTCTCGGCGAAGGACATGGAACTAATTTCGGGGCTTAAACCAGCATTGGCAACCTGCAGCTGCGGCCCTACTGCCCGTCTGACGCACCACATGCGCTCGGCTACAAAGCAAAAACGGCGGAACCGAAGATCGGTTCCGCCGTTTGAAAAGATTCCCGCGTCTAGAACGCGAAGGTCAATCCGCTGCGGACCATGCCAAAGTTGTTCTCCGGTCCATCAACTACGTTCCAGCTAAAGTCGGCCATCCAGCCAATGTGCGGAGTGAGCCGGATTTCCATGCCGCCGCCGAATTGACCGATCGCCTCGGTCTCTCCGCTGGAAATGCCATGTGTCCGGATGATGTCGAAGCCTTCGCCGGCTTCCACCTCGGCCAGGTTTTGTGGTCGTTGTCCGCCGCCAAAGATGCCGCCGCCGCCGGCAAACACATACGGCGAGAACCGGGTGCAGGGGATTGGATAACGCAACGTGAACGTGCCGAGCACCGATCCAATGGCATTGCGCTCACGTTGAGTGTCCTGAATGAACTGGTTGTCACTGAAATCGATAAACGTGCGTGTGTGCGCCTGATTGGCATCGACGACCCAGCCTTCGAAACCGATGCCGAAGTAGCGCATGAAGAAATATTTGAAATCGATGCCGCCGCCCCAGGCGTGATCGGTCTCCAGATATTTGTCGTTAAACCAATCGGTGTCGGTAAACACGTACGTGCCCCAAAGATCGACATTCCATTCGTAGTCGGCGTACCACTGCGGACATGGTGCGGGTGCGGCCGCCATCTCTTTGCCCGAGTAGGTGTATGGCCCGGCAAAAGTGATCGACGCTGACCCGATGATGATGCTCGCGACGAGCGATAACCTTTTCATCTGTTTCTCCTCTTGTTGTTTTTGGTTAAAGTTGTTCCCGCTCCAGCTTACGCCGGCACAGGCGCCCCGCTTTTCGAAACGCAACCCCGGTTTTGCCCGGATGTCGCCGTTTTAGCCAAAAAAACCCCGAGATCAAGTGCGAGTTGCGTTTTTCAGGGTTTTAGCTCCGTGCCGGTGTTGGCATCGGTGATAAGGAATTTTTCGTGATGATACGTGGGATCTCCGCGAAACATCAAGCGGCCGGCATAACGTCGCTCCAATTCAACGAGCGAATCTTCATCTTCTTCCCTGAGGCGTTTTAGGACGTCGGGATTCAGAATGATGCGAATATCGTGGATGCTGTCCTGATATTTGCGCATAACGGTGTTGAGCGTGCGATGCAGTTCGACGCTCGTGGTCATTGACGTTTTCACAACGCCGTGTCCACCGCAGTAGGGACAGTTTTCGTAAATCGTGTCGCTCAAACTTTCCTGGGCACGCTGCCGCGTCATTTCCATCAAACCGAGAGACGAAATCGGCAGCACGTAGGTCTTGGCTTTATCGCGTTTGAGCCGCTCCTTCATCAGGTTGTAAACCATCTGCTGATCTTTGCGGCTCTTCATGTCGATGAAATCGCCGATGATGAGGCCACCGATATTGCGCAGCCGCAATTGTCGCGCGATTTCCGCTGCTGCTTCGAGATTGGTTTGGAGAATGGTTTTGTCCACGTCGCGTCCGCCTTTGTTACGGCCGGTGTTGACGTCGATGGCGACGAGCGCCTCGGTCTCATCGATCACGATGTAGCCGCCGCACTTCAGCCACACTTGTCGATGAAACGCGTCATCGACTTGTTTTTGCACGCCATAGGTGTCGAAGATGGGCGTCGTGCCTTCGTAGAAGCGAATCCGGTTCCGGGCGCGTCGTGAGATTTGGCCGACCATGTCCATCATCCGATCGGTCCCGGCGCGATCGTCGCAAATGACTTCGTCGATTTCTTCGGTGAGAAAATCGCGCACCGTGCGCTCGACGAGGTCCGGTTCTTCAAACACAAGGCTGGGCGCCGGATTTTCGCGGATCTGTTCTTCGACCTTCGCCCACTGGTCGAGCAGAAAGCGCAGGTCACGAACAAAATATCTGGCGCGCTGGCCTTCGCCGACCGTTCGGATGATCACGCCGATGCCGTCCGGGATATCGAGCTGGCGCAGAATTTTCCGAAGCCGGTCGCGTTCTTTTGGATCTTCGATTTTGCGCGAGATACCGCTGCGATCGCTAAAGGGCATCAACACGAGATAGCGGCCGGCGAAACTTAAATTCGTGGTGACGCGCGGACCTTTCGTACCGATTGGGCCCTTGGTGACCTGGACGATGACGTCCGAGCCGACTGGATAAATGTTCGGAATGTCCTTGGCCGTGATCCGCTTTCTCTGCTTTTTCGACGGCCGATCGATTTCTTCGATCCCGCTGTCGAGCGCGGCTGGAATGGCGTCCCAAAAATGGAGGAATGCGTTTTTATCCAGGCCGATGTCGACGAACATGGCCTTCAGGCCCATCTCGATGTTCTTGACTTTGCCCTTGTAAACGCTGCCGACGATGTTGCGCGAGCCGCTACGCTCGACGCTATATTCTTCGAGTTGGCCGTTCTCCAGGAGCGCAACCCGGCGCTCCAATTTTTCCACGCTGACGATCAGCTTGTTGCCGGTCTTGCGTGAGGTGAAACCTAAAATCTTTCGGACTTTGTCGATCATAAAACTGAAAAGGTTGCTCGATCAGAACCGGAGCCATCGCGAGACGCGGCGATTGGATATCTGAGCGAAAGTTCATCGGGTAGTGGGGCGACGCACAGGCGGCGGAGTTGCTTGCGCCGGTGCGCGCCGGATTCCAAAAAGGCGTTCAAAAAAGTTTCGTCGCGCTGGCGCCGGGGCGGCGACGGGCACAGCGCGTGGCAGCCGCGCTCTCTGCACTTGCCCTTCGGTGTCTGCTTCCGGCTCGACATCGGGAGACGCGCTTGAGCTCGCCATCTGCGCGTCGGAAGCCTGACTTTCATCGGCGCCTTCTTCGTCGGTGTTGCCGAGATTGCCTCCGGCGTCGTGATAAGTCACTGCCTTGATCAACTGGAGCGGGTTCGGATGATGCGCGGGCGCGAGCCAGGCGACCTGCATGTCGAACTTGTTTTCATCCTGCGCAAGGGTGCGCTCCAGAATACGTGTCGCGATCGGCCCCGCGACCTCGCCGCCATGCCCAGAGGCACCCTGTACCATCACGACCACGACATACTTCGGATTTTCGAATGGCGCGAAACAGGCAAACCACGCCACGTTTTCCTCCTTACCGTGGAAGCTGGCCTGAGCGGTGCCGGTTTTGCCAGCCACCACCCAATCTTTCAACCGCGCCCTCCCACCAGTACCGCCGTCTTCATTAACGACTTTCCAAAGTCCTTTGCGCACCAATTCGATTTTCTGAGCTGTAACCTCCCGGCGCAAATCCGAGCGCACCCGCGGCGTTGGCGGTACGGCAATTTTTCCGTGCTCGTCAAGCACCGGCGTACCATCCTGGTTCAAAACTTTGTCGACCAATCGCGGATAGTAGCAGGTGCCGCCATTGGCGATCGTCGCATAAGCCATGCCCAACTGCAGCGGCGAAACAAGCGTGTAGCCTTGGCCGATGGAAACATTAGCGGTCTGCGCCTGCGACCATCTTTCCTGCGGATGATGAATTTGCATCCATTCTGGTCCCGGCATATTGCCGCTTTGTTCGCCTGACAGTTGTAAGCCGGATTCTTCGCCGATGCCCAGCATCTTGCCGATGTGGTCAATCGACTGAATGCCAGCGGCGTTGCCGTACTGATAGAAGAAGGAATCGCACGAGACTTTGATGGCATCGGCCAGTCCGATGGTCCCATGCGTGTAATGTTTTTCGGCGACCCAACATCGAAAGAAGTGATCGCCGTAACTGACACCGCCACCGCAACTGTATCTGGCGCCGGTGAGATCTTTCGTGCCACGCAGACCGGCCAGCGCCGTAATCAGCTTGAATGTCGAGCCGGGCGGCAGCGCGCTGATCGCGCGGTTGACCAGCGGATCACCTTCATCTTTCTGCAGAGCCTTCCAATCTTTGGCCTTAATGCTCGGGATGAATGTGTTCGGGTCGAATGACGGCACGGACGTCATCGCCAGAATGTTCCCGTTGTTTGGATCGACAACGACCGCGCCGGCGCGGCTCACGGCGCGCAATGCTTCCTCCGCGATTGACTGAATGCGCGCATCGATGGTGAGGAAGACATTCGCGCCCTGCTTCGGCGCGTCTTCCCGGAGCACACCTTCGATGATTCCCTTGGCGTTTTTGCGCAGATAACGCACGCCGGGTTTGCCGCGCAGATATTCGTCCATCGCTTTCTCGACGTTCGATTTTCCGTCCACGTCGCCCTGATAAAACGTGTAGCGTTTCGCGTCCTCCTTGTTCACGTCATCGGGCGCGCCCACGTAGCCTAACAAGTGCGCGGCGAGTGCGCCGTAGACATAGGAGCGCACCGGCTTAATCGCGATATCGACTCCGGGCAATCCGACATCGTGCTCCGAGAACTTCGCCATGGTCGGGAAATCGATGTCTTTGATGTAGGAAAACGGCACCTCGGTGTCGTTGCGGTAATGGCGCTGCAGCTGGCTGGCGTTGTAATCGCGGGCAAGATCGAGATCATCCAGTCGCGGCACCACCCCGTCGTTCACGATCCTGATGATGTCGGGTTCTTTTACATCCTTCGGCATCCCGTTAATGATGGCCCTATACTCATTCAACGGCGGTTGACCGAAGCGCTCGCGGTAGCCTTTCACCATGTCAGGCAGATAAAAATCGACTTCGTAGCTGGCGCGGTTCGTCACCAGCGGCAGACCGTTGCGGTCCTTGATTTCACCGCGCACCGAGGGAATCCGAACCGTTGCCTGAGAACTGCCGCGGATTTGCGCCGTCCATTCGGCGCCATGCGCGACCTGAATCCACCACAGGCGTAGCACGAGCGCGCCCATGCCCATCAGCATGAGCAATCCGAGAAATTGAAGGCGCAGGCGCGGGCTGAGACGACGTTGGTTCATTCGAATGCGCTCCTTTCACTCACATAGGAATAGCCGGTGACGCGGCTGAGCCAATGCAGAAACCAAAACACAACCGGCGCCATGAGCATGGCGATTAGCCCGGGCCCGCCGATCTGCCACCACACTTCGCGGGAGAAGAAGAGCGAGCCTCGGCGGAATGTGATCATCAGGTATTGGGCGAGTATAATCACGGATGTGCACAGACCGGTAAGCAGGCAATGGATTTCCCAGCGGCCGCGCACGAACAAAGGCCTCAAGCCATGCATGATTCCCGCCAGAACAGCGTAAAGCAGTATCGACCAGCCCATTGAAATTTCAACTTTGGTCCCGATCACTTGCACGGTCAGCGCATCGAGCAAAATTCCGGCGTAAAGCGCGACCGCCAGCATGAGGGGAAAAGGCAACGCGACCGCGCCGTAAAAGACCAGCACCGGCACGATGTAAATGTGCGTGTTGTAGAGCCACGGCAGCGTCGGAATAAAAAACTCCGCGACCTGCGCGATCAGGACCAAAAGCAGCAGCAGCAGAAAAAAAATCATTTCTTGCCAGTGACGATGAAGACGTCCTCGAGATGCGTCAGGTCGACCGCCGGCGCCACTTGCGCCTGGCCGTCGAGTTCGCGAACGCGAAAAGTTTTCACAGTGCCAACCGGCAGCCCGGAGGGAAAAACTCCGCCCACACCGGAGGTATAAACTTTCTGCCCGGGTTTGAGATCGGCTTGTTTGGAAAGAAAATTTAAGTTAAGAGACGGAGCCAGTCCGCCGATCACACGCTCGCCCGAGATGATGCCCTGCTCGCGCGTGCCTTCAACGCTGGAGGCGACCTTGCAATTTTCATCCGACACCAGAAGCACGACCGATATGTTCGCGCCTACGGTGGTGGTCTTTCCCACCAGACCTTCATCGGTCACGACCGCCATGTCGCCTTCCACGCCATCTTCCTTACCGCGATTGATGGTGATGGTGCGCCACCAAGTGGAAGAATCGCGCGCAATCACTACGGCCGGCAACAACTTGAACACAGAGCGCTCGCGATAATTGAGCGCGTGTCGCAGCCGATTGACTTCACGCTCCACATCGCGCAGACCCTGGTTCGTCGCGCGCAGCTCGCGATTTTCCACCCGCAAACCCGAGTTCTCTTTCTCCAGTTCGTCCAGCGATTTCAGGCCGCTGCGCACAGACGTGATCTGCTTCTGAATTCCCGAACCGCTGCTCAAAAACGGCGCCAGCAATTGATAAATGCCAGCTTGAAATTTGCGCGTGCTGTCCGGACCGAAGCTGAGAAAATATCCGAGAATCGCGCCGAAGATGAGCAGCGCGATGATGTTCGTGCGGCTCATGCCATTGCCGATTTCAAATCGAAAATTGCAGATTGATTCTGCCGAAGTGCGCCGCGCATCAACCAGTAACGCAGCCGCCAATCTGCAATTTGCAATCTACAATCTGAAATTTTGTCAGCGCCACTGGCGATCTG
The DNA here is from genome assembly GCA_036522675.1 of Chthoniobacterales bacterium. Classification (GTDB taxonomy): domain Bacteria; phylum Verrucomicrobiota; class Verrucomicrobiia; order Chthoniobacterales; family UBA10450; genus AV17. Next base: position 14,132 of record DATDFJ010000044.1, on the reverse strand, counting down.
CCGAAGCCACCTGACGCAAAAATTTAAGTTCATTAAGGCATTTACCTGTTCCTTCGGCGACCGCACTGAGCGGGTCCTCCGCCACATGGACAGGCAAACCGGTCTCTTCGCTCAACAACTTGTCGAACCCGCGCAGCAGCGCGCCCCCGCCGGCAAGCACAAGGCCGCGGTCCACCAGATCGGCGGAAAGTTCCGGCGGACAACGCTCGAGAGTGATGCGGACGGAATCGACGATCGTGGAGATTGGTTCAAGCAATGCTTCGCGCACTTCCTGCGACGTGATCATCAGCGTCTTGGGCAATCCCGCGACGAGATCGCGCCCTTTCACTTCCACGCTTGTTTCCTTCTCGCTCGGATAAGCCGAACCGATCCGAATCTTGATCTCCTCGGCCGTGCGCTCGCCGACCATCAAATTGTAGGCGCGCTTCATGTATTGCACGATCGCTTCGTCCAACTCGTCACCCGCCACACGCACGCTGCGGCTGAAGACGATTCCAGAAAGTGAAATCAGCGCGACTTCAGTGGTGCCGCCCCCGATGTCAATGATCATGTTGCCGGCCGGATCCTGCACGGGAAGGCCGACTCCAATGGCCGCCGCCATCGGCTCTTCTATTAAGTACACCTCCCGTGCGCCGGCGTGAGTTGCGCTTTCGCGCACGGCCCGCTTTTCCACTTCGGTAATCCCTGACGGCACCGCGATCACCACCCGCGGGCGCGCCCGCATCCGGCGGTTGTGCACTTTGTTAATGAAGTGCCGCAGCATCGCCTCGGTCACTTCGAAATCGGCGATCACTCCATCTTTCAATGGCCGCACCGCGACAATGTTCGAGGGCGTGCGGCCGAGCATGCGCTTGGCTTCATCACCGACGGCGAGGACCTTGTTAGTGCCGGCCTGCACGGCCACCACCGACGGCTCGCGCAACACGATCCCCTGGTCCTTGACGTAGACGAGCGTGTTAGCGGTGCCGAGGTCGATCCCAATGTCACTCGACAACCAGCCGAAAAGTCGTTGAAACATGAATTACTCTCTCAATCTCGCGCACGATTTTCAGTCTGTCGGAAGCGCTCTGGTCCAACTTCACAGCAAACCGTGCGCCGAAAGCGCGATTCGAACCGGCTGAAAACGCCGTAACATGAAACGAGCCAACGCGCCGTCAAGCGCAATTCCGCTGGAGTAGTGGAGCGGTGGAGTATTGGGATTTGCCATTACTGCACGACTCCATTACTCCATCACTCCATGTCGATTCTGGTCGCGCCCTCCATCCTCGCCGCCGATTTTTCGCGCCTCGCCGCGGAACTCGAGCGCGTCGAACAAGCCGGCGCCGACTGGATCCATTGCGACATTATGGACGGCCATTTCGTGGACAATATTTCGTTCGGGCCGGCGATTGTCGATTTTGCACACAAACACACGAGCCTTCCACTCGATGTGCATTTGATGATCGAGCACGCCGATCATTACGTGCCGCGGTTCATCCAAGCCGGCGCGAGCTCTATCACTGTCCACGTCGAGCCCGAAGCGAAGCACGACGTCGGCAAAACGCTCGAGCAAATCCGCGGTGCGGGATGTCGCGTCGGTCTGACTTTGAATCCCGAGACTTCGTTCGAACTCGTCGAGCCGTTCCTCGCCAAAATTGACATGTTGCTGATCATGACCGTGCATCCCGGCTTCGGCGGTCAATCCTTTCGCGCCGATCAAATGGAAAAAGTCCGGCGCGCCACTCAATGGAGCAGGTCGTGCGCGCAAAAGATCGACATCGAAGTCGACGGCGGCATCAATGCGGATACCTCGAGGGTCTCAATCGAGAACGGCGCGAATGTCCTCGTCGCCGGCACATCGATCTTTCACGCGCCGGACTACGCACAAGCGATCCGCGATTTGCGCGGAGACTAACCGCTCAGCCTGTCATCCCGAGTCGCGCAGACGGCGAGTCTTTCAATCGCAGCTCAGCAAAAATTCTTTCCCGCACTGTTTAGCTTGTGTGAGTCGGCGTGTTGCAAGGTCCCTCGCCGTCTGCCGCGGTTCGGGATGACATCGCAGAGTGATTGTTGATCTTACGCCGAGGGCGAGATCTCGGCAGCCACCATCGGTTCAGCTTCCTCGGCCGTTTCCGCCATGACTTCGTCGGTTTGCGTAACACGCACGACTTCTTCGATCGTCGTCCGGCCTTGCGCGACACGGCGCCAACCGTCCTGGCGCAATGTCTCCATGCCTTCAACGATCGCGCATTGCTTGAGCTCACTGCCGTCGCGTTTTTGCATGATGAGTTTGCGCAGCGGCTCGGTCACGACACAGATTTCGTAGATGGCGGCGCGTCCTTGATAGCCCGTTTGCCGGCAAGCTTCGCAGCCGCTGCCACGTTTGAACACGGTGCCGAGCTCGAGCGGAAAACCGATCTCGGCCAGATAATCGCGCGGGTATTCGACAAATTGGACGCACTCGGGGCAAATGGTACGGACGAGCCGCTGCGCGATGAACGATTTCACGACCGAGGCGAGCAGAAACGGCTCCACGTCCATGTCGAGCAGACGCGTGATGCCGCCGACTGCATCGTTTGTATGCAGTGTGCTGAACACGAGGTGTCCGGTCATCGCGGCGCGGATCGCGATATCAGCGGTCTCGACGTCGCGAATCTCGCCGACCATCACGACGTTGGGATCCTGTCGCAAAATGTGACGCAGCCCTTTGGCAAAGGTGAGATCGATCTCAGGCTTCACGTCGATCTGTGAAACGCCGGGCAATCGATATTCGACCGGTTCCTCGATTGTGATGATTCGGCGTTGGACGGAATTAATGCTGGAGAGAAAGCAGTAAAGCGAAGTCGATTTCCCGCAGCCGGTCGGCCCGGTGAGCAGAATGATTCCATTCGGCTGCGCGAGCAGGTTGCGAATGATCTCTTCCTGTTTCGGACTCAGATCGAGCCGCGCGAAACCGAATTGCTGACCGCTCCGGCTGAGCAGACGCAAACTGATCGATTCGCCGTTCACGGTCGGGATCGTCGAAACGCGCACGTCGATTTCTTGATTGTTCGCGTGCAGGTTCATTCGGCCGTCCTGCGGCAAACGCCGCTCGGCGATGTCCATGTGCGCCATGACTTTGAGTCGCGAGATGATGGCCGATTGCAACAGGCGCAACTGCGGCGGCACCGCGACTTCGTGCAAAATGCCATCGATCCGGTAACGGATGCGCAGATCGTTCTCGAGCGGTTCGACATGAATATCGGTCGCGCGCTCCGCAATCGCTTCGCGGATGATTTGGTTGACGAACTTTACGACAGAAGCTTCCGGATCGTCCGCGCCCAGGTCGGTCGCGGTCTCGGCATCCTGGAGAATTTCGAAGGTGCGATTGGTTTTAAGAATTTCGTCAAACGTCTCGGCGCCCACGCCGTAGAGTGTCTTCATCGCGCGCAGGAGTTGGCCGCGCGGCACGAGCACCCACTCGGCCGGCTTCTTCAAAAGCTGCGAGGCGAGCTGGCGGCCGACCGAATTGAAAAGATCATAGGTCGCGAGCACGACCGCGTTTTCCTTCACTTCGATCGGCAAAATGTGGTGTTGAAAGACAAAGCGGCTCGGCAAGATCGACAACGTCTGGCGGTCGATCTTGGTCGCATCGAGTGATTCCACCGGCACGCGGAAGAAGTTGCCGATCGCGCTGAGGAACCTGTTCTCATCGACTTTGCCCGAATCGAGCACCTGCGCGACCCATGAGCCGCCGTTGAGGTTTTGCGCCAGCTGCACGGCGTCATCGCGCGAGGGCACGCCGCTCGCCAGGAGCAGATCAACGACCGATTGGCTGATGGGGGAATTCATTCTTCGTGAGCGGAGCGCACGTTAACACGCCTCTCGCTATTTGTCCTTTTCTGCTTTGTCGCTAGAGCAGCTACCGTTCTCGCCACAGCCTTCTCGACAATCTCCTAGTCTCCTGGCCCGCGTGTTTGGTAAAATCCCGCCCCGTCAAAGACCGATCTCGCGATGAAATTGTCAAAGGCATTCGCCAGACAATCACCCAGGTGGATCGCTATCGAAATGGCGGCGTTGTTGGTGCTCATCGGTGAGCTCGACCTCGTAACGAGCTACAAGTTCAGGCTGTTGCCCTTTTACGCCGGTCCCATCTTCGTGATCGCATGGTCTTGCGGAAAAAAGGCGGGACTCTTCACGGCGCTCGCTTCGGGAGTGATTTGGTGGTGTGCAAACTGGTTCGGCGGCGACCCCGATTTGCGCACTTGGATTGCAGTGTGGGAGACCGGTCGGCACTTCGGTTTTTTTCTGGTGGTCGCGCTCGCCGCAACCGCATTACGAACGAAAAGCGACATCGCCGCGGCGCGTATCGCCCTCTTGGAACATTCGCAACGTCTCGAACACGAGGTCGTCACGATTAGCGAGGCCGAACAGCGGCGGATCGGTCAGGATTTGCACGATGGTCTTTGCCAATATTTGGCCGCGCTCACCTGTTCCGCCCGCTCGTTGCAGGACGATCTGCAAAAGCTAAATCTGGAAGCCGAAGCTGCGGCCGCCTCCGAATTGGCCGCACAGTTGCAGGATGCGGTCGTGCAAACGCGCGATTTGGCGCGCGGTCTCATTCCGGCGCAGGTCGATCAGGTTGGCATCATCGTCGCGCTTCAGGCCCTCGCGCAATCGGTCAGTCGGTTACGCGGAATCGCATGCACGTTCCGGTTCCATGGCGCGGTGGCAGATTGCGATGAGGCGACGGCGGTCCACCTCTACCGCATCGCGCAGGAAGCGATTAACAATGCGACGAAGCACGGCAAGGCGACCAGGATTGCGATCTCGCTCGAAGGCGACGGCGATCTCGTCAGCCTGCGCGTGTTGGATGATGGCCAAGGAATCTCCGGCTTCGTCGAAACAGGGACCGGACTCGGGATCATGCGGTATCGTGCCCGGCTGAGCGGCGGTGACTTAACAATCGAGCAGCCACAGGGCGGCGGCACGATGGTGTCATGCAGGGTCCAACGGAAATCGCGACAGGATGAAATCGCCGCGACGTAAACCAGTCAGCGTCGTTATCATCGAGGACCATCGCATGTTCCGCGAGCACCTTGCGCATCTCATCGACAAAACCGACGACATAATGGTGGCGGGCGAAGCCGATAACATCCGTGATGGCCTGGAATTGATTAAACACACGCGGCCCAGCATCGCCTTGATTGACATCACGTTGAAGGGCGCGAGCGGTCTGGAGCTGATCAAAGAGCTGCGCGCCAAAGGCATCACCACGCCGGTGCTCGTCCTCTCGATGCACGAGGAATCGCTCTACGCCGAGCGGGCAGTACGCGCCGGCGCCAACGGCTACATTACCAAACATGAAGCGTCGGCCGATGTGATGGCGGCAATTCGTCATGTGCTCGGCGGCGGAATTTATTTCAACGCACGGTTCATGTCGCAGATGATGAGCAAAATGATGGGCACCGCTGACCCCTCGGGCGATCCGGTGGAGCGGCTGGCCGACCGCGAACTCGAGGTGTTCCGATTGATCGGCCGCGGCCTAACGAATCGCGAGATCGGCGAGCAACTTGCCCTCGGGACCACGACCGTCGATACTTATACGACGCGAATCAAAGAGAAACTGAAGCTGCCAAACTCGGCGCGACTGCGCCTCGAGGCCAGCCGCTGGGTGCAACAACACGAGTGAGCCGCTGCACCGCGCGTCTTTGTTGAGGCAGTTAAACCTACTCGTGCCGACGATCGATTGTCGATCTAACGATCCACGAACGACGGGTTAATCGCCGCCAAAAAAATTGTGGACAAAATTCGCAGTAATTTGGTTTACTCGCCCGCCAGAGCCGGCAGGCAACGCTGCGCTGCTGGGCCGGTTCGCAGTTCCCGCCAGAGCGCATGAGCAAACCTCTGGCAGTGATGTTGAAAGAAAAGCGAAATGCTGCGGGGCCGGCAAAAGCGCGTCTGCTTTTGGTAGACGATCAGCCGATCGTGCGTGAGCAGTTGGCTCATCTAATCGCGGGCGAGCCGGGCCTCTTTGTCTGTGGTGAGACGGACGATATGCACGAGGCGATGGAACTGATCGCCGCGACCCGACCGGACCTCGTTATCACTGGCCTGTCGTTAAAAGAATTTCATGGACTCGGGTTGATCAAAGACCTGCGCGCCCGTTTCCCTCGTCAGCGAGTGCTGGTGTTTTCAATGTATGACGAATCGCTGTATGCCGATCGGGCGATTCGCGCCGGTGCCCACGGGTTCGTCCAAAAACGCGCAACCACAACGGAGCTTCTGCGCGCTATTCATCAAGTACTCAGCGGCCAGGTTTACCTGAGCGAGAAGGTTGCCGCCGACAAGATCCGCCGCTTTTTTGGGCGGCCACTGGCGAGGCCCGGCTCGCCGCTGGAACAGCTCAGCGATCGCGAGCTGGAAGTACTACAGCTCATAGGCCAGGGACGCAGCACGCGCGACATTGCGGAAGTGTTGCATTTGGACATCAAAACGATCGAGACCTACCGCTCGCGCATCAAAGTGAAATTGAAACTCAACGATGCGCGGGAGCTGGTGCGCGAGGCCCATCGTTATTCCTTCGAACGCGCCCATGCCTCACACCGGTAGGGTCGTCCCCTACAAAACGGCGCGATTGTAGCAAATTCCCGTCGCTTTCACCCGGGAATCCTCGACAACAAAATCAGGGGGGTTGCCTGACAGACAAGCTGGCGACGCGCCTCTATTGTCGCCGCCGTGTTACGCGTCCCCACACGCGATTTCGCAAAGAGAAGTGATATTCCACTTCTGCTTGTCGATCTTTTAATTTGCGGCGGCAGTGTCGCTACCTCTCTGCTCCCGAATTGTTCGTGGATCACCCGGCGGGGTTTATCATGTCAGGGTGACCTAACAAGCCGGCGCATTTTGGAACCGGCCTGCCGCCGCGCTCTCTTGAATCGCTGGTGGCGCGTCCGCCACCATCTTTTTTTACACACCTCTATTCAACGCAGCTGACTAACAGCGGCGAAATTTTCTTCTGATGACTTCTCCCCATTCCTTTGACCAGTTGGCCATTCGGCGATTCCCGCTGAGTCGCGCGGCTGCTCAACCCGTTCCGCAGTAAGACCACTCCACAATGAAAAAGAAATCATCCATCCGTTCCGCGTTTTTTGATTCCCGCATTCTGATTAGCTTTGCCTTTTGTTTGGGCGGCCTGCTGCTCGCTCTGATGGCCTTCGGCTTTTACCCAGGCGGCTTCGCCCAGGCACAGGCAACCGGGCAATACCAAACAGCCCAGGCCCCGGTGCTTACAATGCAGAACGCTCCGGATGTCCCGCAGTGTCGTGGAATATTAAGCCAACAGATTGTCGATCTGGTTAATTCGGCGGCGGAAGATCCGGCCGTGACGTTTGAGAAGCATCGGCGGGAACACCCGCACATGGTCAAAATGCCGCCGACAATAGATTGCGCCGGTGCTTTGTGGCGAATCATCAGGACAGGACCTTCACCTTCTGTTGACGCGGACACCATCAATTGGCGGCAGTATGCGGCATTTTCGGTTTTTTTTCCCGGCCCGCTGGCCGCTTTGATCGGCACCAACATCAACCTAGCGAACGGCGTCCAGGACTACCAAGGAGAAAACAATATTGCGGTTGATCCCAACAATGCACAACACGTGATCGGCCACTCGAACACGTTCTATCGCGACCCGAGCGCGCAATGTATATCACCAACGGGCGGGTCGGCCAACACCTACGGCACGATGTCGCTCTTCGGTTCGAGCGACGGCGGCGGGACTTGGACATACAAGTGCGCGCCATGGCACACAGCGGTCACGGGCGGTATTAGCGGCGCTAATGCCTGGTTCGGCAGCGACCCGACGCTGGCGTGGGACAACTCGGGAAGAGCCTATGCCGCCTACATGCTTTTGTCGGAAGACGCTGCCGGAAACGCGGGTGCGGCGATCGTGCTGGCGCGCTCCACCGACAACGGACAGACCTGGTCGCAATTCGGCAACCCAGTCGTCAACAGAATCACCACGAGCGTTAGCTTCGATGACAAGCCGATGTTCGCCATCGATAACACATCGGGCCAGGCACACTCGTTCCCCGGACGTTTTTATGTCATTTGGGACGAGGGAAACGCCGAGCGAATTGCGCACTCGGATGACGGCGTAGCGTGGAGTACCGTCACACCTTCGAGCAACACCGGCGCGATCGGCGGCAACCTTGCCATCGCACCGGACGGGACGGTGTATGCCGTTTGGACGCGCTACAACGTCGAGAACACTGTCTTCTCGAAATCGACGGATGGCGGCGCCACCTGGACTGCCCCGGTGATTATTTCGGGGACTATTGCTTTGCAATCATTCGGTTCGAATAACACTCCGCCTCCGCAAGACAAACGCGGTATCAATAGCTTTGCCGCAATCGACGTAGACCGAAACCCTAGCTCGGCTTTCTTCGGCAATATTTATGTTTCGTTCACAGACTTTCCCTCAGGCACCAGCACCGGAGCGGATCTTAATGTTTACATGATTCGTTCGACCGACGGCGGAACTTCGTGGTCAACGCGATTAAAAGTAAATGACGACAACTGGGGCGCGAGTCAGTTCTTTCCGTGGCTGGCGGTGGATCAATCCGATGGCTCGGTCAACATGTCGTGGGTTGATTCAAGAATCGATCCTGTCAATCGTAAGACCCAGTCGGTCTATGCCCGCTCGATAGATGGCGGCGTCTCGTTCGAGCCGAACATTCTGGTCGATGACAACGGCGCGCAGTGGCGCAACAACGTCAACTACTCGGACGAGAACAGCACCGATAATCCAAGTTTCAACGGTAACCAGTATGGCGACTATTCAGGCATAACTGCGTTCAATCGCCAGGTCCATCCGTTGTGGACTGACTCGCGCTCGTTCTTTCCCACCGCAGATACGCAATCGCCAACTCGCAGGGAAGACAACGGCACGTCGGCGATTATTAATTGTTCGGCGCCTGCAGCGGTCAGCGCTCCATCAGTTAATTCTTCGACGGCTCCGAGTGTAGCCGTTACCTGGAGCGCTCCAAGCGGTTGGGGAACGAATGCAACTAACGGGACTTACTCAGTCTATCGCAATACGACACCGGTTTTCCCGGGCGGCTCGGCATTGGCCTCTGGCCTCACTGCGACCAGCTACGTCGATACTACCGGCGTTGCTAACACCACTTATTATTATTTTGTTAGGTCTAAGAACAATTGTCCCGGCACAGCGCTTACGCCAATGACAAGCGATTCGGGCGCGTCGGCGGCGGTCGTCTATGGCTCAGCCGGAACAGGATTCGGAACGCTTCAGGGAACAGTGACCTCCGGTACTACTCCGGTAAGCAACGTCGTTGTCTTTGCTGGAACCTTGTCGGCCACGACCAACGCCAGCGGGTTCTATCAAATACCTGGCATCAACGCCGGAACTTACACAGTGTCCGCAAGTCCGGCAGGTTACAGCCCGGCTTCCGTAAGCGGCGTAGTCGTGACTGACGGAGGCACTACAGTCCAGAACCTGTTTCTCACGGCTAATAGTTCGAGCAACTGCTTTACCGATACGAACTTTGGAGACTTTACAGCAGGCACCGGAACGAACGTCGATATCGCTATTAGTCCGGGCGATATAAAATTGGCACACGCCGGCGGCGAACAACTAGACGTGTCGGTCAGCGACTCCAGCACATCGGGGAACGCTTACAGCAATACAACGTGGTGGGCCGAAACGTTTACACCCACCTTGTCGGGCACGCTAACTAAGCTGGATGTCGAATTGTTCTGCAGCGGTTGTACCGGAACGACCTCGTCGCAGGTAATCAACATTCAGGCGACTAGCGGCGGTCTACCGACCGGGGGAGTGCTCGCCACGGCAACAATTCCGGCGTTCAACAGCGGTGCAGGAGTCTACTACACCGTCACCTTCAATTCGCCAGCGTCTGTGACAGCCGGGACGGTCTACGTCTTTACTGTGCATTCATCCGCTGCCATTTCAGCCGGAACGTATGCCGTCGTCAGGACGACGAACAACCTCTACGCAGGCGGCCAATCACTTCTTTCGAGCAACAGCGGCGCAAGTTGGGGAACGCCGACCGGCAGTTCCAAGGACTTAGAGTTCCACACCTACGTCACCACGCCGTTTACGTACCCAAACCCCGGCAACTTTATTTCCTCAACAAAAGATAGCGGGGCCGTTGCCGGCTCTATTCCCAACTGGACAACCCTGTCGTGGACCAACCCGGCTTTGCCGTCCGGCACGAATATTCAGTTCCAGGCAGCGGCCAGCAATAGCCCAGGTGGACCTTTCAACTTCGTCGGCCCGAACGGCACGGCCGGCGACTTTTACACTATGAGCGGCGGCTCGCTGGCTCAGTTCAATGGCAATCGCTATCTGAAGTACAAAGCCTACCTCAGCACGAGCAACACTGCCAACACGCCGACATTAAATGACGTCATGGCCTGCTTCAACATTACAGCAGCTCCAACTCCTACTCCAACTCCAACTCCTACTCCAACTCCTACACCTACTCCAACCCCAAGCCCGACACCCAGCCCAAGTCCAACCCCAAGTCCCACACCTAGTCCCAGCCCGACACCGAGCCCAACGCCTTCGCCTACACCCAGTCCGACGCCTTCGCCAACGCCGACACCGACACCAGCCACAGTCAGCATCACCAAGACGGCTGACGCCGTTAGCGTGAGCGCGGGTTCGCAGATTGGGTTCACTGTTACATTGACCAACAGCACTGGCGGCACGGCCACTGGACTCAGCGTGACCGATAACTTGCCGGCGGGCACCGGGGTGAACTGGACAATCGACGCTGGCAATACCGATCCGGGCTGGTCAGTCAGTGGTTCACCTCCTAACCAGAGCCTGGTCTATAGCCCGACGACACTGGCGGGTAACAGTACCAGCAAAGCCCACGTAGTCAGTAACACCACGAGCGGCAGTTGCGGCACCTACAATAACACCGCGAGCTTTACCACCGGTAACGATGGCTCCGGCTCGGCCTCTGCGTCGGAGACGGTGCTTTGCGCAACTGTATCGATCACTAAGACAGCAGACGCCGCCAGCGTGAGCGCGGGTTCGCAAATCGGGTTCACCGTTACGTTGACCAACAGCACCAGTGGTACAGCCAGCGGACTGAGTGTCATCGATAGCCTCCCAGCCGGCGCCGGCGTGAATTGGACGATTGACGCCGGGAACACTGATCCCGGATGGTCGGTGAATGGGACCCCACCTAATCAAACGTTGGATTACAATCCGACTACTCTCACAGGTAACAGTAGCACCAAAGCCCACGTTGTCGGTAACACCAGTAGCGCCAGCTGCGGCTCTTATAGTAACACCGCCAGCTTTACCACGAGTAACGATGGCTCTGGATCAGATTCCGCTTCGGAAACAGTCCTCTGTGCCACGGTCGCCATTACTAAAACCGCAGACGCCGCCAGCGTAAGCGCCGGCTCGCAAATCGGCTTCACTGTCACCCTGAATAACAGCACCGCTGGCACCGCGTCGGGATTGAGTGTGACTGATAACCTGCCAGCTGGCACCGGTGTGAACTGGACGATTGACGCCGGGAACAGCGATCCGGGTTGGGTGGTCAACGGCACACCGCCGAATCAGACCCTGGATTACACCCCAACTACGCTCGCAGGTAACACAACTACCAAAGCGCACGTTGTCAGCACTACCACCAGCGGCAGTTGCGGCGCCTATAATAACACGGCCAGCTTTAGCACCAGCAACGATGGCTCCGGCTCGGCCTCCGCTTCAGAGACGGTCCTCTGCGCCACGGTCGCCATCACTAAGACGTCCGACGCAGCCAGTGTTAGCTCCGGCTCGCAGATTGGATTTACCGTAACCTTGACCAATAGCACTGGTGGCACAGCAACCGGACTGAGCGTGACCGATAACCTGCCTGCGGGGACAGGTATTAACTGGACGATTGACGCCGGCAATACTGACCCTGGCTGGTCGGTCAGCGGCTCGCCGCCGAACCAGACCCTGGCTTACACTCCAACGACCCTGACTGGTAACACCACGACCAAGGCGCACGTGGTCAGTACCACCACGAGTGGCAGCTGCGGCACGTATCAAAACACGGCCAGCTTCACCACCGGCAATGATGGCTCCGGCCAGGACACTGCCTCAGAGACAGTTCTCTGCGCCACCCTCAGCATCACCAAGACGGCCGACGCCGCCAGTGTCAGCGCCGGTTCACAGATCGGCTTCACCGTTACATTGACGAATAGCACTAGTGGGACCGCGACCGGATTGGTCGTGACCGACCCGCTACCGGCCGGAGGCGGTGTTAATTGGTCGATTGACGCTGGCAATACTGACCCTGGCTGGTCGGTCAATGGCCCTGTCGGCAGCCAAACGTTGGATTACACTCCAACTACCCTGGCCGGGAACACCACCACCAAGGCGCACGTAGTCAGCAGCACCAACGCCAGCAGCTGCGGCACTTATAATAATACCGCCGCCTTTAACACCAGTAACGATGGCTCGGGCCAGGATACCGCTTCAGAGACAGTTCTCTGCGCCACGGTCGCCATTACTAAGACGGCTGATGCCGCCAGCGTAAGCGCCGGCGCACAGATCGGCTTTACTGTGACTTTGACGAATAGCACCGGTGGTACCGCGACCGGGCTAAGTGTCACCGATAACCTGCCGGCCGGGACCGGTGTGAACTGGTCAATCGACGCCGGCAACACGGATCCGGGTTGGTCGGTCAACGGCACACCACCGAACCAGACCTTGGATTACACCCCGACGACTCTCGCCGGAAACACCATGACAATGGCACATGTGGTCAGTAACACCACGAGCGGAAGCTGCGGCACCTATAACAACACGGCCAGCTTTACGACCAGTAACGACGGGTCGGGTGCGGCCTCAGACTCAGAGACAGTCCTCTGCGCGACAGTCGCCATCACCAAAACGTCTGACGCAGTCAGTGTAAGCGCCGGTTCACAGATCGGGTTTACGGTCATGCTGAGCAATAGCACCGCGGGCACAGCTACCGGTCTGAGTGTAACTGATAACTTGCCGGCCGGAACCGGTGTCATCTGGACAATTGATGGCGCCAATACTGATCCTGGCTGGTCGGTCAGCGGCTTGCCGCCTAACCAGAGTCTGGTTTATAGCCCAACTACACTGGCCGGTAACACGGCGACCAAAGCGCATGTGGTCAGTAGCACTACGGCTGCAAGTTGCGGCACCTATGATAATACTGCGAGCTTCACCACAAGCAACGATGGGTCTGGACAGGACACGGCGTCAGAGACGGTTCTTTGCGCTACCGTATCAATCACCAAAACAGCTGATGCTGCCAGTGTCAGCGCCGGTTCGCAGATCGGGTTCACCGTTACCCTGAGCAATGGCAGTGCGGGCACGGCTACCGGGCTGAACGTGACGGACAACTTGCCCGCTGGGACGGCTGTCAACTGGACAATCGACGCCGGTAACAGCGATCCCGGCTGGGTGATCACCGGGGTGCCACCGAATCAGAGTCTGACGTATCTGCCAGGTACGCTGGCCGGCAACAGCAGCACCATGGCGCATGTCGTGAGCAGCACCACCGGCGCCAGTTGCGGCACCTACAATAACACCGCCACCTTCACCACCGACAACGATGGGTCGGGTGACGCCACGGCCTCGGAGGCGGTCCTCTGCGCCACGACGTCAATTAGCAAGGTAGCCGATGCCGCCAGCGTGAGCGCTGGTTCACAGATTGGTTTCACCGTTAGCTTGAACAATGGCGGCGCGGGCACGGCGACCGGGCTGGTTGTGACCGATCCATTGCCCGCGGGTGGCGGCGTTAACTGGGCAATCGATGCCGGCAACACTGATCCGGGGTGGTCGGTCAACGGCACCCCGCCGAATCAGACCCTGGATTACAGCCCGACGACACTGGCGGGTAACACCAGCACCACAGTGCACGTCGTCAGTACCACCACGAGCGGGAGCTGCGGCACTTATGACAACACGGCCAGCTTCACCACCGGCAACGATGGCTCGGGCCAAGCCATGGCTTCAACGCAAGTGCTCTGCGCCACAGTGGTGATTAGCAAACTCGCCGATGATGCCAGTGTGAGCGCCGGTTCGCAGATCGGATTCACTGTCACCCTGAGCAATGGCAGCGCGGGGACGGCCACCGGGCTCGCTGTGA